>NZ_RZTT01000334.1 GCF_003996995.1 Mesorhizobium sp. M7A.T.Ca.US.000.02.2.1 | reverse complement strand
CCCCAACGCGCCGAAGCGCAAATTCGAAAAACGTGCACCGGCAGCAGTCGATCAGCGCCCGGCCGCCGCGCATGAGGCAAAGCCATGGGCGAAGAAGCCGGGCAAGCCGAAATTCGACACCACCGGCGCGCCCAAGCACAAGAAGGCGAAGAAGCGGCCCGACTAGAGCATTTCACCATTTCACGGAAACGGCGATCTGCTCTAACTCTTTGTTTTGACGCAATTCCCAAGGGAAAACGCTATGCGTTTTCCCGGGAAAACCGCTTCACACTTTTCCTAGAATTGCTCTAGGACTTTGGCCGGAGGGACGCGCTTTCCTGCAGGCCAGCCTTGATGGCAGCCCAGCTGGCCGATGCCGGCGTCGGGCGATGCTGCTTTGCGATGCGTTCCGTCAGCGACGAGCGCCAGCCAGAATCCTCCGCCATCCTGCGGATCGCAGCGTACCAGCCGGCCTGGTCATTGGAATCGATCGCCGGCATCAGCCCGCCGCTCGCCTCGATCAGCGACGGCGCGGTCGAGACGATGACGGGAATGCCGAAATCGAGACATTCCGAGGCGCCATAGCCCCAGCCCTCGATATGCGAGGGAAAGACGCCGAAGGAAGCGCTGCGATAATATCGGATGAGCTCCGCATCGCTGATCGCTCCGGTGAACGTAACCCGCTCGAGCAGTCTCGGATGAGCCTTGAGATAGGCGCGCAGCGGATCGATCATCCAGCCCCAGCGCCCGGCGCAGACGAGCCGCGGCAGCTTGACGCCCTCGTCGAGCGCCTGCTGCCATATCCGTGCCAGCAGGATGTGGTTCTTGCGCACCTCGATGGTCGAGCAATAGAGCACGAACGGCTCGTCGGCCTCGATGCGCGAAGTCTGGCCGATGCGCGAAGCCGTCTCGCACAGGATGGACGGCATCGGAAACCGGTATACCACCGGCTGCGTGACGCCTGCCTGTTGCATATGATCGGTCAGCGTCGCACCAACTTCCTCGGATGCACAAAATGCCGGCGCGCCGGAACGCACGAGGTGCTCGAGATATGACCCGTAGCGAGCCTCGCCAGGGCTCATACCAACCATGTCGGGGCGCAGTGTCGGGATGAGGTCGTGGCAAAGAAACGCGAGGCCGCCGGCGCGGCCGGAGACGGCGGTTCGGTCATCCCCGGTCAGAATGTGATGGCTGATCAGGACAAAGCCGCGTTCGGTCTCGTTCGGTTGGCTTGGAACCTGACGCGGGGCCGACTGGATCCGCGCCCGCTGGTACAGACGATAGGCCCTGATCAGCAGCCTCGTCGCCTGATAGGCAATCCCTTTGCGGCCATGGGTCACCGTCTTGGCGAGATGGCGGTCGGCGTCGCGCTTGCCCCATGGCTGCTGCCTCACCGCTTCGAGGGCCTGCGACATCGCCGTGCGTCTCCCAGGCCATCGTTTGAGGCGCCAGGGTGAAATCTCGCCCGTCGCGACATGGTCCTGCTCGAAAGGAGCGAGGGGGCGAAACCGGCCTTCCCACGGTCGGAACGCCACCACCTCTACGCAAGGGTCGGGATCGGCCAGGGCTGCGCTGACGAGAAAGCTTTCCACCCGCGGGATGCCGACAAGTCCCTGGCCGGACGGCCAGAACGTCAGGCCGGTGGCGTCGATGGCCAGCCTAGGAGGTCTTCTTTCCCCTCCATCTTCAATCACGGTTTTACTGTCGGGACTCTCGACTGTCATGTTCTGCTTCTGTCGAAGGCGGTTGCACTAGATGCCTTATGCTTCATTTGCCGCGAAGAGGGTAGCCACGGCTTGCCCATCGGCTCGGCCCTGTGCCACCTTCGGCCGGGACGTGGCGAGCGGGGGGTGGCAAATGCGCGGCGAAGTGCTTCACTATGACGAGGACCAGGGTTTTGGCTTCATATCCGGGGCCGACGGCAACCGTTACACCTTCATCCGCGAGAACCTGCGCCGGCAGACCGCCATGCCCAACGGCACGGCCGTCGAGTTCCAGCCGGGCGGCGGCCAAGCGCGCGACGTCTTTTCGATCGCTGCTGCGACCGCCCCTCCGGCGGCCGCAGACCCCAGCATCAAGGCCGCACCGGCCCAGGCCAGCGTTCCGCCTGCAGCGGCCCCATCTCCTGCGCAGCATTTCGGCCGATCTTCCGAGACAGCCGAGCCCGGCGATCTCTGGGGCTATTTCTGGCGCGGCGTGACGCAGAACTATTTCAATTTCGCCGGACGCGCCCGCCGCAAGGAATATTGGGGCTACTGCCTGTTCTGGACGGTTTGCCTGCTGATCATCGGCGGCATCGGCCTGTACACCGATATGGATATGGGCGGTTTCGACAGTGATATCTCGGGCGCGATAACGGTCGGGTTGTGCGGCACGTTCCTGCTGGCGACACTCCTTCCCAGCCTCGGCATGATCGTGCGCCGGCTGCACGACATCGGCCTGTCGGGCTGGCTCTGCCTGCTGATCCTGATCCCGACCATCGGCAGCCTGATCATCCTGGTCTTCGCGTTGATCCCGACGCAGGCCCGGGAAAACCAGTGGGGGCCGGTGCCTGCGGGCGTCAGAATATAGTTTGCGTGCATATTGCAATCGCACCCAACCCTAGGTAGCATTCGCCGTAGCTAGCGTGAATGGGGGGCTGGGTATGCGCGGTGCGGTGCTTCACTACGACCAGGATCAGGATTACGGATACATCAACGGTATCGACGGCAAGCGCTATATCTTCACCCATAACGATCTGAATCAGGGGGTGACCCTCGCCAGGGGCGCCCTTGTCGAGTTTCAACCGGATGACGGTACGGCGCACGATATAGTCGCCGTCACCCCGACAGCGCCATCGCCAAGCACGGGCCAGCCACGGCAGCCACGCCGTTCGGCCGAGAGCAGGCCCGCCTATTCCACGGGTCTGTGGGCTTACTCTAGGCGCGCGATAATTGCGGACTATAGCAATTTCAAAGGTCGCGCCCGCCGCAAGGAATTCTGGGCCTTCTGGCTATTCTACACCCTCGGGATATTGGCGCTTCTAGGCTTCGGAATACTCGTTGACCTAGCGTTCAATGGCTTCAAAACCAATGCGGACAGGACGCCGATGAGGGCCATAGGGCTCATACCCTTGCTGGTTTTCTTTTCGGGATTGATCCTGCCGTCGATTGCCCTCGTCGTGCGGCGTGTGCATGACGCGGGTCTGAGCGGCTGGTTTGCACTGCTGGGCTTCATCACTCCCATTGGCAGCATTGCCTTGCTGGTCTTCGGACTTCTGCCGTCCCAGGTGGGCGAAAACCCTTGGGGACCAGTGCCGGCAGGCGTCAGGATCTAGCCGCTTTTCAGCGCCTCACCCGCAAGCCTGAGAAAGACCTTCTGGCCGTGGCGCTCGGCGCCAAGCCGGTCGTAGAAGCGCAGTGCGCCCTCGTTCCAGTCCTCGCTGGTCAGGTCGATGCGGCCGATGCCTTCGCGCAGGCAATGATCGGCGAGAAAGCCGATCAGCGCCCGGCCGACGCCGGCGTTGCGAACCTTCTCGCGCACGAACAAATCCTTGAGGAACAGCAGCCGCTCAAGATCGATGCCGGGATGCGCGATCGCCACCGACGCCAGGCCGCCGACCTCGCCGCCGACGAAGGCGAGCGCGAAATGCGGATAGGCCGGGCTTTCCTCGCCAAGCCATTTGCGTGCAGCAGACAGGGCCCGGTCAGCATCGAGAGGCGGCTGCCGGTAATGCTCCGCCATCTCGCACAATATGGCCGCGAGTGCCGTCGCGTCCTCGATCGTCGCCCAGCGGACGTCGACCGTCACGGAATCAGCCCAGGAATTTGGCGATGATCGCGTCGCCCATCTGAACCGTACCGACCTCGGTCATGCCATCGGACATGATGTCTTTCGTCCGCAGGCCTTCGTCGAGCACGGCGGCGATCGCGCTTTCGACACGGTCGGCTTCATCGACCATGCCGAAGGAATAGCGCAGGCACATGGCGAAGGAAGCGATCATGGCGATCGGGTTGGCGATGCCCTTGCCGGCAATGTCGGGGGCCGAGCCGTGCACCGGCTCGTACAGCGCCTTGCGCTTCTTGGTCTTCACGTCAGGCGCACCGAGCGAGGCCGACGGCAGCATGCCGATCGAGCCGGTCAGCATGGCGGCGATGTCGGACAGCATGTCGCCGAACAGATTGTCGGTGACGATGACGTCGAACTGTTTTGGCCAGCGCACCAGCTGCATGCCGCCGGCATCGGCCAGCATGTGGTCGAGCTTGACGTCGGAATAGCGCGCCTTGTGGGTCTGGGTGACGACCTCGTTCCACAGCACGCCCGACTTCATCACATTGCGCTTTTCCATCGAGGTGACGTGGTTCTTGCGCGTGCGTGCCAGTTCGAAAGCGACGCCCGAAATGCGCTCGATCTCGAACGTGTCGTAGACCTGCGTGTCGATGCCGCGCTTCTGGCCGTTGCCGAGATCGATGATCTGCTTGGGCTCGCCGAAATAGACGCCGCCGGTCAGCTCGCGCACGATCAATATGTCGAGGCCTTCGACCACCTCCTGCTTGAGCGAGGAGGACGCCGCCAGCGCCGGGTAGCAGATGGCCGGGCGAAGGTTGGCAAACAGCTCCATGTCCTTGCGCAGGCGCAGCAGGCCGGCCTCAGGGCGCACCTCGTAGGGCACCGCATCCCATTTCGGACCGCCGACGGCGCCGAACAGCACCGCGTCGGCCGCCATCGCCTTTTCCATGTCGGCATCGGAGATCGCCGCGCCATGCGCGTCATAGGCGCAGCCGCCGACCAGCCCCTCATCGGTGGCAAAACCGCTGCCGAGCTTGTCGTTCATGACCGCGATCAGTTTCTTGACCTCGGCCATGGCCTCGGGACCGATGCCGTCACCGGGGAGCAGGAAAAGATGCTTCGTTGCCATGGAGGAACCGTCCTGGAAAGAATTTGAACCGCGGCCTTGCTAAACGCCAAGCCGGTTGTGCGCAAGGAGTAACGCAGCGATCAAGAACAACCTCGTTCGTTTGCGATCCTTCGCGCTCCCCTCTGCCCCGCCAGCCTCCCGCAAATTGCAGCGCCTTGCCTTCACCGATGCGAGAGAATGTTGACCAGCCGGCCGAACGGATCGCGGACATAGAAGCGGCGCACGCCCCAGGGCTCGTCGGCCGGTCCGTATTCGATGGCGAAGCCGGCCGCCTTCATGGCGTCGAGCGCCGCATCGACATCGTCGACCTCGATCGAGAGATCCGGCACCGGCGTACCGGAGCCGCCTTGCGCCATGAAGCTGACCTGGACATCCATCTTTGCTTGCGAGCCATAGGTGGCGATCCAGCCA
This sequence comes from Mesorhizobium sp. M7A.T.Ca.US.000.02.2.1, assembly GCF_003996995.1. Taxonomy (GTDB): domain Bacteria; phylum Pseudomonadota; class Alphaproteobacteria; order Rhizobiales; family Rhizobiaceae; genus Mesorhizobium. Next base: position 1,445 of record NZ_RZTT01000334.1, on the reverse strand, counting down.
AGATCCATAAGCACATCGAGGCCGAGGACATCCTGATAGAAACGCTTGGCCGCAGTGGCATCCGATGTCTCGATATTGGCAACGATGCGCCGGACTTTCATCGTCGGTGGCCTTTCATGCCGTGCGCCGCAACGCCGTCACCTCGATCTCGATCTTCATTTCCGATCTGTTGAGCTGGCAGACGATCATCGTCGCCGCCGGCCTGATGTCGCCGAACGTCTCGCCGAGGATCGGGAAGACCACGTCCACGAAAGCCTGGTCGGTGATGTAGTAATGCGCCCGCACCACGTCAGCCATCTCGAAGCCGCCGTCCTTCAGCGCCTTGGCAATCGTCGCCAGGCAATTGCGCGTCTGCGCCTCTACCGTCTCCGGCATCGTCATCGTCGCATAGTCGTAGCCGGTCGTACCGGACACGAAACACCAGTCGCCCTGCACCACTGCACGCGAATAGCCGGCGGTCTTTTCGAACGGCGAACCGGTGGAGATGAGTGTGCGCATGGGGCCTCGCAAGTCAGTGCAGCCATATTGCAACGATGAGGCCGCTTCGGCCATGGGCCAACGCAGACCGATTGGCTGTGCAAAACGGTTTCGATGTCGGCGGGACAGCACCCCCCTCTGGCCTGCCGGCCATCTCCCCCGCAAGGAGGGAGATCGGATGCCACGAATGGTTTCGCCAATTGCCAAACGTTGCAGAGATGGGCGGAGCGCTGAAGCTGCCGATCTCCCCCCTTGCGGGGGAGATGCCCGGCAGGGCAGAGGGGGGTGTGAAGGATCGCGGCGGACAATTCTTTTCCGCAGCACGACGACGGTGCGGCTGCCGTCGCGCAAAATACTTAGTTCGCCGCCCCCAGCGCCTTGTCCAGCGCCGCCTTCACATCCGCCGGCCATGTCGCCACATCAGGCCAGGCGTTCGGCTTGCCATTGTCGCCGCGGCGCGCAAAATAGAGCTTGTGCTGGGCCGGGTCGACCGCCATGAAGCCGTCATTGCCGCCGCAGTCATGCGGCACGCAGCCGCTGGCGAAGAAGGCGCCCGAAGCGGTCTTTTCCGTGCCGCCGCCGACCAGCAGGCTGGTTGCCATATCGGGCATGTCCTTGCCGAGCAGCTTTTCGGCTTCCTTGTAGACGGCCTCGTTGTGGAAGGCGTCGGTGATGTTCTGGTACTTTTCCGGATCGATGTCTTTCCAGTCCGTGCCGGGTTCCGGCATGTAGGTCAGATTGCCCGAAATCGTCAGCCCATCGGTCGGCGACCATTGCAAAGCCGGCTTCTCATCCCCCGGCAGCAGATAGGGCACGAAATAGATGGCGTTGTCGGACACCGCCGAGGGCGGCGCGCCGCACTGGTCCTGCTCGACCGTGGTGCTCTGGATGGTGCCGCCTTCCGGTTTCCAGACGATCACCGTCGCCGGCCCGCATTGGTTGCCGCCGTCGCCGACATCGAACAGCGC
>NZ_RZTT01000333.1 GCF_003996995.1 Mesorhizobium sp. M7A.T.Ca.US.000.02.2.1 | reverse complement strand
GGGCCATACCGACCACGCCGCGCTTATAATGTTCGGTCTGTGAGAATTCGGCCGGCAGGTCGGGCAGGTCGGAACCGCCGGTGCCGGCGGCCTCGGCGCTGAAACCCTTTTTCATATTGCCGAACTTGACGTCGCCGGTCTGCGCCATGAAGCCGTCGATGACGCGGTGGAAGGCGACGTTGTCATAGGCGCCTTGGCGCACCAGCTTCTTGATCTGCTCGACATGCTTTGGCGCCAGATCGGGCCTCAGCGCAATGGTGACGTCGCCGTCCTTCAGCGTGATGATCATTGTGTTTTCCGGGTCGGCGGCGAAAGCCGAGACCGACGCGGCCACAAGACCGGCGAGCACGACAAGGAACGAGGCTAGCTTTTTCAGCTGCATGGTTTTCTCCGAAAACTTACTTCTTGAACTTGGCTGTGAGCGCACCGGCAACCGCCGCCGGCACGAAGGGGCGAATGTCGCCGCCCATCGAGGCAATCTGGCGAACAAGTGTGGCGGTAATGGTGCGTACCGAAGGACTGGCGGGCAGAAAAACCGTCTGCAGTTGAGGCGCCATGGTCTCGTTCATGCCGGCCATCTGCATCTCATAGTCGAGGTCGGTGCCGTCGCGCAGGCCGCGGATCATGATCGAGGCGCCCTGCTTCCTGGCGGCGTCGATGACCAGCCCGTCGAAGGCGACGACCTTGATGCGGGCACCGTCGCTGCCGAATTCCGTCTTCGTCGCCGTCTCGATCAGCTTCACCCGCTCCTCGAAGGAAAACAGCGGTTGCTTGCCCGGATGGATGCCGATCGCCGCATACACGATATCGGCCACGGCCAGCGAGGCCTTCAGCACATCGAGATGGCCGTTGGTCAGCGGGTCGAAGGAGCCGGCATAGAGGGCAATGCGTTCAGTCATGGCAGGTGCTTCTAATGCATGATCCCAAAAAGTGGAAACCGGTTTTTGCGGACAAACGGTTTTTCGTTTGTCCTAGAGATCATGCTCAAATGAAAGCTAGAGCCTGTTCCGTCTTCCGTCCATCAAGATGGAACAGGCTCTAGCGAGCCTCTCTCGCAAAGGCAAATCCGATCGGCGCGCCGGCCGTGAACCTTTTCCGGCACATGAACGACAGATGAACACGCTGATCACGAAGCCTTCACGCAGCGTTCACTAGGTTGCACCTTAATAAGATGAAACCAAAATCCCATCTATCCGTTGTTAGGCGCAGGAGAACACGCACATGCTGATCTACATGCTCGCCACCGCAATGACCGTCGCCATGCTGATCGCCACCGTATTTGGGCTGCATCAGGAGGCGCAACGCATCCGCGTCAAGGCAAACACCAAGCGCTTCGAAGGCTTCGGCCCGCGCAAGCCATATCGTCACTACTGATAAAGCCTGAACTTGCTGCCGCGCCGGCCACCTGGCCGGCGTTGCTATGTCACAACCCGGGTGCCGGACTTAGTCCGCACCCTCCGGACCGGCGTCAGGCGCCGGAGCGGCATCAGCACCGCCCTCGACCGTCTCATCGCTTTCTTCGTCCGCTTGCGGTTCCGAGATCCGCTCGACCGAAACCACCTTTTCGCCTTCAGCCGTGTTGAAGATGGTCACGCCCTTGGTGGCGCGGCTGGCGAAACGGATGCCGTTGACCGGAACCCGGATGACGGTGCCGCCGTCCGACACCAGCATGATCTGGTCGTCATTGCCGACCGGGAACGTCGCCACCAGCCTGCCAATCTCGGCTGCCTTCGACACATCGGTGGCGCGGATGCCTTTGCCGCCGCGTCCGGTCAGCCGGAAATCATAGGACGACGAGCGCTTGCCGTAGCCGAACTCGGTGACCGTCAGCACGTACTGTTCGTGCGCCTTGAGCTCTTCGTATCGGTTGTCGGAAAGCTCCGTCTCCTCGCCGATCTCCTCATTGGTCAGCGCGATCTCTTCCTCTTCGCCGGTCGTTTCCGTGGCAAGCCGCCGCTCCGCCGCCGCGCGCTTCAGGTAAGCGGCGCGTTCCGCTGGCGAAGCATCGACATGCTCTATCACCGACATCGAGATGATGCGGTCGGTCTCGGCCATGGTTATGCCGCGCACACCGACCGAATTGCGGCTCTGGAAGACGCGCACGTCGCCGACGGAGAAGCGTATGCACTGGCCGGAACTGGCGGTCAGCAGCACGTCGTCCTTGTCGGTGCAGGTCTCGACGCCGAGGATCTCGTCGCCTTCTTCCTCCAGCTTCATGGCGATCTTGCCGTTGCGGTTGACCTGGACGAAGTCGGATAGATCGTTGCGGCGCACGGTGCCGCGCGTGGTGGCGAACATCACGTAAAGTTCACCCCAGCTGGCCTCGTCCTCGGGCAGCGGCATGATGGTGGTGATGCGCTCGCCCTGCTCCAGCGGCAGCATGTTGATCAGCGCCTTGCCGCGTGACTGCGGATTGCCGATCGGCAGCCGCCAGACCTTTTCCTTGTAGACGATGCCGCGCGAGGAGAAGAACAGCACCGGCGTATGGGTGTTGGCCACGAACAGCCGGGTGACGAAATCCTCTTCCTTGGTCGACATGCCGGAGCGGCCCTTGCCGCCGCGACGCTGCGCCCGGTAGAGCGACAGCGGCACGCGCTTGATGTAGCCGGAATGGCTCACCGTCACGACCATGTCCTCGCGCTGGATCAGGTCCTCGTCTTCCATGTCCGAACCGCCGTCGGTGAGTTCGGTGCGGCGCGGCGTGCCGAACTCGTCGCGCACGGCGGCAAGCTCGTCCTTGACGATCTGCTGGACGCGCGCGCGGGACGACAAAATGTCCAGGTAATCGATGATTTCGGCGCCGATCGTGTTCAACTCGTCGGCGATCTCGTCGCGGCCGAGCGCGGTCAGGCGCTGCAGGCGCAGTTCGAGGATGGCGCGCGCCTGTTCCTCTGACAGATTGTAGGTGCCGTCTTCGTTGATCCGGTGACGCGGGTCATCGATCAGGAGGATCAGCGATTCCACGTCGCCAGAGGGCCAGCGCCGCTCCATCAACTGCTCACGCGCCGTCTGCGGATCCGGCGCGGTGCGGATCAGCTTGATGATCTCGTCGATGTTGGCGACTGCGATGGCGAGACCGACCAGCACATGGGCGCGGTCGCGCGCCTTGCGCAGCAGGAATTTCGTCCGCCTTGTGATCACCTCCTCACGGAAGGCGACGAACGCCTTCAGCATATCGGTCAGGTTCATCACTTCCGGCTTGCCGCCGTTCAGTGCCACCATATTGGCGCCGAAGGAGGTCTGCAGCGGCGTGAAGCGGTAGAGCTGGTTGAGGATGACGTCGGCAACGGCGTCGCGCTTCAACTCGATGACGACGCGGTAGCCCTGGCGGTCGCTCTCGTCGCGGATATCGGAAATGCCCTCGATGCGCTTGTCGCGCACCAGTTCAGCCATCTTCTCGATCATCGACGACTTGTTCACCTGGTAGGGAACCTCGGTGATGATGATCGACTCGCGGTCGTTGCCGCGCTGTTCGATGTTGACCTTGCCGCGCATGACGATGGAGCCACGGCCGGTCGAATAGGCGTTGTAGATGCCCGAACGGCCAAGCACGATGCCGCCGGTGGGGAAATCCGGTCCCGGAATGATCTCCATCAACGCCGGCAGGTCGATCGCCGGATTGTCGATGAGGGCGATGGCGCCGTTGCAGATTTCGCTGAGATTATGCGGTGGAATGTTGGTCGCCATGCCGACGGCGATGCCGCCCGAGCCGTTGACCAAAAGGTTGGGAAACCGTGCCGGCAGAACCTTCGGTTCGCTGCCCGACGCGTCGTAAGTGTCCTGGAAATCGACGGTATCCTTGTCGATATCCTCCAAAAGCTCGTGCGCGACCTTGGTCAGCCGCGCTTCCGTGTAGCGCATCGCCGCAGGCGGATCGCCGTCGATGGAGCCGAAATTGCCCTGCCCGTCGATCAACGGAACGCGCAGCGACCAGTCCTGTGCCATGCGCACCAAGGCGTCATAGATGGAGGCGTCGCCATGCGGATGGTATTTACCCATCACGTCGGCGACAGGACGCGCCGACTTCACATATTTTCGGTTCCAGTGGTAACCGCTCTCATGGGCGGCGAAGAGAATGCGGCGATGCACCGGCTTCAGGCCGTCGCGCACGTCCGGCAGCGCACGGCTGACGATCACGCTCATAGCGTAATCGAGATAGGAGCGCTGCATCTCCTCGACGATGGATATCGGCTCGATGCCGGTGGGGCCGCCGTCGGCGCCGCGCGGTGTCTTCTGGTCGGTCAAATCGGATCACAATCTAATCAGGAATCACTTGGTGCTTATATAGGAAGCAAGCCCGAAACTCCAACCTTCACGGCACTTTTCCAGTGTCATTTTCGGTGGTAATTTCAAATGGATACCGCTGATTGCGACGATATGGCCAAGGCAGTTTTCGCCGCCCTGACGCAAAAGCCTGCGTGTCTGCCTTGGCGGGCACGGGGCCGATTCACGAAGCAGAAACGGCCCATGCGCCACGGCGGCTGCGATACTGGCCCGGCGTCTCCCCGATGATCCGCCGAAAACGACGATTGAAGGTCGACAGATCGTTGAAGCCTGCCTCGAAGGCGATCGCCGAGACCGCATCGTTCGACAGGCGTAGCCGCACCGCCGCCCTGTGCAATCGCGTCCTGAGCAGGAATTGGTAGGGCGTCATGCCCGCCACCTGCCGGAAGATGCGCAGGAAGTGATACGGACTGGTCGCCGTCTCATCGGCAAGTGCTGAAAGCGAGACCGGCCCATCGGCGTCCAGTTCGATCCGCCGCACTGCCTCGGCCACCCGTTTCTGATCGCGGCGGCTCGGCGCGCGCCCGACATGCGTAGCGCCAGAGGCTGTAGCCACGGCAGCACCGGCCAAGCGCAGGGAAAGTTCCTCGAAGGCGTCGATGTCGGCCATCTCGCGCGCGGTCTCCGCCTCGGCCAGGAGTGGCGCCAGTACCGGCAAAGGCGGCAGGCGCGCCGCCTTGAAAGCCAGCTTCCTGGTGCCCGGCACGCCAGCTGCGATTCGTTCCATGTAGGCCGGATCGAAATGGAACGAGAGGCAACGGTCGCCGCTGCCATGCTCGTGCCCGCATTCGTAACATGTGCCGGGATTGCCGAGCAGGAGCGCGCCGGGCGCCAGCATCGCCGTGCCTTGCTGGGCGCGGTAGCGAAACGTGCCGCTGGTGACCGCAGCGACGCAGAAATCCTGATGCGCTTCCTCGAACGGCCGGTCGCCGGCGCCGGCCGTGCAAATGACGTCCGTCACGTGCCAACCGGCTCCGAATGCGAGACTATGCGTGGTCGTCGTCATAGTCGAAATATAGCAATTTTTCCCAAGCTCAGAACCCCGTCACCGCCTACTCCTAACGGTCTCCTGACAAGAAGAGACCGCAGCCATGTTCGATCAATCCTCGTTTGCCGAAGCCCTGCATAGCTCCGGACCGATCGAAGGGCTTGCCGAAAAACTGAGCCTTTACGGCCGCTTCGTCGGCGCCTGGACGTTTGAGGCCTCGCGCCACCTCGAGGACGGCACTGTGCTGACAGGGCGTGGCGAGGTGCATTTCGGCTGGGTGCTGGAAGGCCGGGCGATCCAGGACGTGTGGATCCTGCCCGCGCGGGACGCCGGTCCATCGCCATCCTTGGGCACATGGACTTTTTACGGCACGACGCTGCGCGTCTATGATCCCGGCGCGGATGGCTGGCACATCTTCTGGAGCGACCCGCGCAACCAGTATTTCAGCCGCCAGCTCGGCCGCGCCGAGGGTGACACGATCGTGCAAGTGGGCGCCGACGACACCGGCAGCTCGGTACGCTGGAGCTTTTCACGCATCACCGAAAACTCCTTCCGCTGGCTGGGCGAACGCTCGCAAGACAATGGCGCGACATGGCGGCTGGAAGTCGAGTTCCTGGCGCGGCGAGCGGTTTGATCTCCGAGGATTGCAGCAGCCCAGAATAAAAGCGTCGCGATCCTTCGCGCTGCCCTCTGTCCCGCATCAACCACTTTCTCACGAACGGTTCCCACCGAACGGGCTTTGCTCTACCAATATTCTGGCACGGGCACAGCCCGGCGGGAGGGTCAGAGATGCCGAGTTTCGACAGCCTGTTCAACGCTTTCGTCACCATTCTCGTGACCATCGACCCGCCCGGCCTGGCGCCGCTGTTCCTCGCCGTGACGCGCGGCATGAACCGCGAGGAGCGCCAGCAGGTTTCGGTGCGCGCCTCGATCATCGGTTTCCTGGTGATGGCGCTGTTTGCGGTTGCCGGGGCCTCGATCCTGTCGGTGTTCGGCATAACGTTGCCGGCCTTCCGCGTCGCCGGCGGTTTCCTGCTGTTCTTCATCGCCTTCGAGATGGTGTTCGAGCGCCGGCAGGACCGCAAGGAGAAGATCGGCGACGTCGCCATCACCAAGGACATGATCCACAACATCGCCGCCTTCCCGCTGGCGATCCCACTGATCGCAGGCCCTGGTGCCATTTCGGCAACTGTGCTGCTTTCCGGCTCGTTTCAAGGCTTTGCCGCGCAGGCGGCGCTGGTCGGCATCATCTTCGTCTGCCTCGCCATCACCTATCTGGTGTTCGTGCTGTCGGAACGCATAGACCGCATCCTCGGCCAGACCGGCCGCTCGATCCTGACCCGTCTGCTTGGCGTCATCCTGGCGGCACTGGCTGTGCAATTCGTCGCCGACGGCATCAAGGCGCTGATAGCAGGCTGAGAGGCTGACGCGGCGAGAACCCGAAGCCGGTTCTATTTCGCCGTCGTGTCGATGACCTCGAAAT
>NZ_RZTT01000332.1 GCF_003996995.1 Mesorhizobium sp. M7A.T.Ca.US.000.02.2.1 | reverse complement strand
AGCGGCGGTCACTCCATCACTTTGCTCGCGGCGAAAATTCCGGCCGGGAATTCGTTTGTCATCTAACTGAAATAAACATCTGGCATTAGCCACGGCGGACACCACAATGCTTGCCGGCAAAGCTGTTTGAAGCTCCGGAATCTTTTTCATCGTCGATTGCCAACCGGCCGGCTGCCTCTATGCTGCCCGCACCGGTACGGCCGAAGAGGGATGACCATGGCCAAGGCGGATAAGACTGCGACAATGAGCCGGCTGCATTCGGCGGCAAGGCTGGCAAGAACGGCGCTGGCGGCCCGGCTTCTGGCGCACGGCTTCTATGCCGGCCAGGATCAGATCATGCTGGCGCTCGACCGTGAGGACGGCCAGACGCCGGGCAATCTTGCCGGACGCCTCGGCGTGCGCCCACCCACCATCACCAAGACAATCAACCGGCTGCAGGCCCAGGGTTTTCTGGAAAAACGCGCCTCCTCGGCCGACGCCCGTCAGGCGCATATTTTCCTCACCGACACCGGTCGCGACATCATTCACGCCATCGAGAAATCGGTGAAGAAGACCGAAAAGCTGGCGCTGAAGGGTCTCGACAAGAAGGACCAGAAGGCACTGTTCAAGCTGCTTGCCCGCATCGAGGCCAACCTCTCGAACGTGGAACTGGTGCTCATCGACGACGACGCCGAGTCGGACGACTGACCGGCGGATTGTTGCGGCAGGCGATCAAGCCGCCGCGGCAGAGCCCTGGATCAGCGACGACCAGCGTCCCGGTGTCATGCCGAACGCCTTCTTGAATTGCCTTATGAAATGGCTCTGGTCGCTGAAGCCGGCTTCGACCGCGATCTGTGCCAACGGTTCGCCGGCGGCGATCATCCGCCGCGCCCGCTGAAGCCGGCGCATCACCAGGAAGCGATGTGGACTGGTGGAGAAAGCGGCACGGAAATGCCGTGACAAGGCATAGCGATCAAGCCCGGTTACAGCTTCCAGTTCGCCGGAACGCACCGGCCGGTTCAGGTTTTCCGTGAGATAGTCGCGCGCCAGCGCAGCCGCCCGCCACGCCGTCCTGGTCATCGGCTTCGCCGACTGGCCGCCATGCCGTGTCAGGCTTTGCATCAGTTGCGCCAGGAAGTCGTCGACGAACAGCTCGTCGAGTTCCTGCTCCAGCGGCCCCAGCGCCGAAAGCAACGTTGCGCAAAAGGCGGCGTCCGTCACCACGCCATCCCTGACAAAAGGTAGCGAAGCGCCGCCGAGGCAGTCGAGCATCAGCGACGGCTCCAGATAGAGCATCCGGTAGCGCAATCCGTCCTCGGTGCCGGCACCGCCGTCGTGCAACTCGTCGGGATGCAGGACGATGATCTGGCCGGGCAGGCTGTGGCGCGCAGCGCCGAGATAGCGAAACGTCTGCACCCCGTGCAGCGTCACCCCGATCGAGTAGGTGTCGTGGCGATGCAGCTCGAACGCGCTGCCATGGAAACGCGCCTCGATACGCTCCATGCCGGCGGGGTCGGAGGCCGAGATGATGCAGTTTTCCGCCGCATCGACGCACAAACGTCCAAGACCCCTGAAGGCCTGGCTGTCTAGATCGTGCGACATCGTCTCCTTCAGCCTCGCATTGGGGCACAAACCGAATGGCCAATGTCTCATGTTCGATACGAAATTTGCAATCGTGCTCCGGGAGGATCTGCCGGTCTGGCAGAAACTCAACGTCACCGCTTTCCTGACCAGCGGCATCGTCGCGCAGTTTCCCGATATCATCGGTGAACCCTATCGCGACCGCGCCGGCAATCTCTACAACCCGCTGTCGATCCAGCCGGTCATCGTTTTGTCCGCCGACCAGACGACGCTGGGCACGATCCACCGGCGCACGCTGGAGCGCGGCGTGACCACCTCGCTCTATGTCGAGGAAATGTTTTCGACCGGCTTTGACTCGGCTAATCGCGCCGTCTTCGCCGAATTCGCGCCTGAAGACGCCAAGGTGGTCGGGATCGCGCTTCGCGCCGACAAGAAGCTGGTCGACAAGATCACCAAGGGCGCCCGTATGCACGCCTAGCCAGGGCACTACGCCTGCCGGCGGCTCTTGTTGTGCCAGCAGGCTTTCATGTCGCGGCAGTCGACAATTGGCTTGCCGGGAGCCGGCAATTCCCGCAAAGGTGGGCTCCAGCCCAGCTTCCCACCCGGCCTGCAAGTGAGTGCTCCCCAAAGACATGTAGAAAGCGCGACGCCCCCGGTGGCGATCGTGTGCATGCTTTCCACCTATGTCTTCTTCACCTTCCTCGACACATCAAGCAAATACCTCGTCCTTGCCGGCGTTTCCGTGCTGGTCGTTGCCTGGGTGCGCTTTGCCGTGCATGTCGTGCTGGTCGGCGCGCTGCTGCGCGGCTGGCGCCAACCGGTGCGGTTTCGTCCGGTCAACCTGCCGGCGCATATCCTGCGCGGCGCGTTCCTGTTCGGATCGACCATATTCAATGTCCTGGCGCTCAAATCCCTGCAACTGGCGGAGACCACCTCGATCTATTTCTTCGGGCCGATGGTGATCACGGCACTGGCCGGTCCGCTGCTTGGCGAGTGGGCCGGCTGGCGGCGCTGGCTGGCCATCCTGGCGGCCTTTGCCGGCGTCCTCATCATCACCCGGCCGGGCGTTGGCGTTTTCGGCATCGGACATCTCTTCGCGCTCGGCTCGATGCTGTCGAACTGCTTCTACGTCATCATGACGCGCCGCATGTCGGCGACCGAGACATCGGAGAGCCTCATCCTGTTTTCGGCGCTGGCACCGGCGCTGTTGCTTCTGCCCCTGCTGCCGTTTTCGTTTTCCCTGCCGCATGACGGTTGGCACTGGTTCGTGCTGCTGATGCTCGGCGTGTTCGGCGGCGTCGGTCACTGGCTGCTGGTCCAGGCCTACCGGCTGGCGACAACCACGGCTTTGGCGCCCTATCCCTATTCGCAGATGGTGTGGATGATCATTTCCGGCTGGATCGTCTTCAAGCAGTTTCCCGACCGCTGGACATTGGTCGGCGCCGCCATCATCGTCGCCAGCGGTCTCTACATCGTCCATCGCGAGCATAGGCTTCGGCTGCGGAGCCGCGCGGCCTCGGATGTCGAGGCCGAGGCGTTGGCAAAAAAACTTTGATTTGCCCCCGATCGGTGGCATAACGCCGCCTTTAAACAGTTTAGGTCTGGAAGTTCAGGTCCGGGGAGCACACGTCGCTGGCACAAAAAATCAAGCTTTCGACGATCGCGGATGCGCTCGGCGTGTCCACGGCCACGGTCTCGCTGGCGCTGCGCGACAGCCCTCTGGTTGCCGGTACCACGCGTGACCGCATCAAGGAACATGCCCGCGCCATCGGCTATATCTACAACCGTCGCGCCGCCAGCCTGCGCACCTCGCGTTCCGGCATTGTCGGGGTCGTCGTCCACGACATCATGAACCCATTCTTCGCCGAGATCCTGCGCTCGATCGAAAGCGAGCTCGACCGCAGCCGGCAGACCTTCATCCTGTCCAATCATTATGATCAGCTCGAAAAACAGCGCACCTTCATCGACACGCTTTTGCAGCTCGGCGCCGACGGCGTCATCATGTCGCCGGCCATCGGCACGCCGGCTTCCGACATCCTGATGGCCGAGGAGAACGGCCTGCCGGCTGTGCTGATCGCGCGCACCGTCGAGGGTGCCGACGTGCCGGTCTTTCGCGGCGACGACTCTTATGGAACAGGCCTTGCCACCAACCATCTGATCTCGCTCGGCCACAAGCGCATCGCCATGATCGGCGGCACCGACCAGACCTCGACCGGCCGTGACCGCTACCAGGGCTATGTCAACGCGATGGAGGCGGCCGGGCTGGAAGTCAGGCCGTCATGGCGCATCGCCGGCCCACGCACCAAGCAGGCCGGCTTCGAGGCCGCCGGACAGTTCCTGGCGCTGAAGGACAGACCGACGGCTGCCTGCTGCTGGAACGACCTTGTCGCCATCGGCCTGATGAACGGCATTGCCCGGGCCGGCCTTGTGCCCGGCGTCGACATATCCGTTACCGGCTATGACGACCTCGAAGAGGCGGCGATCGCGACGCCGGCCCTGACCACCGTCTGGAACGGCCAGCGTGAGGTTGGCCGCCGCGCCGCCAGCGCGTTGCTCGACAAGCTCAACGGCCAGACGGTGCGGCCCTCGCAGGAATTGATCAAGCCGGAACTGCATGTGCGTCAGTCGACCGGCAAGCCGGTGGAGCGTGCATGACCAAGGCCGAACAGTTGCAGACCGTCGCCATCCTGGTGCCGGGCGATTTCAACGACCATGCGGTCGACCGCATCAACCGTACGTTCAGGCGTGTCAGAATAGAACGCGCCGATCCGTCCCTCATCACCGACGAGATGCGCAGCGACGTGCGCGGCATCGCTTCGTTTGCCGGCATCAACGCGGCGATGATGGATGCATTGCCCAACCTCGAGCTCATCGCCTCCTTCGGCGTTGGCTATGATTCGGTCGATGTCGGCCATGCCCGAGCGAAGAACATCATGGTCACCAACACGCCCGACGTGTTGACCGAGGAGGTCGCCGACACCACGATCGGGCTGTTGATCAACACCATCCGCGACCTGCCGCGCGCCGAAACCTGGCTGCGCGACGGCAGCTGGGTGCGCAACGGCAACTATCCGCTGAGCCGGCTAACCTTGCGCGGGCGCAGTGTGGGTATTTTCGGCATGGGCCGCATCGGGCAGGCCATCGCCCGGCGTCTGGAGGCTTTTGGCTTGCCGGTCGCCTACCACAACCGGCGCCGTGTCGAAGGTCTTCCCTACCAGTACCATGCGACCCTGAAAGGACTTGCCGAGGCCGTCGATACGCTGATTTCGGTCGCGCCGGGGGGCGCCTCGACGGAGAAGGCGGTCAATGCCGAAATCCTGTCGGCACTTGGCGCCAACGGCGTCTTCGTCAACATCGGCCGTGGCAGCACTGTCGACGAAGCAGCGCTTGCGGCAGCCCTTGTCACCGGCACCATCGCCGCCGCCGGCCTCGACGTCTTTGCCGACGAACCGAACGTGCCCAAGGCGCTGCTCGACGCGCCCAACACCTCGCTGCTGCCGCATGTCGGCTCGGCCTCGGACCACACCCGCCGCGCCATGGCGGATCTCTGCGTCGACAATCTGGTGTCCTGGTTCACCGAGCGCCGGCCGCTGACGCCGGTGCCGGAGACGGCGCATATAAGGGTCAGGACCTAGCGAGATAGGCCGAATAGGCGGCGAAACGTGGCTGATCTGCAACCATAGGTCGGAAATCGGTGCTTCTGACACTTCGGCATCCTGATACGCGCTTGATACGCGGCTGAAGGAAGGTACTCTGCCGACAATCAAAGAGCGGGGCGCTACGTGAAAATTCTTCTTCTTGCATCGACAATGCTTGTCGTCGTTTCAGGCAACGCTTTCGCTGCCGATGCGCTCGTCTCAGCTCCCGTTGCCTACGATTGGACCGGCGCCTATGTCGGCGCTCAGATCGGGTATGGCTGGGGAGATGTCGACAGCCACGATTCCGAGATAGGCAGCGGCTTTTCCGATTGGTCTGATTCGTGGAAATCCAACGGCGTGCTCGGCGGCATTCACCTCGGCTACAATCAGGCCTTCGATTCATATGTTCTCGGTGTCGAAGGTGATATCGAGGGCTCAGGAGCGAGCGGTTCAGTGGATTCGGTGTTTGCTGGCACCATCAAGACCAAAATCGACGTCCAGGGTTCGCTGAGGGCGCGCCTTGGCTATGCAATGGGACCGGCCCTCCTCTACGCCACGGGTGGCCTGGCCGTGGCTCACTTCCACACCAATTACGACGATGGCGCAACGACCGACAGTACATCCAACACGAAGGCGGGTTGGACTGTGGGCGCCGGCGTTGAATATGCTTTCTCGCCAAAATGGACGACGCGGGTTGAGTATCGTTACAGTGATTTCGGCACGTTCACCGACAATCCAGCGACTGACAGCGGCTTCAATTATCCGACCGATGTAAAGACCCAGGCTGTCCGCGTCGGCTTCAGCTACAAGTTTTGATATAAACTAGTCGATGTTGGGGGGCGGGAGTAATGCCGCCACTGTCCCGGGACGCACGCCTTTGTTCGGCGGGCCAAAGGCGTGTTGGCACACCTATTAACGCCAGCTTAACCCTTTGGAAACATTCTCCATCCTGTCCGTGTACGTGGATGAAGAATGATGAAAGCACTTTCCGCATTGATCGCTGCCGCAGCGCTGTTTGGCGGCATTCAGCTGTTTCATGGCGGCAGCCGAGAAAGCGTGGCCAACGAGGCCGCCCCGTCCAATAGCTACAGGCTGGTCGCCAATGGCGATGAGGCGGTCTGTGCAGTCAGCCGCGGGGCCGAAATTTCGGACGGTTTGTCGCTGCTCACCGTTGCTCCCAAATGCCGCCGGCTCTTGCCAGGCATAGAGCAGGCGAAGTTCTGGCGCGAGCAAAACGACGGCACTGTCGCCTTCAGCGCCAATGGCACCGATCCAATCGTCACCTTCGCGGCTGCCGATGGCGACGGCTACGAATCCTATGCCCCGGCGCTACCATTGCTGTCGCTGGCGGCCACCGGTGATAAGAAATCTGGCGACTGATTATTCCGCCGCGGCCCGCGCGCCAGCCTTCGCTGCGGCGTGCAGCCGAACCGCATCGCCGAAGGCCCGGAATATCTTCACCGAATTGCTGTCCGACTTGACCCAGTATTCCGGGTGCCATTGCACGCCGACGGCGAAGGCGCGGGCGTCGCGCACCGAAACCGCCTCGACCGTGCCGTCGGCGTGCAATGGCACCCGGAAT
>NZ_RZTT01000331.1 GCF_003996995.1 Mesorhizobium sp. M7A.T.Ca.US.000.02.2.1 | reverse complement strand
AGTCCGGGTTGGCCGACAGGAAATCGGACAGAAGCCGCGCCACCGCAAAGTTCTGAACGTAATGTGCAAGCGTGTAGGGAAGCACCAGGACCAACGCGAAAATCGACTGCAGCTGCGCCGGCAGCACGCGGAAAGCCTTCAATCGCCGGCCGGTGGCCAGGATGAGGCTGACCAGCGTGACCGACAGCAGCGCCGGGAACAACAGATCGAAGGTCAGATAGTGCCAGACGAGAATGATCTCGCCGCCGCGCCGGCCGAGCGCCGTCAGCCAGGCCATGCCTTCGTCCGGCGTAAACCCTAAAATGCGCATGTCGAGTGACGGCAAGCCGCCGCTCAACTGGCGGAAATAGAAGAATTCCAGAGCCGTCATGGCGATGAAAACCACCGCCGACAGGAAACAGAGCGCGCCTGCGTGGCGAGACAGCCGCAGGATCGTTGCCGTCAGGTTCCGCCCGAGCCCGTACTGGTCAGGCTCCGCCGGGATAGTTCGGGCTTTCGCGGGTAATCGTGACGTCATGGGCGTGGCTTTCACGAAGTCCGGCATTGGATATGCGCACAAAAGTGGCGCGCTCGCGGAAATCGGCAAGGTCGCGGCCACCAACATAACCCATAGCGGCTTTCAAGCCGCCCGCAAGCTGGTGCAGCACGCCAGACACAGGTCCCTTGTAGGGAACCTGCCCCTCGATGCCTTCCGGAACCAGTTTCAGCGTGTCGCGCACCTCGGCCTGGAAGTAGCGATCGGCGGAGCCGCGGGCCATGGCGCCGACCGAGCCCATGCCGCGATACGCCTTGAAGGAGCGGCCCTGGTGCAGATAGACCTCGCCGGGGCTTTCGTCGGTCCCAGCCAGCAGCGAGCCGATCATGGCGGCACTTGCGCCGGCGGCGAGCGCCTTGGCGAGATCGCCGGAATATTTGATACCGCCATCGGCGATAACCGAGACGCCGGATTTGTGCGCCGTCTCGACCGCCGACATGATCGCCGAGAGCTGCGGCACGCCCACGCCGGCGACGATGCGGGTGGTGCAGATGGAGCCCGGACCGATGCCGACCTTGACGGCGTCGGCACCGGCGTCGATCAGCGCCTGCGTGCCCGCGGCGGTGGCGACGTTGCCGGCCAGGATGCGAACCGAGTTGGAGAGTTTCTTGGCGCGCGTCACCGCGTCGAGCACGCGTTGCGAGTGGCCATGCGCGGTGTCGATCACCAGAAGGTCGACGCCGGCATCGATGAGACGTTCGGCGCGTTCATAGCCGTCATCGCCGACGCTGGTGGCCGCGGCGGCGCGCAAGCGGCCCTGTGCGTCCTTGCTGGCGTGCGGGTTGAGCTGCGACTTCTCGATGTCCTTGACGGTGATCAATCCGACGCAGTTGCCCTGCCTGTCGACGACAACCAGCTTTTCGATGCGGTGCTGATGCAGAAGCCGCTTGGCCTCGTCCTGGTCGACGTTCTCCTTGACCGTGATCAGGTTGTCACGGGTCATCAGCTCATGGACCTTCTGCGCCGGATCGGAGGCAAAGCGCACGTCGCGATTGGTCAGGATGCCGATCAGCCGCCCGACCTTGTGGCCGCCAGTGCCACCATTCTCGACCACCGGAATGCCCGAGATCGAATAGCTGCGCATCAGGCCCAGCGCGTCGGCGAGCGTCGCGTCGGGGCCGATGGTGACAGGATTGACCACCATGCCGGATTCGAATTTCTTGACCTGCCGCACCTGCTCGGCCTGTTCGGCCGGCGAGAAATTGCGGTGGATGACGCCAATGCCGCCGGCTTGGGCCATGGCGATGGCGAGCCTGGCCTCGGTGACGGTGTCCATCGCCGCCGAGAGGATCGGCACGTTGAGGTCGATGTCGCCGGCGATGCGGGTGCGGACATCGGTCTCGCCGGGCATGACCTCGGAATGGCCGGGCTGCAGCAGCACGTCGTCAAAGGTCAGCGCCAATGCGCCAGTGGACGTTTCGATGATTTTTGCCATGGCCAGTCCCTTGATATAAAACGCGGTGGGGGAATACAAAAAAGCGCTGGACCGGAATGGACAGCGCCGACTCGTTTCTTCCCTTTCAGGATTGGCGCTGGCTGGTACCACGTCCAAGCGCCAATGAAAAGCCGATCGTCTCGGTGTTTCGCGTTCTATCCAGAAGACTCCCCCAAGAGAGCATTGAGCAGAACGTGACGCGGCGATGCGAAAGGGCTGACGACAGTTACCCCACCCCATGTGAAGCCATCTTGCAGGTCTTCCGAAAGGAGCATCCGACAACCGGTTTGGGAAGCGGTGGACAGAATGACCGCGTCCCAAATGCTGAAGTGGTGGTCCGTAGCCAGATCAGCCGCCATCATCATTACGTCTTGCACTGTCGCGGCAACTGGAAACGCGTCGCGCCAACCCAGGAGGGCATCCCGGGCTTCCACAGGCGGTCTTCCGGCCTTGCGGACGAGAACGTTGTACAACTCGCCAAGGACCTGAACGGGAATAACTGCAGCCTCTTGCGGCAGGTTGCGCAGCAGTTCGAGAACGATATCGCGCTTCTCGGCACCGTTGACCCCTTCCGCGTAGGCAAGGACATTGGTGTCGAGCGCGACCTTCATCGCTCGTCCTCGTAGAGCTCGTCACGGGTCCAACGTCCGACATCCAAAACAGGCTGGCGTTCGAGGCGCGACAACAACGCTAAGCGCGAGCGGGAAGCCACACCCTGCTGTCGATCGGCGGGCACGATCCGCGCGACGGGTCGCCCATGACTGGTCACGACGTAGCTCTGTCCTTCGCGAACACCGCGCAGGATGAGAGAGAACTTGCGGTTGGCATCGGCTGCCGAAACGGCTTCTTCCATAACAAAGTCCATATAGTAGTTATATACACTACAATAGCGTGGCGCATCGCCATTCGCAAGCTATTCTTTGCTGCTTGGCCAGCGCCTGGAGACGGAACGAGAAGACCTTGGCCGTCCCGGCAGTTCTGATTTAGGCACGGCGGCAGGCCAAGCGAACTGCCTGTCTCCCCGCAGTCGCACAAAAGTGACAGCAAATTAACACGACATGAGAGCCAGCCCATGATAACCGCCCTGCATGTTGGCTTGCCTCCCGGTCAACCGTAAAAGAATCAAGTCGGACGCGTTTTGTGAACCGCACCATCCCGCTCATCCTGGCGGTCGCCCTTTTCATGGAAAACATGGATTCGACCGTCATTGCGACATCGCTGCCGGCGATCGCCGTCGACATCCACACCAGCCCGATCGCGCTCAAGCTGGCGCTGACCGCCTATCTCGTCTCGCTGGCGATCTTCATTCCGATCAGCGGCTGGATGGCGGACCGTTTCGGCGCCAAGAAAGTCTTTCGTGCCGCGATCGCGGTCTTCATCGTCGGCTCAATAGCCTGTGCGCTCTCCGGTTCGCTGCCGGCTTTCGTAGTGTCGCGCTTCCTGCAAGGCATTGGCGGCGCCATGATGACGCCGGTTGGGCGGCTGGTGCTGGTGCGCGCGACACCGAAAAGCGAACTCGTCGCGGCGATGTCCTGGCTGACCGTTCCGGCGCTGGTCGGGCCGCTGGTCGGACCGCCGGTCGGTGGCTTCATCACCACCTATTTCACCTGGCATTGGATTTTCCTGATCAATGTGCCGATCGGCGTGGTCGGCATCTGGCTGGCGACGCGTTTCCTGCCGGAGACCGAACCCGCGCAGACCCCGCCACTTGATTTCATCGGCTTCATGCTGAGCGGGCTGGCGGCATCCGGGGTGGTGTTTGGCCTGTCGGTGGTCAGCTTGCCCTATCTGCCGCCAATCGTCGGTGTCGCCACCGTAGCGGTCGGCCTGCTGTCGGGCGCGCTCTATCTCATGCATGCGCGCCACGCCAAAAACCCGCTGCTGGCGCTCGAACTGTTTCGCAACCAGGTGTTCCGCTCTTCCGTGCTTGGCGGCTCGCTGTTTCGCATCGGCATCGGTGCGGTGCCGTTCCTGCTGCCGCTGATGTTCCAGATCGGCTTTGGGCTGACGCCGTTCCAGTCCGGCATGATCACCTTCGTCTCTGCAATCGGCGCCATCGGCATGAAATTCGTCACCGCGCTGATCTTCCGCGTCGCCGGCTTTCGCCGCGTTCTGGTTGTCGGTTCGCTGGTCGCTGCCGCCTCGATCGCCATCAATGGCCTGTTCACACCCGACACACCCTATCTGCTGATGCTGGCCATGCTGCTCGTCGGCGGCTTCATCCGCTCGATGTTCTTCACCGGCGTCAATGCGCTCGCCTATGCCGAGGTTTCGGCTGAAGACACCAGCAAGGCGACGCCGATTACAGCCGTGTTCCAGCAGTTGTCGGTCGCGCTCGGCGTGGCGCTGGCGGGCGGAATCCTGGAAGTATCGACGTCAATCCATGGCGGCTCGCTGTCGCTGGACGACTTCCACATTGCCTTCTTCATCGTTGCAGCGGTCTCGGCGGCGGCATCGCTATCCTTCGTCCGGCTGGCACCCGATGCCGGCAACGCCATCTCCGGTCACGGCCGGCTGACAACACCCAAGACGCTGGAAACGGTGAGCCCACCCGGCAACTGATGGCAGCTACGCTTCGGCCTCGCCTTCTGGACGGCCCGATTCGCCCGACGGCGGACCGCGGCGGTGCCCTGTCAGTCGTCGGCGTCCCCCGGCCCTTCGCTATGGCTCCGGGCGCTCGAGGCCTTCGGAACGTCCACTGGACGTTCCGATCCGCCTGACGGCGGACCGGCCTCTCGCCCTTTAAAATCTTTGGCCAGCAAATAGAGCTCGACCGATTCATCCCGCGACGCCGGCGGCTTGACGTGATGGACGGAGCGGAAGTTCTTCTTGAGCATGGAGAGCAACTCGTTTTCGGCGCCGCCCTGGAAAGTCTTGGCGAGGAAATGCCCGCCCGGCTTCAGCACCGACAGCGCAAAATCGGCCGCCACCTCGCACAGATGCATGGTGCGGATGTGGTCGGTCCGCTTGTGCCCGGTGGTTGGCGCCGCCATGTCGGACAACACGATATCGGGATCGCCGCCCAGCGCCTCGGCCAGCTTCTGCGGCGCTGCCGGATCGAGGAAATCCATCAGCAGCACCGGGGCGCCTGGCACGGCGTCCATTTCCAGATAGTCGATGCCGATGACATGCGGCTTGTCGGCCGTCGATTTCGTCCGCGCGGCGGCGACCTGGCACCAGCCGCCGGGGGCGGCGCCGAGATCGATCACCTTCATGCCGGGTTTCAGGAGATGATGCTTGTCGTCGATCTCGATCAGCTTGTAGGCCGCGCGCGAGCGATAGCCGTCAGCCTTGGAGCGCTGGACATAGGGATCGTTGATGTGGCGCTGCAGCCAGCGGCGCGACGATTCCTTCAGCCCGCTCTTCTTCTTGATCCGCGTCTTCAGCACACGAATGCTGGCTGATCCTGGTTTTTCCGGTTTCTTGGTCATTGCTTAATTCTTCGGTTCGGGCTCACGCTCTGCCACGCCCATCGTTGCGCCAGACGCCATCATCGGCCATCAGTTCGCTCAAAATACCTTCGCGCAGGCCACGATCGGCGACTCGCAGCCGCTCGGACGGCCACGCGGCGCGGATCGCCTCGAGGATAGCACAGCCGGCCAGCACCAGATCGGCGCGATCGGCACCGATGCAAGGGTTGGCGCAGCGCTGCTGGAAATCCCAGCCAACCAGTCTTTCGACCATGCGATCGACGCTGTCGCGGTCCATCCACAGCCCATCGACACGGCGGCGATCGTAGCGCTCGAGCTCAAGGTGGACACCGGCCAGCGTCGTCACGGTTCCGGACGTGCCCAGCAGATGGAAATTCGGACTGGCCTTGAGATGGCTCAGCCGATCGCGACCGTCGAAGCTGGCCAGCCGGCCGGCAACGTCGTCGACCATGGCGGCGAAGATCTCGCGCGTCACCGTGCGGCCGCCAAAGCGCTCGGCCAGCGAGACGACGCCGACCGGCAGCGACGTCCACGACACGATATGATTGGCCAGCCTTGGCGAACGGCGGCCAGCGAGATCGATAAGCGCGATTTCCGACGAACCACCGCCAATATCGAACAGGACGACGCCTTGGGTGTCGCGCTCGACCAGCGAGCCGCAGCCGGACACCGCCAGCCGCGCCTCGGTCTGGCGGTCGATGATCTCAAGCTTCAGGCCGGCCTCGCGTTCGACGCGGTCGATGAACTCGACGCCGTTTTCGGCCGTGCGGCAGGCCTCGGTGGCGATCAGCCGGGCTTTTCTGATCTTGCGGTTGCGCAATTTGTCGCCGCAGATTTTCAGCGCCTCGACCGCGCGGTCCATCGCCGGCTGGCCGAGCCGGCCATTGGCGGTGAGCCCCTCGCCCAGCCGGACGATGCGCGAAAAGGCGTCGATGACGCGGAACTGGCCATGCCGCGTCGGCACCGCGACCAACAGCCGGCAATTGTTGGTGCCGAGGTCAAGAGCCGCAAACACCGGAAGCTCCTGGACCGGCGGCCGACGGGCGCTCTGTTCCGGCCGTGGCACTACAGCGGCGGGCGAGGCCAGCGATTCCGACGGTCTGTGGGCCTCCGCCGCCGGGGCACCGGTTTTGCCTGGCGCCGGCGATCGATTCTCCGCGGGACGCACTTCGTCGCGCGCAAAAACCTTGCGCCCGCGCCTTCGCTTGCGCCGCTTCTTGGGCTTGCCTTTGTGGGGTGCGTCGCCCGCCTGCCCGTCTGCGGAGCGGAGCTCCGTCGGGCGGCGTTGCTGCCAGCTTGCGTTCCCCGGGCCAGCCGACCGCTGGGAAGCGCTGGACACGCCCACCTCCGGCGCGCCGGCGCCGGTGTCGTGGTCTTCCAC
>NZ_RZTT01000330.1 GCF_003996995.1 Mesorhizobium sp. M7A.T.Ca.US.000.02.2.1 | reverse complement strand
GGACAGCGCGAGCGCATCGCCCAACGACCACAATCCGCCAATCCCTGGGATTTGCCCGCGCAAGCGGCTGACGTCCCGCCTCCGGCGCGGGCAGGTGCTGCTGCCAAACCCGCCCGCCTGCCGGCAGCGCCGCAACTGGGGGACATGGCGCTCCGCTCCGCATTCCTGCATGGCATGGGTGTCGAGGAAGCCGATTTCCCCGAGCGCGACAGCATTGCGGAAATGGAGAAGTTTGGCCGCGAATATCGGTTGATGATGGAAGGCCTGATGCAGCTTCTGCGCAAACGGGCCGAGGAAAAGGGAAACGCTCGCGTCGCCCAGACCATGGTTGGGGCTTCCGAAGTCAATCCGCTCAAGTTTCTGCCGACGGTCGACGACGCCATCGTCACGCTTCTCGCCGAGCGCAGCCCCGGATTTCTCGCCGGCGAAGCGGCAATCGCCGACGCGGTTCGCGACCTCGCCCAACATCACGTGCGCGCCTGGCGCGGCGTACAGGGCGCCTTGCGGCGGATGATTGACCGTTTTGACCCGACAGCGATCGAGGAAGAGCTGAAATCGAATTCCGCGATCGGCACGCTGCTTTCGGGCGGGCGCAGCGCCAAGCTGTGGGAGCTTTACCAGAAACGCCACCGTGAAATCGCCGAGAGCGCGGAAAAAAGCTTTCTGGGCGAAATCGGCGCTGATTTTCGGGATGCATATGAGGAGGAGTGAGACATGATCGATCGACGCGAATTCATTGTCGCCCTGGGCGCAACCGGGCTGCTTACGGCTTGCCAGAGCGGGCCGCCGAAACCATCGGTGATCACCGTCAAACTGACCGGCGGGGCCGGTATGAACCCGGGACCGGGCGGCGGCGACCGGCCGGTGACGGTCCTCGTCATGCGGCTGCGCAGCACCGGCAAATTCAATTCCGCCGACTACTTTGCCTTGCAGGGGGATGCCGGTTCGGCACTCGCAGGCGACCTCATCGGATCCGACCAGATCGCCGTCGGGCCGGGAAAGACCGCGTCCAAGACCATCACGGTCGAGCCGGACGCGACGGCGCTGGGCTTTGTTGCACTGATCCGCGAGCCCGGCGGCCGAAACTGGCGCACAAGCAAATCAGTGTCGGCGGGATCACAATTTACGGTCAACGTCTCGCTTGGCAGCGGCGGCATTTCCGCTTAGCGGCCAGGGCAAGGGGAGCTCGATGCAGAGAGTAGCGGCATGAGCGATGCAAACAGAGTGTTGTGGTCCGAAGGTCTGTTTCTCCGGACCCAGCATTTCCAGCAGCAGGATCGCTTTATCGAGGCGACGGTGCGCGGCGCGTTGCAGGCCGGGCAGTTGCATACGTTCGGCTTTCAGCAACTGACGCTGGATCAGGCATTGCTGGAGGCCGGCCAGATCTCGATCCTGTCCGCACGGGGCATCTTTCCGGACGGGACACCTTTCTCCATTCCAGACATGATGGACGCGCCGCGACCACTGCTGGTCACCCCAGACACGGGCGCCGGGCCGGTGCTGGTCGCCTTGCCGCTGGAGCCTCCCGGCGGTGTCGGCTTCGATCCGGCACACGCGGCCGCCTCGGGAGCACGCTATCACGGGCGGGTCGTTTCGGTGCGTGACGCCGTCCAGGGCGGTTCAGATCCTGAAGAAATCGAGATCGCCCGTCCGCAGGCGCTGCTGCTTGCACCCGGCAAGTCGGTCGGTGGCTACACAGCCTTGCCGATAGCCGACCTCAAGGGGGTTCGAGCCGATGGTGGCGTCTCTGTGGACGAGACCTTCCTGCCGCCGACACTGATTACCGGCGCGGTGGCCTGGTATCGGCAATTGCTTCTGGAAGTTGTCACAGGCCTCGAGCAGATCGCCGAGGCGCATGGCAAGATGGTCATGGGCGGGCCTGGGCGCAGCGTCGAAGATCTGCTGATGCTCAATCTCGCCAATGCGGCGCGTCCGCGGCTCGCCCACATGCTGGCGCAGGATGTCTTCCATCCGGCCGAGCTTTACCTGGAACTTGCCGGGCTCGCTGGTTCGATGGCGACCTACGGATCGAGCGCGCGGCGCCTGGGCGAATTACCCGCTTACGATCACATGGCGCCAGGCCCCGCCTATTCGGCGCTGGCGGATGCGCTGCGCTCGCTCATCCTCAGCCTGCGTTACATCGAGCCTAAATCGCGTGCGCTGCCTGTCATGCGGCATTCGACCAATGTCTGGAAAATCCGCATCGACAACCCGAAGCTGCTGGTGGCCAGCCGGATCGTCATCCGGGTCGGTTCGGAGCTGTCGGAGGACGCGCTGCGCAAGATCTTCGTCAATCAGGCGACTGTCGGCTCGGCCGATCAGTTCGAGGGCCTGTGGAAATCGCGTTTGCCCGGCATTCCGCTGAAACCGCTCCATTCCCAGCCGCGCGAGATCCCTTACGATGGCGATCGGCTGTGCCTCGAACTGGACCAGAAAAGCGAGCATTGGGCGTCACTGCTCGATGCTCCCGGCTTCGTCATTGGCGTTTCGGGTGTGTTGCCGAGCGAGCCGCAGGTGGACTGCTATTCGGTGAACAGGTGAGATCATGAGCCGCGATGATCCTTTCGGACTGTCGGAGGATCGCGAACGCACCCGCATACGATTGACCGGAGCGCCGATGCCGCGACCGATGGCGCCGCTGTTGCCGGGGGCGGTGGTAAAGCGGTCTCGCACCCACCCGAACGCGCTTGTCAACGCATTCGCACCCTTGCTCGAGTTCGCTCCCGAGCTTGAAAGCGCGCTGCCGCCGGAGAATCCGGAAACGTTGCGCACCCGATTGCTCGAAGAACTGGTTCGGGCACGCGACATGGCAATGTCGACGGGATCCTCTATGGAGAGGGCCGATCAGGCAGCCTGGATCGTGGCGGCGTTGCTCGATGATCTGGCTCTGAACACGCCCTGGGGTGGGGCCAGCGCCTGGCCTCGGCAGCCGCTTGTGGTCATGCTGCGTGGCGATGTCGATGCCGGCACGCAGTTCTTCACGCGTCTCGACGAACTGGAGCGCCATCCCAACCGCGATCGCGAATTGCTGGAACTGCAGTATGATTGCATGGCGCTCGGTTTCCGCGGCAAATATCGCGTGCCTGGGCGATCAGGCGACCGTTCGCTCAATGCCGTTCGCGTGGCGGCGGCACGCTTCCTGCGCGATGCCGACGCTGAAGGCGCGCCACTGTCACCAAACTGGAAGGGCGTGATCGCATCCGACGAACCGCAGCGCTTCATCGTTCCGATCTGGGTTATGGCGCTCGGTGCGGCGGTTGTTGCCACTGCCATCCATATCGGACTCTCGATGGGACTGAGCAGCCAGGCGGTCGAGCTTTCCGCACTTGTGCGCACGTTGCCGCCGCCTGCACGCGGCGACATCAGCCGTACGTCGCCCAAGGTCGATGCCCCGCCGCCGGAGAAGGTGGATTTTGCGCTGTTGCCGGAATTTCAGGCCGGAGCGCCGGCCGACCTCAGATCCGCCCTCAGCGGCACCGAGAGCGTTTCGCTGGCCAAGCTGATCATCCAGGCCTCCAACCCCGAACTGTTCCAGTCGTCGCGGCCACAACTGACCGAAGGTTTCGAGCCCCTGATCGGTTCGATCGCCAAGGTGATCCTCGCCAATCAGGAGCTGATCGGAAACATCACGGTGATCGGCCATACGGACGGCGTTCCTCTGCAAAAGACCAATCCGCTGTCGACCAACCAGCGGCTGTCCGAGGCTCGCGCCCAGACGATTGCCGACATGCTGGTCCAGAACGGAGTGCCACGGGACCGCGTCCATTCCGAGGGCCGCGCGGCCACCGATCCAGTGGCCAGCGACAGCACGCGCCAGGGGCGAGCCTTGAACCGCCGCGCCGAGGTGCTTGTCGAAAAGAGGCTGTGAGATGTTCATCCTGCGCTTCCTCTGGGCGGTTCTGACATCGCGCTGGCTGTGGACGCTGATCGGCCTCACGCTGCTTTCCCTGGTCATCTGGGTGTTCGGTCCGATCGTCAGGGTCGGTGCCTACGAACCGTTTGCCTCTGAAAATGCGCGCATCGTCATCATCGCGCTGCTGGTCATCTTCTGGCTGATCTGGCTGATCGTCGCCCAGCGCCGGGCGATCCGCGCCAACCGCATGTTCGTCGCCGAGATTGCCGCGCCCGCGGTGGAAAAGCCGCTGAGCCCCGGCGAAGAAAACGTCGCTGCCGTGGGTGCCAAGTTCGCCGAGGTGATGGCCGAACTGAAGCGCCGCAAGCTGGGCGGCCGCAAGTTTCTGCGCGACATGCCGTGGTATGTGATCGTCGGGCCGCCGGCCACCGGCAAGACCACGGCTCTGCGGCAGTCCGGACTGAATTTTCCGATCGACCTCACCGACGACCTGCAAGGGGTCGGCGGCACCCGCAACTGCGACTGGTTCTTTTCCGAAAACGCGGTTCTGATCGATACCGCCGGCCGCTATGTGCAGCAGGAGAGCCAGCCCGATGTGGACGCGGCGGAATGGCTGGGCTTCCTCGACCTTTTGAAGAAGCATCGCGGCCGCCGCGCGCTCAACGGCGTCATCGTGGCGCTTTCGATCGACGTGCTTTCGGAGGGCGACGAAGCCATCAAGGCGCACGGCCGCAAGATCCGCCGCCGGTTGGCCGAGCTCAACGACCGGCTCGAAATCCGCCTTCCGGTCTATCTGATGCTGACCAAGGCCGATCTGATCAAGGGTTTCGAAGCCTTCTTCGGCGGTCTGTCCACCGCCTCGCGCGAGCAGGTGTGGGGAACGACCTTCGCGCTGGATGCGCGCGTGGATGCCAAGACCATCGAACGCGAAATTTCGACGCTGGCGACGGAACTCGAGCGGCGGCTGGTGCCGCGCCTGGAGGATGAGGAAAAACTCGCCGCCCGTGCAGAGATCTTCCGGTTTCCTGCCCAACTCGCAAGCCTGTCCGAACCGATCCAGGTGCTGGTCGAGGCGATGTTCGGCGAAAGCCGGTATGAAGAGGCTGCATGGCTGCGCGGCCTCTATCTGACATCGGCGACTCAGGAAGGGGCGCCTATCGACCGACTGACCGCGGCGCTGTCGTCGTCTTTCGGTCTTCCGCCACGGCGGGTCCTGCCCGCACCAAGGGTCGAGAAACGCAGCTTCTTCCTGAAGAACCTGCTCACCGAAGTCATCTTCAAGGAAGCAGGCCTGGGTACGTTCGACCCGCTAGCGCAACGCCGCCGCGCCTGGATCTGGCGGGGCGCGGCGGCTGCCTGTGCCACAGCGGGCTTGCTGGCCAGTGCGGTGTTTGCCTGGTCCTACTACGACAACCGCAATGCGATCTCGGCCCAGGCAAGCCAGTTCGAAGCGCTGCAGACGCCGTTGACCTCGGCTGCCGCAAACCCGGCATCGGTGCAGCAGCCTGCCATCGACGGCGCGCTCGAGGCAATGGACGCGGTCTCAAATGCCCGGACAGCACCGCCTGCCGCTGTCCAGGATCTGCTAGGGCCATCGGCCTCGGCGGAACTGGTGCGGGCTCAGACCGACACCTACGATCACGCCTTGCGCAACGTGCTTGAGCCGCACATGGTGGCCCTTCTCGAGGCCACCATGTGGCGGCAGATCCGCGATCCGGATTTCATGCTCGGCGCTCTCAAGACCTATCGTATGATGACGGGTCTGTCGCAGATGGATCCCGACTACACCCAGAACTGGTGGGTCAACAGCCTTCCCGAATTCGCGGCCGCAGCACCATTTCCAACCGCCGATGCCGAAGAGCATCAGCTTGCGGCCATCCGCCGGATGACGGTCGACGAAAGCTATATCGAGCCCGACCAGGCGCTGGTTGCCGAAGCGCTGAAAACGGTATGCACGATTTCATTGCCGGCGCGTGCCTACAAGCAATTGCTGGCCGATCCGGTAGTGGCCGGGCTCAAAGAATGGATTCCGGCGAATTTCGCCGGTCCCAACGGCGCCAAGGTTTTTGCGCGTCGCTCCGACAAGACGCTTCGCGTCGGTATTTCGGGAGCATTCACCTATGCAGGCTTCCATGACGCCGTTCTCGACCGGATCGAGGATGTGGCAGCACAAGCGGCGCTGGATCGGGCGGTCTTCGCCGGGGGCTGCTCCGAGAACTCCGAAACGTCCGTGTCGGCGCTGTCCGAGGACATCCTGAAGCTCTACTACGACGACTATATCGCACAGTGGGACAGCTTCCTGCGCGATATGAGGCTGGCGCCGTTGAGCGACCTCAATGTCGCCAGTGAGAATCTGAAGGATCTTTCCAGCGCCGATTCAGCGCTGAAACGCCTGCTCACGGCGGTCGTTCAGGAGACCGAGCTTACCCGGTCCGATGAAGCGCCGGCCGACGACAAGGCGGCGGCCAAGGGCGGCTCGAAACTGCTCGGCAAACTCGGCAAGCTCGGCAAGATCGTCAAAACGGGGGCAAAGCTGCTTCCACGCGCGGGCTCAGCTGACGAGGTGGATCTTACCGGCAACCTGGTGGCCGAACACTTCAAGCCGCTCAAAGGTGCTATTGCCGAGGTCGACGGCCAGCCGCCAGCACTCGACGCCGCGGTGGTGGCTCTGACGGCGCTGTCCAACGTTTTGCAGACGGTCACGGCCAATCCCGATCCCCAGGATGCCATCAAGAAGCAAGGCGGCCTCGCCGAACTGACGGGGGCGGTCGCAAGGCAAGCGCAAATCCTGCCCGGCCCGGTCGACGACTGGCTCGGCGGTGTCGCCGGCGACACCAGCGGGTTGAAGCAAAAGGCGGTCACCTCGGAGCTCAACGCCATCTGGCGCGCCGACATCCTGCCCTTCTGCCAGGCGGCGCTCAACGACCGCTATCCGTTCAATCCCGAAAG
>NZ_RZTT01000032.1 GCF_003996995.1 Mesorhizobium sp. M7A.T.Ca.US.000.02.2.1 | reverse complement strand
GTTCAGCGTGCCGGCAGCCTTCGCCGCCTGGTATTTGGTGCTGCATTCCTTCGCCGTCAGGCCCTTGGCCGTGCTGTCGTCCGCAGCGGCGGCAGCCTTGGCCGCCTTGGCCGGCTTCGTCTCGGCAGCCTTCGTGGTATCGGCCGGCTTGGCGTCGGTCGTCGCGGCGGCGTCGGTGCCGCACTGAGCCTTGCGGAACTGGTTCCAGGTCGCGCCGGCGAGTGTCCCCGCATCCTTGGCGGCGTTGTATTTCGTGCTGCACTCGGCCATCGTCAGTGCGTTGGCTGGCGAGGCCAGGAACAAGGTCGCGACGGCTAGGCCGGTCAAAGTGGCAAGTCGGTGGATGAGCATAGCGTTTCTCCGTTGCAGCAGCCCATGATACGTCCCTGCAGATCAATATCGCTCAACGGGCGGTTGCGCCAGATGCTAAGTGGCGTATATATCGCCGAAAACCGGCTTCTCCCGATAAGGTGATGAAATCGTTGTCCGTTGTCTGGTTCAGAGCAAGATTTTCCTCGTGCGTCCGCGCTGAAAGGCTCGCATGACTTGTATATTGCAACATGGCAGTCTGGGCATGTCAGGTTGCGGCCACATGTGTGCAGTGCACAACAATGGTTTTCTAAGGATTGGTAACGTACAATCACACAATGTGATCATAGCGCCCTGGCCAATTGTGGCATGACGTGCCGGGGAAGAAACGTCGAGGAAGCTGACTAGCATGGCAGGGAATTATTTCGGCACGGACGGCATTCGCGGACGCGCCAACAAGTTTCCGATGACGGCTGAAATCGCGATGCGGGTCGGCATGGCCGCCGGCCTTTCCTTCCAGCGCGGCAGCCATCGACATCGTGTCGTGCTCGGCAAGGACACCAGGCTTTCCGGCTATATGATCGAGAATGCCATGGTCGCCGGTCTTTGTGCCGCCGGCATGGACGTGTTCCTGCTCGGCCCGATCCCGACGCCGGCTGTCGCCATGCTGGTGCGTTCGCTGCGCGCCGATATCGGCGTCATGATCTCGGCCTCGCACAACCCCTATTACGACAACGGCATCAAGCTGTTCGGACCCGACGGCTACAAGCTCTCCGACGAAATCGAGGAGCGCATCGAAAGCATGCTCGACAAGGATATCGAACTGGCGCTCGCCGATTCCGACGGGCTTGGCCGCGCCAAGCGCGTCGACGGCGTGCATGACCGCTACATCGAATTCGCCAAGCGCACCTTGCCGCGCTCGATGTCGCTCGCCGGCTTGAGGATCGTCGTCGATTGCGCCAATGGCGCGGCCTACAAGGTGGCGCCCGAGGCGCTGTGGGAACTGGGCGCCGAAGTCGTCGCCATCAATGTCGAGCCCAACGGCTTCAACATCAATAAGGAATGCGGCTCGACCCATCCGGCCGGCCTGCAAAGGAAGGTGCACGAAGTGCGCGCCGACATCGGCATCGCGCTCGACGGCGACGCCGATCGTGTCGTCATCGTCGATGAAAACGGCGCGATCGTCGATGGCGACCAGATCATGGCGCTGATCGCCGAATCCTGGCACCAGAGCGGGCGGCTTGCGGGCGGCGGCGTCGTTTCGACGGTGATGTCCAATCTCGGCCTCGAGCGCTTCCTCGGCGACATGAAGCTGCAATTGCACCGCACCAAGGTCGGCGACCGTTATGTCGTCGAGCATATGCGTGCGCATGGCTTGAATGTCGGCGGCGAACAGTCGGGTCATATCGTGCTGTCCGACTTTTCGACGACCGGCGACGGCCTGGTCTCGGCGCTGCAGGTGCTCGCCTGCATCAAGCGGCAGGGGCGGCCGGTCAGCGAACTGTCGAAGAAATTCGAACCCGTGCCGCAACTCCTGAAGAACGTCCACATTTCCGGCGGCAAGCCGCTTGAGGAGGCGCCGGTCAAGGCCGCCATCGAAGACGCCCGCAACCGCCTCGGCAAGACCGGACGGCTGGTTATCCGGCCATCAGGGACAGAGCCGCTGATCCGCGTGATGGCCGAAGGCGACGACCCGCAATTAGTCGAGTCCGTGGTCAATGGCATCGTGGACATCATCTCGGAAACGCGCAGCGCCGCTTGATCCCAGCGCGTCCAGCAGGACGTGGATCGGACAACCAGGCGCCGTGCTCCTTTAACCGCTCCAAGGCCCGCCTCTCGGCGGGCTTTTTCTTGTCAGCCGCCACTTTGTTCGGTGTCCGTAAATCTCGCGCCGATCCCTGGAAGTTTCGAGATTCGTGGTTAAGCAACAGGGTTAAACGCCTTTTAACCTTTGCAATTCATTATCCACGACTGAAAGCCAATCGCATTTCGGGCGGGTTCGCCGTTCCGAGCTTCTCAGGGGTGACAAGCATGTTCAAGACAGCAAGAAAGGCCCTGCTCGCCTTCCTGTTCGCAGGGTTGGCAGGGCCGTTGTTCGCGGCCGATCTGCCGGAACCGATGGTTGAAGAGGCTCCGCCTCAGGCCATCTACGAGCAGCCGGTCGAGGTCGGCGGCTGGTATATCCGCGGCGATATCGATTATCACAAGTCGACCGTGCGCGGCATCGACTATATGACCTACACCGTCGATCCCTGTAACTGTACGGTCACGCCCGGCACCAGAAGTTTCGATTTCGGCAAGCTCAAGGGCGGTTTCTCGCTCGGTGCCGGCGTTGGTTACAAGATCAACGACCACTTCCGGACCGACCTGACGGCCGACTATTGGTTCAAGTCGAACTTCAACGGCGGCACCTCGGACATCAACGGTACTTCGACCGAAGTATCGAAGATGAGCGCCCTGCTGTTGCTTGCCAACGCCTATGTCGATCTCGGCACCTACCATGGCATCACGCCTTACGTTGGCGCCGGCATCGGCGGCGCCCGCGTCAAGTGGGATGATGTCTACGACCCGAACACCACCGAGTTCAATCCCGGCAGATCAAGCTGGCGTTTCGCCTACGGTCTGATGGCCGGCGCTTCGTACTGCCTGACCGACAAGATCATTCTCGATGCCGGCTACCGCTTCTCCCATATCCAGGGCGGCCGCATGTTCGACTGGAACATCACCAGCTCCGGTCCCGGCTTCGATCGTGGCATCAACACACATGAAGTGCGCGGTGGCCTGCGTTACCAGTTCGGTGGCAACAATGGTTGCGCCGCGCCGGTCGTTGCCTACCAGCCCGAACCCGAGCCGATCTACACCAAGTAACAGCATCGACATTACTTGCATTCTTCACAAACCGCCCGGCCTCAGCCGGGCGGTTTTTCGTTGGGCCGCCTGGAATCGACAGGGGAAATGAATTCGCTAACGCTCTGTTAGCCTTAACCGGCACTTAACCACTATGGTTAACAATGCTCCTTGAAACGATGGCTGACGCTGCGATTGCGGGCTGCCAAATTCGGGAGTCAGGGACCATGAAACTTACATCGCGTATGGCGCTGGCGCTCGGTGCACTGGCCTTCCTGCCGCTGACGCCGGTGCACGCGGCCGACTACGATCCGCCGATCTATGTCGACCAGGCGCCCGACTACGTCCCGGTCGAGGTCGGTTCCGGCTGGTATCTGCGCGGCGACGTCTCCTATCTGGCGCAGAAGAGCTTCGACAATCATGATTTTGCCACCGAAACCGCAGCCTTCAGCGACAAGGAAGATCCGATCTTTGCCAGCATCGGCTTCGGCTACCATTTCAACGACTATCTGCGCGCCGACCTCAATCTCGGCTATCTGCCCGGCAACGAGATCGGCGTCGGCTATGACGATTCAGCGACTGCCGCAGAGCCGACCGTGGCGTCGGCATCCCTTAAGAACTACGCCTTGTCGGGCATACTCAACGGCTATGTCGATCTTGGCACCTATGTCGGCATCACACCCTATCTCGGCGCCGGTATCGGCATCGTCCGCAGCAAGCGCACCCTGTCGGCAAGCTATTTCACCGACAATGGCGACGACACGGACGATTTTGCTGTAAGTGACAGCAAGACCCAGTACTCGCTGGCCTACACGCTGAATGCGGGCCTCGCCTATCAGGTATCGAAGAACGTTTCCGTCGACCTGGGCTATCAGTATTTCTCCGCCCCGGACGCCGAATATGTAGCCGCCGAGAGCCTAGATTCCTATCCAATCCGCAAGGGGATCAGCAATCATCAGGTCAAGCTTGGGCTGCGCTACGATCTCTGGTAGGCGCAGCGAGCATGTGGATCAGAACGGCGGATCTTTCGGGGTTCGCCGTTTGCGTTTGAAGTTACGACATCCTGATCGGGGATCGCCGGTATCCCGGCAGCGACAAAAACTTTCCTCTTGACGCCCGAAGTCTGAACGCATATCGCCGTCCGTGGGCCACCCCTCCCCAACGAGGGGCCACTATCTGGAAGGATAGACCACGATGACGACGCATACGAAGCCCGGACTCCGTCCGGCAAATCCCAATTTTTCCTCAGGTCCCTGTGCAAAACGTCCCGGCTGGTCGGTCGAGGCGCTGAGGGCTGCCGCGCTCGGCCGTTCCCATCGCGCCAAGATCGGCAAGACCAAGCTCGAACAGGCGATCGAGCTGACGCGGGAAATTCTCCAGGTCCCGGCGGGTTACCGCATCGGCATCGTGCCGGCGTCGGACACCGGCGCGGTCGAGATGGCGCTGTGGTCGCTGCTTGGCGAGCGCGGCGTCGACATGGTCGCCTGGGAGAGCTTTGGCTCCGGCTGGGTCACCGACGTGGTCAAGCAGTTGAAGCTCGCCGACGTGCGCAAGATCGAAGCCGGCTACGGCGAACTGCCTGATCTCACCAAGATCGATTTCGACCGCGATGTGGTCTTCACCTGGAACGGCACCACGTCGGGCGTGCGCGTGCCGAACGGCGATTTCATTCCCGCGGACCGCAAGGGCCTGACCGTCTGCGATGCGACTTCCGCCGCATTCGCGCAGAGGCTCGACTTCGAAAAGCTCGATGTCGTCACGTTCTCCTGGCAGAAGGTGCTGGGCGGCGAGGGCGCTCACGGCATGCTGATCCTGTCGCCTCGCGCCGTCGAGCGGCTGGAGACCTACAAGCCTTCATGGCCGCTGCCGAAAATCTTCCGCCTGACCTCGGGCGGCAAGCTGATCGAAGGCATCTTCAAGGGCGAGACCATCAACACCCCCTCGATGCTGTGCGTCGAGGATTACCTCGATGCGCTCAACTGGGCGAAGTCGACCGGCGGCCTCGACGCGCTGATCGCCAGGGCGGATGCCAATGCGGCCGTCCTCGATCGCTTTGTCGGCAAATCCTCCTGGCTCGGTCATCTCGCCGTCCAGCCGGCGACACGGTCGAACACGTCCGTCTGCCTGTCCTTCACCGACCCGGACGTGTCCGCGCTCGACGCCGAGGGGCAGGCGGCTTTCGCCAAGGGGCTGGTGTCGGTGCTCGACAAGGAAGGCG
This sequence comes from Mesorhizobium sp. M7A.T.Ca.US.000.02.2.1, assembly GCF_003996995.1. Lineage (GTDB taxonomy): Bacteria > Pseudomonadota > Alphaproteobacteria > Rhizobiales > Rhizobiaceae > Mesorhizobium. Next base: position 21,691 of record NZ_RZTT01000032.1, on the reverse strand, counting down.
TCGCCTACGATATCGGTGCCTATCGCGACGCACCGCCCGGCCTGCGCATCTGGTGCGGCGCGACGGTCGAGACGTCGGATCTCGAGGCGCTGCTGCCCTGGCTCGACTGGGCCTTCGCCGCGCAGAAGGCGTCGCTCAAAGCGGCGGCCTGAGATCATTCGCGGCGGCCTTCGGGCCGCCCATTCCCATCAGGATCAAATCCATTTCAAGGAGGCCGCCATGGCGCCCCGCGTTCTCGTCTCAGACAAACTCTCCCCCACCGCCGTGCAGATATTCAAGGATCGTGGCGTCGAGGTCGACTATCTGCCCGATCTCGGCAAGGACAAGGAAAAGCTCGCCGAAGTGATCGGCCAGTATGATGGCCTCGCCATCCGCTCGGCGACCAAGGTCACCGAAAAACTGATCAACGCCGCTACCAATCTCAAAGTCATCGGCCGTGCCGGCATCGGCGTCGACAATGTCGATATCCCGGCGGCAAGCCGCAAGGGCATCATCGTGATGAACACGCCGTTCGGCAATTCGATCACGACAGCCGAACATGCGGTGGCGATGATCTTCGCGCTTGCCCGCCAGATACCGGAAGCCAACGCTTCGACCCATGCCGGCAAATGGGAAAAGAACCGATTCATGGGCGTCGAGATCACCGGCAAGACGCTGGGCGTCATCGGCTGTGGCAACATCGGTTCGATCGTCGCGACGCGCGGCGTTGGCCTCAAGATGCACGTCATCGCCTTCGATCCGTTCCTGTCGGACAGCCGTGCCGAGGAGCTTGGCGTCGACAAGGTCGAACTCGACGAACTGTTCGCCCGCGCCGATTTCATCACCCTGCACACGCCGCTGACCGACAAGACGCGCAACATCATCGATGCCGCGGCGATCGCCAAGATGAAGAAGGGCGTGCGCATCATCAATTGCGCACGCGGCGGTCTGATCGTCGAGGCCGACCTGATCGCGGCGCTGAAGAGCGGCAAGGTGGCAGGCGCCGGCGTCGACGTCTTCGAGGTCGAACCGGCCGAAAACAACGAACTGTTCGGCATGGAGAATGTGGTGGCGACGCCGCATCTCGGCGCCTCGACGACGGAGGCCCAGGAGAATGTCGCGCTGCAGGTTGCCGAGCAGATGGCCGACTATCTGATCAAGGGCGCCGTCTCCAACGCCATCAACATGCCGTCGATCACCGCCGAGGAAGCACCGCGGCTGAAGCCCTTCGTCAAGCTTGCCGAAGTGCTCGGCGCCTTCGTCGGCCAGGTCACCGAGGATCCGATCAAGGAGGTCGAGATCCTGTTCGACGGCTCCACCGCAACGATGAATACGCGCGCGCTGATCAGCGCCGCACTCGCCGGGCTGATCCGGCCTCAGGTCTCCGACGTCAACATGGTGTCGGCGCCGATCATGGTGAAGGAGCGCGGCATCATCGTCGCCGAGGTCAAGCGCGACAAATCGGGCGTGTTCGACGGCTACATCAAGCTTACGGTGAAGACCGAGCACATGACGCGCTCGATCGCCGGCACATGCTTCTCGGATGGCAAGCCACGCTTCATCCAGATCAAGGGCATCAACCTCGATGCCGAGGTCGGCCAGCACATGCTCTACACCACCAATGCGGACGCGCCTGGCATCATCGGCCTGCTCGGCACCGTCTGCGGCGAGAACGGCGTCAACATCGCCAACTTCCAGCTCGGCCGCAACCGGCCGGGCGGCGATGCCATAGCGCTGCTCTATCTCGACGCGCCGTTCCCGGAGGCCGTGCTGGAAAAGGTCAAGGCGCATAAGTCGATCGACTCGGCCAAGCGGCTGCAGTTCGACGTCAACGCGATGTGATCGAGGACAGGCGGTTGCCGACCCCCTCGCTGATGCCGGCCGCCGCGGCGGCCGGTTCAGGTCAACTCGTCCGAGCCATCGGAGACACCCACGCGATGTCGGTAGACCAGTTCCCAGCCCTTCCAGCCCGTAAACAGCAGGATGAGAACCACGATCATCGATAGGACGATGCCGGCTGGCATCACGGCCGCCGCTCCGCCGGCATACCGCGAGTACCAGTTGTAAAGCTCGATCAACACGACGAGTACATTGCCGCCGGCATGGAGCCATGCCGTTGTGAGATTGCGGATCTGAACATCGCCGAGAACATCCGTCAGGCCAGCAAGCGCAGCCAGGGCTGCCGTGATCAGGCCTGCGCCGAGAAGCCAAAGCGACCCGGTGACCCATCCGGGATCGGCTGTTCGCCAGAAGATAAGATCGCAAACGAAGGTGCCGACGAAAAAAGCAATCGGAAACGGAATCAGCATGGGATGGATAGGGTGACCGGCAATGCTTGCCGTGCTGCGAGGGTTCGGGCTCATCATGTCGCCTCCCTGCCGTTCAAACTCCGCTGGAGGTGAAATGTTCCAAGTGAGGACGCGGCAGGGTTTATGCCGCTGTTTCCGGGCCATTGGCTAGATCCATGCTGTTCGCGTGAATCGCTGCAACGGGGAGAGCGTCAGCCGCCACATGTCATCTGCGGTGGTCCGCCACCGCCATCTTGCGCCCGCTGTATTCGGCAAGCCCGATGCCGCCCAGCACGAGCACCAAAGCCAGTGCCTGATAGAGGTGGAACGTCTCGCCGACGATCAGCACCGACAGCAGCGTGCCGAAGATCGGCACCAGATTGATGAACAGGCCGGCGCGGTTGGCGCCGATCAGTTCGTTTCCTCTGATGTAGAAGATCTGCGAAACGACGGAGGCGCCGATCGCCGTATAGACGATGACGGTCCAGCCGCGCGCATCGGGCATGATGACCTTGCCGGCGACGACCTCCCACAGGAAGAACGGCAGCGAAGTGACGAGTGCCGCAACCGACAGGGCCAGCATCAGGCTTTGCCAATGCATCACCGGTTTCAACCGCAGTCCGACCGAATAGCCGCTGTAGAGAAACACGGCGACCAGCATGATGGCGTCGCCGAAATTGAGTTCCAGCGTCAACAGCCGGCGCGGGTCGCCATGGCAGGCGGTGAGGATCACGCCGGCGATAGTCAGCACGACGCCGACAATCTGCGCCCAGTTCACGCGCAGGCGGAAGAAGACGAAATTGGCAGTCATGATCAGGATCGGCATCGCCGCCTGTTCGATCGAGACATTGATCGCTGTCGTGTAGTTGAGCGCCGTGTAGAAGATGGTGTTGAACAGGGTGAAGCCGCTGGCGCCGAGGGCGACCAGCACGAACCAGTGCTTGCGGACGACCGGCCAGTCCTTCTGGATGGTCTTCCAGCCGATGGGCAGCATGATCGCCACGGCCAGCACCCAGCGCAGAAAGACCAGCGTCATCGGCGAGACGTGATCGACCGCCAGCTTGCCGGCCACCGAATTTCCACCCCAGAGCAAGGTGGTGAGCAGCAGGAATATGTAGGCGCTTCGATGCATCGCGGGATTCCAGTCGCCGGAGCTGCGGTGTTTGCCGGCCTATTGCCCTCGCTCGCCCAAGTAAATGATGTCAAAGCCGAAAATTGTTGTGCCTCAGGGCATTTTCGACGGCAAAGAAAGGTCGCGCTCGCGAGGTCTTGACGTTATAGAGGCCTGTCGTTTCGAACCATATTCAAGCCGCTTGGCGGCGTCTCAAGGGAAAAGAAACATGGCCAATGTGGTGGTCGTCGGCTCGCAGTGGGGTGACGAAGGCAAGGGCAAGATCGTCGACTGGCTGTCGGAGCGGGCCGATGTCGTGGTGCGTTTCCAGGGCGGCCACAATGCCGGCCATACGCTGGTCGTCGACGGCAAGGTCTACAAGCTGTCGTTGCTTCCGTCGGGCGTCGTGCGCCAGGGCAAGCTGTCCATCATCGGCAATGGCGTCGTGTTCGACCCGCATGCTTTCGTCGCCGAGGTGGCCAAGCTCAAGGCGCAAGGTGTCGAAGTCGCACCGGATCGCCTGAAAATAGCCGAAAACACAGCGCTTATCCTGTCCCTGCATCGGGAGCTGGACGGATTCCGTGAGGACGCCGCATCCAATTCCGGGACGAAGATTGGCACGACCCGTCGTGGCATCGGCCCCGCCTACGAGGACAAGGTGGGCCGGCGCGCGGTCAGGGTGATGGACTTGGCGGATTTGGAAACACTGCCCGTGAAGGTTGACAGGCTGCTGACGCACCACAATGCGCTGCGTCGGGGGCTTGGCCATGCGGAAGTCACGCATGACGCGATCATGCAGGAATTGACCTCGGTCGCCGACGACATCCTGCCCTATATGGACCGGGTCTGGAAGATCCTCGACGACAAGCGCCGGGCTGGCGAGCGTATCCTGTTCGAGGGCGCGCAGGGCACGCTGCTTGACATAGACCACGGCACCTATCCGTTCGTAACCTCGTCGAACACGGTTGCCGGACAGGCTGCCGCCGGCTCCGGCGTCGGCCCAGGCGCCATCGGCTATGTGCTCGGCATCACCAAAGCCTATACGACACGCGTCGGCGAGGGTCCGTTCCCGACCGAGCAGAAGAACGAAGTCGGCGAATTCCTCGGCACGCGCGGCCATGAATTCGGCGTCGTCACCGGCCGCAAGCGCCGCTGCGGCTGGTTTGACGCGGTGCTGGTACGCCAGGCCGTCGCTGTCAACGGCATCAAGGGCATCGCGCTGACCAAGCTCGACGTGCTTGACGGGCTGGACGAGATCAAGGTCTGCACAGGTTACCGTCTCGACGGCGAGATGATCGATTATCTGCCGGCCAGCCAAGGCGCGCAGGCACGTGTCGAACCTGTCTACGAGACGCTCGAGGGCTGGAAAGGCACCACTGCCGGCGCGCGCAGCTGGAACGATCTGCCGGCCCAGGCCGTCAAATACGTCCGCTACATCGAAGAGCTGATCGGCGCCCCGGTCGCACTCCTTTCCACCAGCCCGGAACGGGACGACACGATACTTGTGACCGATCCGTTTCAAGACTAGTTTCTGAAGCCTTTCCGGGCATCGCGGCCGATTTGCGGGGGCCGGCGCGGAAACAAAATACAGGTCGACTGAAGCATGGCAGATTACGTTGCTATTCTGAAAAAGGCGCTCGGCAAGCATGGCGACGAGACGCCGGAAAAGCGTACGCGCATCTATGCCAGCGTTCGCACCATGCTGGCGAAGAAGCTTGAGGAATATTCGCCGCCGCCGGCCGCCGAAGCCATAGCCACGCAGATGCGTTCGCTGGAAGACGCGATCGCGAGTGTCGAGCGGGACTATGCCAAGAGCCTGCCGGAGACCGATCCGCTGGCGGAGCTGGAACACATCTTTTCGTCGATCGATCGCAACAAGAATCAGCCGAGCCATACACGGCAGCCGGCCAAGGCTGAATCGGCTTGGCCCGCACCGCCCGCTGCAAAGCCTGAATCTTATCAGCCCGCGCCACCACCTGCCGCCAAGGTCGAGCCGAGCTGGCAAAGGGCGACGCCGGCGCCTTCCCAGCCGGCTCGCGCCGAAACGCCTCTTCCAGGTATGGATGCCGACGAGGCGGAGGACGAGGCAGATGTCTTTTCCAGCGACGAAGAGCCGGTGTCGGACACCTTCCAGCGCCTGCGTCCCGCCGAGCGCAAGCGCAGCTATGGTGGGCTGATCGCGGCGGTCGTCGCTCTTCTGGTCGTAGCCGGCGGTGGCTACGGAATCTGGCTGAACAAGGATGCCTTTGGCAAAATGCTTGGGCTCGGCGGCAATCAGGTCGTCAAGACCGAGCCGGTGAAACCAGCGCCTGCCAAGCCGGCAACCGATGCCGCGGCAACGCCTCCGGCGCCCGCGGCTGGCGGCACGGAGGCCGAAAGCACGAAATTCACGCAGCGGCTGACGCCGCAGGGCAGTGAAGTCGACCCGGGTCCGGCCGGTGGCCAAAGCGGCATCGGCGAAGGCGAATCGGTCGCCGCGCTGACCACGCCGCCCTCGGCGGCGAACGCACCGGCGATTTCCTCTCCGGCCGCAGGCACACCTGCCGCGGCAGCGCCCCCCGCTACAGGTGCCGCCCCCGCAACGCCGCCTGCCAACGGAGCTGCCCCGGCAGCGCCGGCCGATGCTGCCGGCACGCCGCCCGCACCGGCAGCTGCGCCTGCGGAAACCGCTCTGCCTGTCGGCCAGAAGGCGATCTTCTACGAGGAGCGCACCAGCACCGCCCAGGGCTCCGCCGAGCCCGGCAATATCGTCTGGTCGCTGGTGCAGGAATCGCCCGGTGGCGACCTGCCGCCGGAGCCGGCGATCCGTGCCGAGGCCACCATTCCCGGCAAGGACATCCAGTTGCGCATGACCATCCGCCGCAACACCGATCAGACACTGCCGGCCAGCCATATCATCGAGATGATCTTCCTGACGCCCGACGGTTTCGAGGGCGGCGGTGTCGACAACATCCTGCGCGTCGCCATGAAGGGTTCGGAACAGGATGCCGGCAGCCCGTTGATCGGCATTCCGGCGAAGATCGCCGACGGCTTCTTCCTCGTCGCGCTCAACGATACCAAGGCCGACGAAGACGCCAACATGACCCTGCTTCGCGGCCAGGACTGGATCGACGTACCGGTCGTCTACAAGACCGGACGGCGGGCACTGCTGACCATGGAAAAGGGCATTCCCGGCGAGAAGGTGTTCGACGAGGCGATCAAGGCCTGGCAGGCCAAGACGGCTGGCTGAGAAGGAGCAGTTCAGAAGCCTTGGAACAGCATGTCGAGCGCGGAGACAATCTCGTCATGGTGCCTGGAAAGGCTTCCCTCTGGATCCGGCAATTCCGAGGCAGAGAAGGCTGACATAAACTGGGTGACCATCACATGATCTTTGCCGTTTATGGTGAAGGTCGGGTTTAATCGGCGACCAGGAACCGGGGCTATCTTGGGCGGCATCAGCGGAATGATGATCCTGGTGCTTAGTCCTTCAAGAAGGTCTGATTGCACGTCGAGAAGATAACCGCCGCCCGCGGCATTCCTATAGAAATCATAACGCGCCATCAGAACGGCCGGTGTTTGGCCAGTGGCAGTCCGTTGCGTCTGACATACTCATTGGAGCTGTCGATGGCTTCCTTATTTTCTTCCTGCCATCGGCGCGTTTTTTCTGCCGAGATTGCTTTTGCAATGCCCTCTTCGGCGGCGCGTGAGATATTGATGCCCAAAGCTTTCGCATCGCTGATCAACCGAGAGTCGATGGACGTATTCACAGATTGTCGCTGAGGTTTTGACGTCGATTGAAGCATAAAGATCGCCTCCTTTTATGCGCATAATCTAGGCGCATAAAAGCCCCCACGCAATCCTTCACCCTTCCATTTCCTCGCGCAACATCTCCAGTTCCAGCCATTCTTCCTCGAGCGCCGCCAGCGTCGCGCGCTCCTTGTCGAGGGCGGCGATGGTTTTCTGGAAGGAGGCCGGGTCGCGCTCGTAATAGGCCGGATCGGCGATGTTGTTCTCCAGTCTTGAGATCGAAGCCGTCACAGCCTCGATTTTCTTGGGCAGCGATTCCAGAGCGAATTTCTGCTTGAACGACAGTTTCTTCGCCGGCCCCTTTGGCGCGGCCGCTTCACTTCTGGTCGTCACTGGCGCTTCGCCGTTCTCGGCCTTCGCGCGCGCCTTGCGGTCGTCCAGCCTGGTGCCGCCGCGCTGCGCCAGCATGTCGGAGTAGCCGCCGGCATATTCGATCCAGCGGCCGTCACCATCCGGTGCAATCAGGCTGGTCACGGTGCGGTCGAGGAAATCGCGGTCGTGGCTGACTAGGATGACGGTGCCGGCAAAGCCAGCGATCAGTTCCTGCAGCAGTTCCAGCGTCTCCATATCGAGATCGTTGGTCGGCTCATCGAGCACCAGAAGGTTTGCCGGCCGCGCCAGCACGCGCGCCAGCAAGAGCCGTGCCCGCTCGCCGCCGGACAATTCGCGCACCGGGGTGCGTGCCTGCTCCGGCTTGAACAGGAAATCCTTCATGTAGGAGACGACGTGGCGCTGCTCGCCATTGATGACGAGGTTCTCGCCGCGCCCGTCGGTGAGATATTGCGCCAGCGTCTCCTGCGGGTCGACCGCCTCGCGCTTCTGGTCGAGCGTGGCGATCTCCAGATTGGTGCCGAGCCGCACCGAACCGGCGTCCGGCTTCATCTCGCCGGTCAGCATCTTCAAGAGCGTCGTCTTGCCGGCGCCGTTCGGCCCGACTAGGCCGACGCGATCGCCGCGCTGGATGCGGGTCGAAAACCCCTTGACCACGGTTAGATCGCCAAAGCTCTTCTCGATGTTCTTCGCCTCGATCACCAGCTTGCCGGACTCGGCGGCGTCGCTCGCCACCATGGTCGCCGACCCTTCGGCACCGCGATGGCCGCGAAAACGCTGGCGCATGGTCTGCAACTCGCCGAGCCGGCGCATGTTTCGCTTGCGCCGCGCCGTCACGCCGTAGCGCAGCCAATGCTCTTCGCGAACGATCTGGCGGCCGAGTTTATGCTGCTCGCGCTCTTCTTCCTCCAGGACCAGGTCGCGCCATTCCTCGAAATGGCCAAAGCCCTTGTCCAGCCTGCGGGTCTGGCCGCGATCGAGCCAGATGGTGGCGCGCGACACACGTTCGAGAAAGCGGCGGTCGTGCGAGATGACGATCAGTGCCGAGGAGGTGCGGATGAGTTCTTCTTCCAGCCATTCGATGACCGAGAGGTCGAGATGATTGGTCGGCTCATCGAGCAGCAGGATGTCTGGCTCCGGGGCCATGACGCGGGCAAGGGCAGCACGCCTCGCCTCGCCGCCCGACAGATCGTTCGGACGTTCCTCACCCGACAGTCCGAGATGCTCCATCAGATAGCTGGCGCGGTAGGAATCGTCGGCAGGGCCAAGCCCGGCCTCGACATAGGCGCGGACAGTGGCAAAGCCCTCCATGTCGGGCATCTGCGGCAAATAGCGGACAGTTGCCGAAGGCTGGCGGAACACCTCGCCGTCCTGCGGCTCGATCAGGCCAGCGGCGATCTTCAGCAGGGTCGACTTGCCCGACCCGTTGCGGCCGACCAGTGCGATCTTGTCGCCGGCCGAAGCCGTCAAGGCGGCGCCGTCGAGCAGCGGCGTGCCGCCGAAGGTCAGTTTTATCCCGTCGAGGTTGAGAAGAGGCGGGGCCATGTCAGCTTTCAGGTAAGGGATAGGGATGAGCGAGCAGCATCGCGCGGCCATGGCCGAGCGCGATTTCGAGGCGGCCCTTGATCTCGTTGGAAATGGTCAGCGACGAACCGAAGGCCACCTTGACGTGGTTCAGCGGCCATTTGGCGCCGGTGACGTTCAGGCCGGCGAGTTCGGAAAAGCCGAGCACCGAAAATAGTGTGCCATCGGCATAGTCGAAGCCGGCCATTCCACGCAGCAGGGGAATGCCTTCCTGGGCGCCGCTGGTCAGGAGCACATCGGTCCCTGCTTCGGCCAGGCGCAAGGCAAGCGCCAGATGCAGGAAAGCGTGGTCGGCGCGCTTGCCGCCGAAAGCACCGGCGAGCACCAGCCGGGTCGCGCCGCGCTCGAGTGCTGCGGCGATGGCAAGTTCGCCATCGGTCTGGTCCTTTTCCGCCGGGAAGGTCCGGCGCGGCACGGAAGCGAGATCGTCCGGCAGGTTCGCCGGCACGGAATCGAAATCACCCACCCACAGCTCCGGCACGAGGCCCAGCAACTGCGCATGGCCTATGCCGGCGTCGGCGGCGATGACGCGGGAGCCTTCGACCTGACGGTCGAGCCGTGGCGTGCGGATGAGATCGCCGCCAAGCAGGATGGTGAATGTGCTCATATCGTGTGGCCCTTACCAGCCCGGCACGGGAAACGGAAGGCGGCAAACTCCCACTTGCGTGGCGGATCGGCCCGGCCTATGTGTCGAAACGCTCTAACGGGGTGCCGGACGCGATCTTCGCGGACCGGCTGAGAGGCAGTCTCGCCAACCCGCTGAACCTGATCCGGTTTGTACCGGCGGAGGGATTAGACGTTTCGGACAGTCCGACGCCTCAATTCCTTTCAATTCGAACGAAGGAGGCGCCGATGCGCACGCTTTTATACGCTCTTGTTTCAGCAACGGTCGTGGCCTTGTCCGGACCGGCCTTGGCCAAGGACAAGCTCACCGTCTACACCTATGAGAGTTTTACCGCCGACTGGGGTCCGGGTCCCGTGGTGAAGAAGGCGTTCGAGGCCGAATGCGGCTGCGATGTCGAGTTCGTCTCGGTCGCCGACGGCGTCGCGCTGCTCAACCGCGTCAGATTGGAAGGCGCATCGACCAAGGCCGATATCGTGCTTGGCCTCGACACCAATCTCACCGCCGATGCCAAGGCGTCAGGCCTGTTCGCGCCGCATGGCACGGTGGCCGACGTCAATGTACCGGGCGGCTGGAGCGACGACACTTTTGTCCCCTTTGATTACGGCTATTTCGCTGTCGTCTACGACACCGAGAAGCTGAAGAACCCGCCGAAAAGCCTGAAAGAGCTGGTCGAAGGCAGTGCCGACGACAAGATCGTCATCCAGGATCCACGCACCTCGACGCCGGGCCTCGGCCTGCTTCTGTGGGTCAAGTCGGTTTATGGCGACAAGGCGCCGGAGGCCTGGGCCAAGCTCAAGCCGAAGGTGCTGACCGTGACGCCGGGCTGGAGCGAGGCCTATGGGCTGTTCACCAAGGGCGAGGCGCCGATGGTGCTGTCCTACACGACGTCGCCGGCCTATCACATGATCGCCGAGAACACCGGGCGCTACCAGGCCGCCTCCTTCGAGGAGGGCGAGTATCTGCAGATCGAGGTGGCGGGTATCACCACGACGGGAGCCAAGAATCCGCTGGCGGCCAAGTTTATGGCCTTCATGACCGGGCCTAAATTCCAGGATGCCATTCCCGAGACCAACTGGATGTTCCCGGCCGGCAAGACCGACAAGCCGCTCAATCCGGCCTTTGATAAACTGGTCAAGCCGACCAAGACCTTGCTGTTCAGCCCGCAAGAGGTCGCTGCCAATCGCAAGGCCTGGGTCGATGAATGGCTTGCGGTGATGAGCAAGTAGGGCGCGAGCCGCGTCGCATGTTTGCGCCAAGCCGCCCCCCTCTGGCCTGCCGGCCATCTCCCCCTCAGGGGGGGATATCGGCAGCTTTATCGCCTCTCTTAGTCCTGCCACTCTTGAGAATAGCGAAGGCGGCTGAGTGCGCAATCTCCCCCCTTGAGGGGGAGATGTCCGGTAGGACAGAGGGGGGTGGGCTCGGCCTTCGCCAGATATTCCCCTCGATCAATACCCGTCGCAGGGTTGGATAGCGCGAGATGCGTAAGCGCCATCCAGCCGATCCCCGCGTCAGCGCCGGCATTGTCGCGCTAGCCGCGATCGCGCTGCTGATCGGCGGCGCGTTTGCCGGCCTGCTTTTCGAGGGCGCCCATGATTTCTCGGGCGCCTGGTCAGCCTTCGATCCCTATCTGCTTCGCGTCATTCGCTTCACGCTCTGGCAAGCGGCGCTCTCGACGCTGCTTTCGGCCATCCCGGCGCTGTTCGTGGCGCGGGCTCTGTCGCGACATCCACGTTTCTTCGGCCGCGCCTTCATCCTGCAGATCTTCGCCGTGCCGTTGGCGCTGCCGGCTATTGTCGCAGCGCTCGGCATTCTGGCGCTTTATGGCCGTGCCGGCTATTTCGCCGGCGTGCTTGCCCTGATCGGCGGCGGAAGCTGGCCGGGTATCTATGGCCTGTCCGGCATCCTCGTCGCCCATGTCTTCTTCAACCTGCCGCTGGCGACGCGGCTGTTCCTCGAGGCGCTGCAGACCATACCGGCCGACCAATGGCGGTTGGCGAGCCAACTCGGCATGGCGGCGCGGCCGGCGTTCCGGCTGATCGAATGGCCAACGCTGCGCGCCGCACTGCCCGGCGTCGCCGGGCTTGTGTTCATGCTCTGCATCACATCCTTCACGATCGTGCTGACGCTCGGCGGCGGGCCGGCCGCGACGACGCTGGAGGTCGGCATCTACCAGGCGCTGCGCTTTGATTTCGATCCCGCGCGGGCCGTTACACTGACGCTGTTGCAGATTGCCCTGACCTTTATCGTTGTGCTGGCCCTGACGCGCCTGGGCGCCAATGTGGTCGGCGACACCAATTTGCCGGTCGCGCAACGTCGGTATCTCTCAGTCCATCGGAGCGAGACCTGGTTGAACGCGCTACTCATCATCCTGGCGCTGCTGTTCGTCGTTGGGCCGATGGCGGCAACCGTGATGGCCGGGTTGGGTGCGGATCTCGGCCGGTTGGCCAGCGAGGCCACTGTCCGGCAGGCAACGCTGACCAGCGTGGTGCTGGCCTTCCTGTCGGCACTGCTCTCGGTGATGCTGTCGCTGGCGCTGACCATGGCGCGGCGGGCACTGGCGCTGAACCGCCGTGCCGGCGCAAAGACACTGCTCGAACACGCTGCCGATACAGGCGCCGGCTTTGTCCTTGTCGTGCCGCCGATCGTCGTCGGCGCCGGCTGGTTCCTGTTGCTGCGCCATGCCGGCGATGTCTTTGCCATCGCCCCGGTCATGGTCGTCACCGTCAACGCGGTGATGGCGATGCCATTCGCCCTGCGCGCCGTGCGTCCCGCCTATGATGCGGCGAGCGAGCGTCACGAACGGCTCTGCGCACAGCTCGGCATTGCGGGCTGGAACCGGCTGATGCTGGTCGACTGGCCGTCGCTGCGGCGCCCGCTCGCCACGGCCTTCGCTTTCGCCATGGCGCTGTCGCTGGGCGATCTCGGTGTCATTGCCCTGTTCGGCAGTGATTCCGTGCAGACATTGCCCTACCTTCTTCTGGCACGGATGGGCAGCTACCGCACCGAGGATGCTGCCGGCCTGGCACTGCTGCTCGGCCTCGTCTGTCTCGCGTTGATCGTGGCGGCGCACTGGCTGGGAAGGGAGAAGGTCCGAGATGCGTGAGAGGGCGGCCAGCAGGCTCGAGAAGGGCGCGCCGGTGCGGCTGGACAAGGTGTCGTTCAGTTATGGTGAGGTGCCACTTGTCTTCGACGTCGAGTTCGCCACGGCGAAGATCACCGCCATCATGGGTCCGAGCGGTTCGGGCAAGTCGACGCTGCTCAATCTGGTCGCCGGCTTCGAGACCCCACAATCGGGCCGCGTGCTGATCGGCGGGGCCGATGTCAGCGCCGAGCCGGCCTCGGCGCGGCCGGTGTCGATGGTGTTCCAGGAGAACAATCTCTTCGCGCATCTTTCCGTCGAGCAGAATGTCGGGCTCGGCCGCTCGCCCTCCCTGGGGCTGACCGAGGCGGACCGCGCCGCGGTCGCCGAGGCGCTTGCGCGCACCGGTCTCGCGGGCAAGGAGAAACGCCTGCCGCGCGAGCTCTCCGGGGGCGAACGCCAGCGCGTCGCACTGGCCCGCGTGCTGGTGCGCGACCGACCGGTGTTGCTGCTCGACGAGCCCTTCGCTTCGCTCGGACCCGCTTTGCGCGACGAGATGCTGGATCTGGTTGCTGCCGTTCATGCCGAACGCGCCATGACGGTGCTATTTGTCACCCACCAGCCCGAGGATGCACGCCGCATCGGCGAGCACATGGTGTTTGTCGACAATGGGTTGGTGGCCGCAACCGGCAAGGCTGATGATTTCTTTACCGGGGCTGGTCCGGAGGCGTTCCGGCGCTATATCGGCGCGGGTGCTGGATATTCCACATCACGCGATGTTGCCCGGAAGCGGACATAATTTACGGTCAAACCGGCTCCAGGCGATGTGGCGTTTGCTTGCCATGACCGGGGGAGTGTGGCTAGGTCGCCCTACCGGTCCGGCACAGGCCGTGATTTGCCTGCAGTATTTGCCGCCCGCCCTAAGGGACGGGCAACGGATGCTGCAGCAGTTTTAGATAGCGCATGACACGTTCCGAAGATCGCCCCCGATTTTCGTGGTCATGCGCCGGGACCCGAAAGGAAGCCGTTCTGGCGATCGGCGCTAACACATTGGGAATGAAACCGCTGGCGCGTTTTCTCGCGCTGGCCGGTTTTGCCGTGGCGTTGGCAAGCTGCCAGATGTTCACGCCGCCGGAAGTTCAGGAATCCGGCTTCCAGCCTTCCGACAAGCCGATCACAGTGGACAATGTCGGCGCCAACAACAAGCTCGCCGAATTGGCCAAGGCGCAGCACCCGCGCATCCTGGCGACTTACGGCGGTGAATATTCCGACCCCAAGCTCGAGCGAATGGTCGCCAAGGTGGTCGGTAGTTTGACGGTGGTGTCCGCCAACCCGACACAGACCTATCGCATCACCATTCTAAATTCGCCCAACGTCAACGCATTCGCGCTGCCGGGCGGTTATCTCTACATCACCCGCGGCCTCCTGGCGCTGGCCAATGATTCGGCCGAGCTTGCCGCTGTCATCGCGCATGAGATGGGCCACGTCACCGCCAATCACGGCCTGCAGCGCCAACAGCTCGAGGCAGAGGAAGGCCTGGCGACCAAGGTGGTTTCCGATGTGCTCGGCGACAGCCCGACCGCCAAGGCGGCGTTGATCCGCGGCAAGCTGAGGCTGGCGCAATTTTCGCGCAACCAGGAGCTGGAAGCCGACGCCATCGGCATCAAGTCGATCGGCGAGGCCGGCTACGATCCTTTCGCCGCAGGCCGCTTCCTTCAATCGATGTCGGCCTATACCGATTTCCGCTCGATCAGCGGCGCCACCGACGCCAGCCTGGACTTCCTGGCCACGCACCCCAACACGCCGCAGCGCATCGATCTGGCGCAGCGCCATGCCCGCCAGTTCGGCGCGCCGGGCGTCGGCACGCGCGACCGCGATTCCTTCCTCGCCGGCATAGACGGCCTGCTGTATGGCGACACGCCCGAGGAAGGCTATGTGCGCGGCGAAACCTTCCTGCACCCGGGCCTTGGCGTGTCGTTCACGGTGCCGGACGGCTTCATCATCGACAATTCGGCGGCAGCGGTGACGGCCACCGGCCCCGGCGACATAGCGATCCGTTTCGATGGCGTTTCCATCGACAAGAACCGGGCGCTGACGGACTATATCCGCAGCGGCTGGGTGGCTGGTCTCGTCGACAGCAGCGTCAAGCAGGAAACCATCAACGGCAATGAGGCGGCGACCGCGCATGCCGGCGCCGAAGGCTGGCAATTCGACATAGCGGTGATCCGCGCCGGCGGCCAGGTCTACCGGCTGCTGACCGCGGCCCCTTCCGCCAGCACGTCTCTGGACACGATCGCCCGCTCGGTCAGCGGCTCGTTCCGGATCCTGAGTGCTGCCGAAAAGGCGGCGCTGAAGCCGCTGCACATCCGCGTCGTCACCGTCCAGCCTGGGCAGACGATGGGTTCACTTTCGGCGCAGATGGTCGGCGTCGACCGCAAGCTCGACCTGTTCCGCGTCCTCAACGCGCTGTCGCCCGGTGCCGCGGTTTCGGCCGGCGACAAGGTCAAGATCGTCACCGACAAGTAGGCGCCGCTGGACGCCTGCCGCCGTTCAGGCGGCAGTCGCCATGAACTCCGGATTCTGCTTCACCAACGCGACCTTCAGCTTTTCCATGGCGCGGGCCTCGATCTGGCGGACGCGTTCCTTGGAGATGCCGAGGGTTTCGCCGAGCGCTTCGAGTGTCGCGCCCTCGTCGTTCAGCCGCCGTTCCTCGATGATCCTAAGCTCCCGTGCGTTGAGCGCGCGAAGCGCCTCCCTCAGCCAGAGCGAGCGGCGCGCGACATCGATCTTGTCGCCGACGATCTCGTCGGGCAGCGGATCGTCCGAAATCAGGAAATCCATGCGCTCGGTCGAACCCGCATCGTCGGCAATAGGCATGTTGAGCGAGGAGTCGGGCGCCGAGAGCCGCGAATCCATCATCGCCACATCGGCTTCGGAGACGCCAAGCGCCTCCGAGACCTCGCGATAGAGCGTGGCGTTGGAGAGCGGCTCCGTGCCATTCGCCAACCGCGCGCGCAGGCGTCGCAGGTTGAAGAACAGCGCCTTCTGGGCCGAGCTGGTGCCGCCACGCACGATAGACCAGTTGCGCAGGATATAGTCCTGCATCGAGGCGCGGATCCACCATGTCGCATAGGTCGAGAACCGCACCTCGCGCTCCGGCTCGAAGCGGGCGGCGGCCTCGAGCAATCCGACATGACCCTCCTGGACCAGATCGCCGAGCGGCAGGCCGTAATGGCGGAATTTGGAGGCCATGGAAATGACCAGTCGCATATGGGCGACGGTGATTGAGTGCAGCGCGTTCTGGTCGTTGTTTTCTTTCCAGAGCAATGCAAGCCGATGCTCTTCGTCACGCTCGAGGTAGGGAGCCTTCATTGCCGCGCGGACCATGATCCGTCCTGCCGTGTCTTCCATCATGAGGCGCTCCCTGGGTGGTGCGAATGACTTTGCTTGGCTGCCGCCCGGGTTGAAATGCCGGCGTCGTGCCCTAGAACAGCCAGAACTGCCATGCGCGGGAAAGGTTCCGCGACCGCGGCGGCGCGATTGTGTTGCCTGAAGGATTCTCAGGAGGTCCGAGATGGCTGCAACCGCGAGTGGAAAGTACCGTTTGGAGAATATGGTTTCATAAACCCGCTGTTTTTGAAATTCAGTTCCTTATTTTTTCGGCTTGCATCTGTCAGTTTCCAGCGCTCACAAATATGCCGGCCAGCCGGCCAAGGACGGGATCACAGAAAAATGAAATGGCTCAAGTCGCTCATTATCGCCGGAACGCTGCAGGCCCTGGCTGTCGCTTCAGGTCATGCCGGCCCCAATCTCGACCAGATCAAGCACGCCGGTGTCATCAAGATCGGCACGGAAGGCACCTATGCGCCGTTCACCTACCATGACACGTCCGGTGCACTGGTCGGCTTCGACGTCGAAATTGCCAAGGCGATTGCCGAGAAGCTTGGTGTCCAGGCCGAGTTCCTCGAAGGCAAGTGGGATGGACTGATCGCCGGCCTCGACGCCAATCGCTACGACGCCGTCATCAATCAGGTCGGCATCACCGATGCCCGCAAAGCCAAGTACGACTTCTCCGATCCCTACATCGCCTCCAAGGCGGTGCTGATCGTGCGCGGCGACAACACCGACATCAAGAGCTTCGCCGATCTCAAGGGCAAGAAGTCGGCGCAGTCGCTGACCTCGAATTTCGGCAAGCTGGCCGAAACGAACGGCGCCGAGCTGGTCGGCACCGATGGCTTCGACCAGTCGATCCAGCTGCTTCTGACCGGCCGCGCCGACGCCACGATCAATGACAGCCTGTCGTTCCTCGACTTCAAGAAGCACAAGCCCGACGCCAATGTGAAGATTGCCGCGCAAGAGGAAAACGCCGACTATTCCGGCGTCATCGTGCGCAAGGGCGATCCGGAGCTGGTCGCCGCGATCAACAAGGCGCTGGCCGACATCAAGGCCGACGGCACCTATAAGAAGATCGCCGACACCTATTTCGGCCAGGATGTTTCGAAGTAATCTACGAGGCGAGCCGCTCCGCGGCCATGAGACACATAGAGCGGCGAGCCGTCTTTGACGGCCCGCCGCTTTTGTCGTGATATGGCAGACGCATTGTCGCCTTGACCAAGCTGCTTCGACCAATCTGGAGGGTCATACGTGCCGCACTGGCTGCAACTGATGCTGGAGTCGCTGCCTTCGCTGCTGTGGGCGGCGCTGATTTTCACCGTGCCGCTGACGCTGTTGTCCTTCGCCTTGGGGCTGGCCGTTGGGTTGGGTGCTGCACTTGCCCGGCTGTTCGGCCCCAAGCCGCTGGTCGCGCTTGTGCGCTTCTATGTCTGGATCTTCCGGGGTACGCCACTTTTGGTGCAGCTGTTCCTCATCTTCTACGGCCTGCCGTCGGTCGGCATCCTGCTCGACGCCTTCACGGCGGCGTTGATCGGATTCACGCTCAACATCGGCGCCTACACGTCGGAAATCATCCGCGCGGCGATAGGCTCGGTGCCGAAAGGCCAGTGGGAAGCCGCCTATTCGATCGGCATGACCTGGGGCCAGGCGATGCGGCGTACCATTCTGCCGCAAGCCGGCCGGGTCGCGGTGCCGCCGCTCTCCAACACCTTCATCTCGCTGGTCAAGGACACGTCGCTGGCCGCTGCCATCACCGTGCCGGAGATGTTCCAGGCGGCGCAGCGCATCGTCGCCACCACCTATGAGCCGCTGATCCTCTATGTCGAGGCGGCGATCCTCTATTTGGCGCTGAGTTCGGTGCTGTCGGCCTTGCAGACGCGGTTGGAGACCCGGCTCAACCGCTATGGCGGCTTCCTGGAGGCGCGCTCATGATCGGCCTCAGCAACATCGAAAAGCGCTTCGGCGACAATCTCGTGTTGAAGGGCGTGACGGTCACCATTGCCGAAGGCAGCGTCACGGCGCTGGTCGGTCCGTCGGGCGGGGGAAAGAGCACCCTGCTGCGCTGTATCAACCTCCTGGAGATCCCGACCTCGGGCACGGTGCGCATTGGCGACGAGACGCTCGAATTCCACCCCGGCGGCAGGGTTCCGGCCAGGGATATCCAGCGCCTGCGGCTGCAGACTGGCATGGTGTTCCAGAACTTCCAGCTGTTTCCGCATCGCACTGCGATCGAGAACGTCATGGAAGGGCTGGTGACGGTGTTGAAATGGTCGCCTGAGAGGGCACGCGAGCGGGCACTGGCTCTGCTGGAGAAGGTCGGGATGGTGCACAAGGCAGACGCCTGGCCAGCGACGCTGTCGGGCGGCCAGCAGCAGCGCGTGGCGATCGCCCGCGCGTTGGCGCCGTCGCCGAAAGTGTTGCTCTGCGACGAGCCGACCTCGGCGCTCGACCCGGAACTGGCGCAAGAGGTGGTCGAGGTGCTTGGCAAGCTCGCCAGCGAAGGCACGACCATGGTGATGGCGACGCATGATCTGCGCCTCGCCTCCAAGATCGCCCAGGAAGTGGTGTTCCTCGATGCCGGCGTCGTCGTCGAGAAGGGGCCGGCCGCGGTGCTGTTCAACAATCCGCAGCAGCAACGGACGAAGCGGTTCATCGCAACGCTGAAGCAGGAGGCTGAGAAGGAAGGCGGCGGCGAGGTGTAACTGCCGTCACCTCCTAGAATGCGAAAAAACCCGGCGCGAGGCCGGGTTTTTCATGAATTCAAAGGCGAGAAGGATCAGGCAGCTTCTTCCTGCTCGGCCTCTTCATTGTCGGCCTTGGCGCCACGCTTAGGGCCCTTGTTGAGGTTGACCTCGATCAAGCGCACGGCTTCGGTTTCCGACATGCGGTTGACGGCCGCGATCTCGCGGGCCATGCGGTCGAGCGCCGCCTCATAGAGCTGGCGCTCGGAATAGGACTGCTCCGGCTGGTTGTCGGCGCGGTAGAGGTCGCGCACGACTTCCGAGATCGAGATCAGGTCGCCCGAATTGATCTTCGCATCATATTCCTGGGCGCGGCGCGACCACATGGTGCGCTTGACGCGGGCGCGGCCCTGCACGACCTTCAGCGCGCGCTCGACATAATCCTCTTCCGACAGCTTGCGCATGCCGATGGAGGTCGCCTTGGCGACCGGCACCTTCAGGCGCATCTTGTCCTTCGAAAAGTCGATGACGAACAGTTCCAGCTTGTGTCCAGCAACTTCCTGCTCGTCGATCGAGACGATCTGGCCGACGCCGTGCGCCGGGTAGACGATGTACTCGCCGGTCTTGAAACCGTGACGCGCAGCGGTGGACTTCTTCTGCGGGGTGATCGTTGCCATTACGCCCTGAACTCCTTGTTGTGGCACCGGCGTCCTGCCGGTCCGAACTCGCGCGATCGGGGAAGCCGATCGTTAGCCGCACAACAGATGAACCCATCGGAAAAGCCGGACCGGCAAACCGCAACATCGCGACCGCCTGGCCCAGATCGCTCTGGTCCGAATGGGATTTTCACCTTTCAGTGATTTGGGGCGTCTGCGCCATAAATCGACGTTGTGTCACCGGCATGTTTCGCTGATGTAACACAAAAAGTCGGAAGAATCAAGGTTTTGCTGCATACGCGAAGGCCACAGGTCAGCGCCGGCTGTCAAGCCGGTTAATGTGACGTGCCTCTTACCCAGCGTAATACCGGCCTTTGCGGCCGTGTTGTCAATCGCCTTCGCCGGGCTCGGCCGAGAAGTATTTCTCAAACTTGCCGGCCTCGCCGTCGAAGGATTTGGCGTCTGCCGGCGGTTCCTTCTTGGCGGTGATGTTGGGCCATTTCTCGGCGTATTCGGTGTTGACCTGCAGCCATTTGTCGAGGCCGGGTTCGGTGTCCGGCTTGATTGCGTCGGCCGGGCATTCCGGCTCGCAAACGCCGCAGTCGATGCACTCGTCGGGGTGGATGACGAGCATGTTCTCGCCTTCGTAGAAACAGTCGACCGGACAGACTTCGATGCAGTCCATGTATTTGCATTTGATGCAATTGTCGGTCACGACATAGGTCATCGGTCGGCTCCGGGACGTCCCATTTTGTTGGGCTTTTTCCGTCAGGTAACGCCTTTGTCGACCGCTTGCAAGGGTAGCCATTGCGGACGGTGCCGGTGTTTCCGGAATGGAATTCCAGACTGCAGGCCCGGCGGAAGTCAGTCATGTCCCGCAGAGCGTCTGTTTGCCGGGCTCAGTTCTCGCCTCAGGCGTGCCGTTGTCCCAGAACCACTGCGTGTTTTTGGACGCCAGGCATCAATTTTCGCCGAGCAATCGGTCGGTCTGGCGACGTTCCTTCTTGGTCGGGCGGCCGCTGCCGGCCTCGCGCAGCCCCGGAATTGCATCGGGAGGGGCTTCGCCCTTCGGTGCGGGCGGTGGCGACATATCCTCGTAGAGCGTCCGGGCCTCCTCGACCGGGCCGCGTCGCGTACCGGCGCCGAGCACCTTCCAGATGAAGATGCGACGCTCGAGCGTGATGGTCAGGACGTCGCCTGGCTTGACTTGGTCGGAGGCCTGCGCTGCTTTGTCGCGATTGATGCGGACGCGGCCGGCGACGACCAACTTCGCCGCCAGCGAGCGCGATTTCACGGCGCGGGAGAAGAACAGCCATTTGTCGATGCGCTGGCGGCCTTCGGCAACCATCGAAGCGAGCCGGGTTCTACTTCTTCAGCTGGTCGCGGAGAGCGGCGAGCTTGGCGAAGGGCGAATCCGGATCGAAACGCACCGGGCGCTCCTCGCGCGGCTTCGGCTGGAAGGCCGGCTTGCCGCCTTGCGGGCCACCTTTGCCATCCGGCCTGCCACCCTTCCAGTCGGGACGGCCTTCGCGGCGGTCGGGACGTTCGCCCTGCGGCCTGCCATCACGTCGCTGTTCGCCTTCGGCCTGCGGCTTGGGCTTGAATTTCGAGCGGTCGAAGCGCGGCTTGCCGGCTCCATCGCGCCGTCCTTCATAGGCCGGGCGTTCTCCGGGTGCAGCAGCGGCCGGTGCGCCGGCGGCATCCGCAGGCGCATCGCTTCGGCCGCGCGCTTGTCCGTTGCGCGGGCGATTGTTCCTGCGGTTGTCATCGCGGTTGCGCGGGCGCTGTTCGAAGCGGCCCTGACGCCACAACAGGATGGGTTTTGGTGCTTCGGCTTCCGGCGCGGGTTCGCCGACAGTCACCGCCACAGGTTCGTCCGGCGCGGCGTCCGTTGCGGGCGCGGCATTTGCCGCCAGGTCGGCCGTTGCGGCTTCTTCTGCCGCTGCGGCTTCAGTCTCGGCAGCTTCAGCCTCTGCCTGCGGTTCAGCCGGCGCCGGTTCAGCAGCAGCCTCGGCAACAGGCGCTTCGTCTTGCACGGTTTCGACCGGAGCGTCCGCCTGTTCTTCCACGGCAGGCGCAGCAGGTTCCGCCGCGGCGTCGGAGGTGATTTCGGCGGGAATTTCGACCGTGGTTTCCGAAACGGCCACTGCGTCCGATGCCGGCTCCGACCCTTCGACGG
>NZ_RZTT01000329.1 GCF_003996995.1 Mesorhizobium sp. M7A.T.Ca.US.000.02.2.1 | reverse complement strand
GCACCGGGCCTGCACCTTCGGTGCCGATGGCGATGGCGACCGGCGCGCGGTTGACCAGCGCCGGGGTGAAGAAATCGCAAAGCTCAGGCCGATCGACGGCATTGACCGGAATGCCTAGGCGGCGCGCATCCGCAGCCACCCGACGGTCGAGTTCCTCGTCGCCGCTGGCGGCAAACACCATGATCGCGCCTTCGAGCTGCGATGCGTCGTAAGCGGCGGCAAAATGGCTCGCGCCGGCCTGGGCGATGAAGGCGAGCAGGTCGGGCTCGGCGTGTTCCGCGATGATCCGCAGGACCGCGCTCGACTGTCCGATCAGCCGCGCCTTGGCCAGTGCCTCTTCGCCGCCGCCAACGATGGCCACGGCTTCGCCCTCGACCCGCATGAACACGGGGAAGGCGCTGAGCTTGGGAGCAGTGTGCGACATGGACGCGAGCGGAATCCTGAATGAGCTTGCAGTTCTACGCGCGGGCGCGAGAAACCAGAAGGAACGCACTCGCGCATCCCTTGTCGGGATGCAATTGCTTTTCTGAAAGCATCCCGGCCAAGAGAAAAATATTTCTCGTTTGCAGATGGAGCGGATTCAAGCTGCTGTCGCAGGCCTTGTTTTCCGGGTCTTTTAGCGCCCGGGGAGAAAAGCCGCAAAACTGTTTTTTCTAAATTCTACCAAATTAGTAGATTAAAGCCGCGAACTCTGGACAGCCAGAATGTTCAACGCCGACACGGCTGCCGCCTGGAACATTAGTGGCTCGGGGCGCGTTCTCAAAAGGCCTGTCATATCGGATCGAAACCCCGGCTGCGGAACGCCACGAAAGGCCACCACGCGGCTGAAAAGGAGCCTGTCATCATGAACACAATCATACTCAAGCACGGTACCTGGGTCATGGTGGCCGATGGCGAGAAGGCGCTTTTCCTCAGGAACGCCGGCGACAACAAATACCCGAATCTCGAGGTGGTGCAGGAAATAAAGCAGGACAACCCGCCCACCCGCGAGCAAGGCAGCGACAGCCCGGGCCGGTACAATGATGGTCCCTCCGTACACCGCAGCGCAGTCGAGGATACGGACTGGCACCGCATCGGCAAGGAGCGTTTCGCCGATGAAATCGCCGCCCGGCTCTACAAGCTCGCGCATGACGGCGAATTCAACGAGATCGTGCTCGTCGCACCGCCAGTGGTGCTTGGGACAATGCGCAAAAAGCTGCACAAGGAGGTGGAGGACAAGGTGACCGCCGAAATTCCCAAGACATTGACCAACCATGCCATACCGGAAATCGAGGCCCTGCTGCGGGCAGGCTGATCATTGTCGATCGGCCCTGACGGATCGAGACGAATAGCACCGCACAAATTCCGATCCGGCCGGCAGCTTCTCAGCTGCCGGTCAAATTTTTGCGGCAGCGCCGTCGATTTCACGGATTCGCGGGTTGCATCGCCGACATACCATCCACCATATTGCAAAACAGGCGGCGGCTTTGGGCGGCGCTCATCCAACATCGCTGTTTTTGAAAGGCGCTCCATAGACGATGCCGCATGACACGCCCCTTATCGCCACCATCGTCGCCGGTCTGGGGCTGGCTTTCGTCTTCGGGGCTCTCGCCAACCGCTTCCGTATCCCGCCGCTGGTCGGTTATCTCGTAGCCGGCGTGCTGGTCGGGCCGAACACGCCTGGCTTCGTCGCCGATGCCGGCCTTGCCAACGAACTGGCCGAAATCGGCGTCATCCTCCTGATGTTCGGCGTCGGGTTGCACTTCTCATTGAAGGATCTTCTGTCGGTGCGCGCCATAGCCGTGCCGGGCGCCGTCGTCCAGATCGGCTTTGCCACCGCACTCGGTGCCGGGTTGTCGTGGATGCTCGGCTGGTCGATGGGCGCGGGACTGGTGTTCGGCCTGGCACTATCGGTCGCCTCGACAGTCGTGCTGCTGCGCGCTCTGCAAGAGCGGCGGATGATTGAGACCGAGCGCGGCCGCATCGCTGTCGGCTGGCTGATCGTCGAGGACCTGGCCATGGTGCTGGCGCTGGTGCTGCTGCCGGCGCTGGCCGGCGTGCTCGGCGGCCAGGAGCAGACCGACGCCCATGCAAGCGGGCTGCTGTCGCTGCCGGCCAGCTACGGCATCTGGGGCGTCGTCGGCATCACGCTGGCCAAGGTCGCCGCCTTCGTCGTCGTCATGCTGGTGGTCGGCCGCCGGGTCATCCCCTGGATCCTGCACTATGTCGCCCACACCGGCTCGCGCGAGCTCTTCCGGCTGGCGGTGCTTGCCATAGCGCTCGGCGTCGCCTTTGGCGCGGCCAAACTGTTTGGGGTCTCACTGGCGCTGGGCGCATTCTTCGCCGGCATGATCATGAGCGAATCCGAACTCAGTCACCGTGCCGCCGAAGAATCCTTGCCGCTGCGCGATGCCTTTTCCGTGTTGTTCTTCGTCTCGGTCGGCATGCTGTTCGACCCGTTCAGCCTGATCAGCAATGGCTGGCCGATCCTGGCGACGCTGGCCATCATCGTCATCGGCAAATCGCTGGCGGCGTTCGTCATCGTCGTTGCCTTCGGCTATCCCCTGGCCACCGCATTGATGATTTCGGCAAGCCTTGCCCAGATCGGCGAATTCTCCTTCATCCTGGCCGAGCTCGGCGTCGGGCTGAAACTGTTGCCCGAACAAGGTCGCGACCTCATTCTGGCCGGCGCCATCCTGTCGATCGTCCTCAACCCGCTGATGTTCCTGGCCATCGACTGGATGAAGCCGTGGCTGGAACGGCGCGCCGCCAGGACGGCACCGCCGGTCGAAGCAAAACCGGTTGGTCCGGCGACGGAGCCGGGCCAGGTAGCCTCTGTCGCGGCAACGGCGAAAAGGGAGGACGGGCCGCCGCCAAAGACGGCACTCACCGGCCATGCCATCCTCATCGGCTACGGCCGTGTCGGTGGCCTGGTCGGCTCGGCGCTGAAAGACGCGGCACTGCCCTTCCTGGTCATCGAGGACGCCGACAAGACCCTGACGAAGCTGAAAGCGGACAGCATCGAGACCGTCGCCGGCAATGCGGCCAATGCCGAAGTGTTTGCCGCCGCCAACCCCGAAGGCGCCAGCCGGCTGATCCTTGCCATCCCCAATGCCTTCGAAGCCGGTCAGATCGTGCTCCGAGCCCGCGCCGCTAATCCCGGTATCAACGTTATCGCCCGGGCCCATTCGGATGCCGAGGTCGAACATCTCAAGGGTTTGGGCGCCGATACCGTGATCATGGGTGAACGCGAGATTGCGCGCGGGATTGTGGAAGAAGTTCTCGGTTCCAAACCGGAGTTGAGGCGCGAAACCGCCGAGCCATCGGTGGCCTGAGTCCCAAAGCCCAAGCTGCATTCTCACACGCTAGCAACCTTGATTGGCTCGACCAGCCTTTCAAGTGAGCATTACGCCACGAATGCAGAGCCGCCATTTTGCGCGATACCACTGAGGTATTTGGCCGGCGGCTTCCCAAGCGCCTTCTTGAACATGGTGATGAAGGCCGTGACCGAACCATAGCCGAGATCGCCCGAGACTTGCTGGACACTCTTGCCGGACGCCAGTTCCCGAATTGCAACGATCAAGTGCAATTGCTGGCGCCAGCGCCCGAAACTTAGACCTGTCTCCTTTGTCACAAGGCGGGCGAGACTGCTCTCGCTGAGCGCCATGCGCTTGGCCCAGTCCGCCAGCGTACTGCGGTCGGCAGGGTCTTGCGCCAACGCTTCGGCGATCCTGTTCAAGCGCGGCTCGGATGAGATCGGCAGGTGCAATTGCTGGACAGGCATGCGTGGCAATTCGGTGAGCAGTATCTTGGTCAGGAGCTCGCCCCTCGCCTCGTCGTCCTGCAGCCGATCGGAAAGCTCGATGATCAATTCGCGCAGCAGTGGCGAGATCGAAAGCGTGCAGCACCGCTCCGGCAGGTCGGCGGCTCCCGGCTCTATGTAGACGAAAAAAATCCGGGCGTTGGCGGTCGCGACATTGCTGTGCTCCATGCAGCCGGGGATCCACACCCCGCAATGCGGCGGCACCATCCATAGACCGCTTGGGACGCGGCATGTGACGCCGCCTGCAAGCGCGAAAACGAGTTGGCCCTTGCGGTGCCAATGGGAGGGTACCTCCGCTCTGGTCTCTGGGATATCGACGCGCACGGCAATCGCAGGCGCGGAAAGGTCATCCACATCGAAATCGAGCCAGGGGTAGCTGAGAGGCTGCTTCATGATTGACGGTTTTTAGCGATCAATTGCCTTCATATCTAAATTATTCAAAGGCAAAAGTCGATAAGGTACATTTGCGAATGAGCGGTGCGCCCGCCGCGCAGCCAAGAGGTATGAACCATGCTCGCCCTCGTCATCTCCTCCGGCAGCGCGACCGGACTGAGCATCTCGGAGCTTGCCGAGCCTCAACCGGCCTCGAACGAGGCGCTTGTCTCGGTCCACGCGACCTCGTTGAACCGCGGCGAACTGCGCCTGCTCAGCATACGTCCGAACGGCTGGATACCCGGCCAGGACATCGCCGGGATCGTCGAACGGGCAGCAGCCGATGGCTCAGGGCCGGCCGTTGGTGCCCGCGTCGCGGCTTTGGTCGATCAAGCCGGATGGGCGCAACGTGTCGCCGTTCCGACCGACCGTCTCGCCGTCCTGCCCGATGACGTCAGCTTTGCCGCCGCCGCCACGTTGCCAGTCGCGGGCACGACGGCGCTGAGGACTCTACGCCATGGCGGGGACCTCGCCGGCCAGCAGGGCTTGATCACCGGCGCAAGCGGTGCGGTCGGTCGTTTCCAGATCCAGCTCGCCCGCCATCAGGGCGGATTCGTGACCGCTGTCGCCGCCGCCCGGCACGCTGAGGATCTCCGCGGCCTCGGAGCCAGGCAGGTTGTCGAAGCGATCGATCTGGCCGAGGGACCGTTCTCGCTGATCACCGAGTCGGTTGGCGGCCAAAGCCTCGCATGCGCGATCGAACGCGTCGCCCCTGGCGGGACCATCGTCATGTTCGGTTCGAGCAGCGGCGAACTGACGCCCGTCGGGTTCCGCCAGTTCGTTCCGGATCATGAAGGAGCGAGGCTTCAGACCTTCGCCTACTACACATCCGGTCCAGGCATTGGCGAGGACATCGCCTCGCTGCTCGCTCTGGTCGCAGCCGGCCGGCTCGAAACACGCGTGGCCTTGACCGTGCCATGGACAGACATCGCCCAAGCGCTGAACGCGCTGCGACAGCGCAGCTTCAGCGGCAAGGCCGTTCTCACCATAACAGGATGAGCATCCTGTTTTGTCACACGTGCTGGCCGCCATTGATGTGAATTTCCGAGCCCGTCACATAGGACGCCTGCTGCGAGCACAGGAAGAAGATGATGTCGGCGACTTCGGCCGTGGTGCCAAGGCGCCTGAGAGGGATGGTCTCGACGATCTTGTCAGTGCCCGGCGACAAGATCGCGGTGTCGATCTCGCCGGGCGCAATGGCATTGACGCGGATGCCGTGCGGGCCGAAATCATGTGCCATCTCGCGCGTCAGCGAGCCGAGCGCCGCCTTCGATGTGGCATAGGCCGTGCCGGCAAAGGGATGCACGCGGGTTCCCGCGATCGAGGTTACGTTGACGATCGAGCCCTTGGCCGCCGCCAGCTCCTTGAACAGGCCGCGCGCCAGCATGATCGGCGCGAAGAAATTGACCTGGAACACGTCGCGCCAGACATGCATCGGCGTGTCGATCGAATCCATGCGGCTGTTGCCGTCCTTGAGCTTCGGCGAAATGCCGGCATTGTTGACCAGCGCATGCAACTGGCCGCCATGCGCTTCCAGCCGGTGGCGGATTTCGGAGACGGCGATGCCGACATCCTCCTGATCGGCGAGATCGACCTTGATATGGTCTTCCGGCCCGGCCGGCCACGGGCAATCCTCGGCGAAAGCCTGCCTGGAGCAGGTGATGACGCGCCAGCCCTCGCGCGAAAAACGCTTGACGGTGGCGTGGCCGATGCCGCGGCTGGCGCCGGTCAGCACGATGGTCTTTCGGGTGTCGAGCTCAGTCATTTCAAGGTCTCCGGCCGGCAGATGTAGCCGAACGCCGCCGAGGTGGCGAGAGGCCGAAATGTCACCATTCACCTCAGAGGAGGAACCGGGAAGCCGGCTCGCCGTTGGTTCGGGAGTTGCAGGACAGGGCGCGGGGTTTCAGATCAAATCAATCGGACAGAGCCATGACACAGACAGCACCCCTCGACATAGCCACCGCCTTCACCAAGGCGTGGACAAGCCACGACCTCGAAAAGGCAGCATCCTTGGTCGCCGACGACGTCGTCTTTGATGGGCCGATGCAGCAATCGACCGGCAAGAAACCCTATCTCGAGGGCCTGACCAAACTATCACAGGATGTGACCGGTGTGCGCATGATCGCGGCCTTCGGAGACGATCATCAGGCGCTGCTGATGTATGACTTGATGACAAAGTCGTCCGGCGCGCTTTCCTGCGCCAAGCACCTCACCATCAGCGATGGCAAGATTCACAGCGACAAACTGACCTTTGACAGCAAGAAGTTGGGCAGCGCCAAGCCACGGAATTAGCGGATCGGATCAGCCGCCAAGGAGGTCGAGGATCGAGGTCTGCCGCTTTTTGCGCGGACCGCCGACGTCGCCTGGCGGCACCGGGTGCTTGATCGACGCGGTGGCGCCGTCATCCTCCGGCATGGAGGGGCCGTCGGCATCGACGGTTTGGGCGGGACGGGCCGCGCGGACCGGCGCTTGGGCAACCGGCGCTGCTGGCCGCGCCGGTGCCTGCTGACCGACCGACGTCGACGGAACCGGCGCCGTGTTGTTCGCCGCGGGTATCTCGTCGGGGACGATTGTGTCGGCCGGCGTCGATTTCCAGGTGCCGGGCAGCGGCCGCACCGGC
>NZ_RZTT01000328.1 GCF_003996995.1 Mesorhizobium sp. M7A.T.Ca.US.000.02.2.1 | reverse complement strand
TGCCGACGAATTCATGGCCCGTCACCATCGGCACCGGCACCGTCTTCTGCGCCCACTGGTCCCAATTGTAGATGTGCACGTCGGTGCCGCAGATCGCCGTCTTCTTGATCTTGATCAGCACGTCGTTTGGGCCGATCTCCGGCACCGGCACCTCTTCCATCCAGATGCCCGGTTCGGCCTTGGCCTTCACCAGCGCCTTCATCATGTTCGACATGCTTTTGTCCCTTGAATCTCTTGATCCGGAATCGCTTTTCGATTCCAGCCTTCAGGAAATGACCCCGAGTTCGCGCCCGACGGCGGCAAACGCTTCCACTGCCCGATCGATATCCGCGCTGGAATGCGCCGCCGACATCTGCGTGCGGATGCGCGCCTGGCCTTTCGGCACCACCGGGAAGGAAAAGCCGATGACATAAATGCCGCGCTTCAGCATGCGCGCCGCCATCTCCTGCGCCAGGCTGGCATCACCCAGCATCACCGGTATGATCGGATGATCGGCTCCGGCCAGCGTGAAGCCGAGCTTGCCCATCTGCGACCGGAAGCGCGCCGCATTGTCGTAGAGTTTGTCGCGCAGCCCATCGCCGTCCTTGATCAGTTCGAACACCTTGATCGAAGCGCCGGCGATCGCCGGCATCAGCGTGTTGGAGAAGAGATACGGCCGTGAGCGCTGGCGCAGCCAGTCGACCATCTGGCCTTTGCCCGAGGTGTAGCCACCGGAGGCCCCGCCAAGCGCCTTGCCGAGCGTCCCGGTGACGATGTCGACCCTGCCCTCGACGCCGCAATGTTCGGCCGAGCCGCGGCCGTTTCGGCCGACGAAGCCGACGGCATGGCTGTCGTCGACCATCACCATGGCGTCGTATTTCTCGGCGAGGTCGCAGACACCCCTGAGATTGGCGATGATGCCATCCATCGAAAACACGCCGTCGGTGGCGATCAACCGGAAGCGGCAGTCCCGGGCTTCCTTCAGTCGCGCCTCGAGATCGGCCATGTCGTTGTTGGCGTAGCGGAAACGTTTGGCCTTCGACAGCCGCACGCCATCGATGATCGAGGCATGATTCAAGGCATCCGAGACAATGGCGTCTTCCTCGCCCAGCAGCGTCTCGAACAGGCCGCCATTGGCATCGAAGCAGGAGCCGTAGAGGATAGTGTCTTCCATGCCGAGGAAAGAGGAAATCGTGGATTCGAGCTGCTTGTGCTCTTCCTGGGTGCCGCAGATAAAGCGCACCGATGCCATGCCGTAGCCATAGCGGTCGAGCGCCTGCTTGGCAGCATTGCGCAAATCGGCGCTATCGGCGAGGCCGAGATAGTTGTTGGCACAGAAATTCAGCACCTTGTCGCCGCCGACCTCGATCTCGGCCGACTGCGTCGAAGTGATCACCCGCTCCGACTTGTAGAGGCCTGCCGATTTGAGCCCCGCGAGCTCGCTGCCGATGTGGGAGAGGAATGCTGCGATCATGATAGGCCTCGTTTGATGTGGGCTGACTGTCGTCTCGTCCGCGTGAAAAATCCATCGCAAAAACGACCGGATCGGTGGCAAGCAGCACGATGCCGCCCCGATGTCGATCATCATGCGGCGGCGGAAACGACGCCGCGACAAAGGGCTCTGGCCGATGACCGCTCAAATGCCGGTACGGCGCTAAACGAGCCGATAACCATTTCGCGATCTTTCGACAGCCGCCCCTCGCCGGGCAGCCGTCGATTTCCGGTCCTGTTAACGTTTGCAGTTCAATGGTGCTCATACAAGAATCTTTAGGCAAGAATCCGTAGGCGAGAGGGCCGCCCCCGAAAATGTCGCAGCAGCCGGTGCAAACCGTTTCAGGCAAGCTCATACTGCTGATCAAGGCCGGCTATTGGCTGGCCCTGCTGATCATTGCGGCCATGGTGATCGCCTCCTTCATCCTGCTGCAGCAGATGATGGCCACCCAACAGCACAATCACACCTTGCTCGACATCGTCAGCACACAAAAGACGCTGTCGCAGCGCATCGTCTTCCTTGCCGGTGCAACGGGCGCCGGCTCACGCGACAAGCAACCGGCGCTGGTCAGCGCGCTCAAGCAGGCAACGGCGGAGTTCGAGACGAACTACGACCTGCTGCTCGATCAGACGGGAGCCGATCCGCAATCGCCGGCCAAGCTTGACCCGAAGTCGATCGAAAGCGTCCTTTTCGCCAAGCCCTTCCACCTCGACTATTTCTCGGTCGGGCTGATCGCCAATGGCGACCGCCTGATCTCGGCCTATGAATCGCAATTCAGCGGCAATGGCGGTTACAAAGGCGGTGACGAACGCGTCAATCTCGACGCCTCCGTCGCCAATGCGACCTTGTCGGGCTACGCCGCGCTTGGCCAGCGCATCACTGCCGACGCCGACGACCGCTCCGAGAAGCTGCTCGCTCTCCATCGCACTCTGTTCTACGCCACAATCGGCGTCATCATACTGGTGGCGCTCTTCATCTTCAGGCCGATGTCGAACGCCATCCTGCGCAAGACGCATGAATTGATCGACGCGCGCAATTCCATGGCCTTCATCGCGGTGCATGACGGCCTTACCGGCCTGCACAACCGCACGTTCCTGACCGATCATTTCGACACCCTGATCAAGGGCACGCACCGGCGTCGCGAACGCCTTGCCGTCGTCCAGCTCGATCTCGACCGATTCAAGCAGATCAACGATACGCTCGGCCACGCCGCCGGCGACTATGTGCTGGTCGTCACGGCACAGCGCATGCGCGACTCCTGCCGGGCGTCGGATCTGTGCGTGCGCCTGGGCGGCGACGAGTTCGTCATGATTCTCGGCGGCGCCGGCGGCACCGAAGACATCAATATGCTGGCGCGACGCATCCTGGCACATATCAACGAGCCGATCGTCTTCCAGGGCACGACCATTCTCCCAGGCGCCAGCGCCGGCATCGCGGTCTATCCGATCGACGCCGACAATGCCGGGGATTTGCTGGTCCACGCCGATCTGGCGCTTTACTCCGCCAAGAAGCTTGGCGGCGGCAACTTCTCCTTCTTCTCCGAGGAGCTGCGCCGCGAACTCGACTATCGCAAGCAGCTCGAGCACGACATCAAGGTTGCCATCGCCGAGCGGGCGTTCCAGGTCTATTTCCAGCCGCAGGTCTCACTGACCCACGGCACGATCAGCGGCATCGAGGCGCTGGTGCGCTGGAACCATGCGGAGCGCGGCATGATCCCGCCCGGCGAGTTCATTCCGGTCGCCGAGAAATGCGGCTTCATGCCCGAGATCGGCCGCATCGTCATCACCAAGGCGATCAACGAGGCGGCCGAATGGAATCGCGCCGGCATTGCCTTCGGACGGCTTGCCGTCAATGTTTCCGGCACCGAGCTGCGCGAGCACGATTTCGATGCGTTCTTGTTCGAGACGCTGGAAAAGGCCGGGCTGCCGCCGCAGAAACTGTCGCTGGAAATCGTCGAATCCGTCATCCTCGATGACGAAAAGACGGGCATCGCGGCCAAGCTGCGGCACATCCGGGCAGCCGGCGTCCATCTCGAACTCGATGATTTCGGCACCGGCTATGCTTCGCTCAGCCATGTCAACCCGAACGAGATCGACCGGCTGAAGATCGATCGCCGCTTCGTCCAGAACATCCATGAGAATGGCGACAACTCGAAGATCGTCCGCGCCATCACCGAGCTGGCGCGTGGCCTTGGCATCTCGATCGTCGCAGAGGGCGCCGAAACCGAGGCCGAGCTCGATTCGCTGATGGCGATCGGCTGCGACCAGGTGCAGGGCTACTCCATCGCCTTCCCGATGCCGCACGACAAGGCGCTGGAATGGCTGACCGCCCGCATGCCCAAGAAGGCCAAGCTGACGGTGCTGCAAGGAAGCCTGGCATAGGTAAGGCCGGGCTGCCTTGACAACCGCGTGTGAAGATGGCGGCCTTGTCGTGATCGCAACCGGATATCGGGGCTGATGACACCGTTTCGGTTTGTGCTGGCGGCGGTTTTGATTTTTGCGGTTCCCGCCCAAGGGGCCGATCGCATAATATATCTTACCTTCGACGATGGGCCGCTGAACGGCACAAGCAACATCCTCGATGTGCTGGAAGCCGAGCAGGTTCCTGCAACCCTATTCATGGTCGGCATGCACGCACAGGCTAGCGCCGCCAACAGAGCGCTCGTCCAGCGCGCCAGGCAGCTTCCTCTGGTGACGCTCGGCAACCACAGCTACAGCCATGCCTACAATCACTACCGGCATTTCTACGGCGACACCGAAGGTGTCGTCGCCGACATGGTAAGGGCAAACGCGGTGCTCGGGTTGAAGCCCGTGGTGCATGCAAGGCTGCCGGGGCGCGACGTGTTCAGGCTGCCGTCCATGTCGAAGAACGACACCTCGCTTGGCCTCGCCCAGGAGGGGCGTGAAGAGCCTGACTACGAGTTTGTCGCGGCCTCAGGCTTCTATCTCTACGGCTGGGACCATGAATGGGTGCACAAGGACAACGGCGAGCCGGTGCAGAGCGTCGATCATCTGGTCAGCGAGATCGATCACCTGTTCGGCTATGGCCGCTTCGTCAAGCCCGGCAAGCTGATCCTGCTGATGCATGACGAAATGTTCCAGGACGGTTTCGACGGCAAGACGAAGCTGACCAATTTGATCACCGCGCTGAAGCTGCGCCGCTACAGCTTTGGGGCAATCCAGGGCTATGACGACTGAGCCGGCAAGGACGGCCAGTTCTCAGCGGATTGCGCATCGCGGGACCAGCAAGGTGTCAAAGCACCTCGACTGATTCGCCGCGTAACTTGTGGCGACGCAATTTGATGTATGTGCGTAAATTTGGCGTAATCTGAAAGCCAATCAGCTTCGTCTCCTGGAGGGGAGCAGCCCACGCCATCGTCTCGTAGCGGGCACCGTAACCTTCGATGGTGACGGCAAGATTTTCGCGGCCCAGATACCTCGCCAGAGTGGCACAGGCAGCAACCCTCGATCGTATGGACTGACCGTATTTGGGCGCAAACGCCAATCCTCCGTCCGCCAGGTCATCCACCTCATGGGCAAGCACTAGGAACAAGATGTCCTCGTCGCCGGCCGGCACGCCGGCATCCACAAGGCGCTCGGGGTCTCCGGTATCGAATTTCAGTCCGACCAGGCGGGCGACAAGACCTTCAACCCGGGGACCGATTGTTTGCTCCAGCCATCTGCGGTGTGCATCGGTGCGCCTGCTGGACTTTCCGTCCGGATAGTGGCCGCTGTCGTAGGCAGCGTGAAACATCGCGGCCAAGACAAGATCGACGCTTTTATCGAAATGCGCGGCCGATGACGCAGCCCCCACCGCATGGCAGATGAACGGCCGTCCTGTCTTGCGGTAGCGGCCGTTGAACATCGCGCAACACACACGATACGCCTTTTGCACCCGGGCGATATCGGCAACCGGATATCCAGCCTCGTATAGCTGCATGTAGAGCGCCGTATTGGTCTGGCGCGGAACGAACAGATCTTCTGTGGTCAACTTGCCCCCCCGGACTTTCTTAGGTTTTCGTCAACTTTTCTCGGCAGAAGACGCACTGCTTCGCGATTTCCCTGCAGACTTGCAGTAGAATGAAACTGATCCCAAGCGTTTGGATCACCCTAGATCGTTACAAGTACGACAGGGAAAGTCCAGTCTAGGGGCTCTTGCAGGAAGCTTCGGCCGCGCGCTACCGATCCTGGCGATAGCTAATTTCAGATCCGCAAGCCGAACCTGATGCCGTCATAGATGGCGGCATGAATGTTGCGCGAGGCGACCGCGTCGCCAATGCGGAACAGAACAAAGCCGCCTTCTGGATTGCGCTTGGGAAAGATGTCGCCACCGCTCACCAGACGCTCGTAGTCGACCGCGCCGCCATTCTTCGACAGCGGCTTCAGCAAGAGGTATAGATCGTCGAGCGGTAGCGTACCGTGCTCGACCACCACCTGGTCGACCCTGCGCTCGCCGCGCCAGCCATCGGCGAAATCCGAAGCCAGCTCTGCGATCAGCTGGTTGCCCTCACGCCGCACCGAACGCAGCCGCGTGTTGATGGTTATGGTGACGCCCCCCTCCTGAAAGGCCCTGATATAGGGCACATGGTTCATGCCGCCCATTTCCGGGGCAAAGAAACGCTCCGGTGATACAAGCTCGAGTTTCGAGCCGGCATTGGCGATCAGTTCGGCGGCGCCCATGCCCTGATGGCCGCCATTGTCGTCATAGAGCAGCACATTTTCGGCCGGCTTGACGCTGCCGGCCATGATGTCCCAGCTCGAGGTGACAAGGTTGTCGCCTGATGTCAGCGGCGGGTTCTGCGGCAGGCCGCCGGTAGCGACCACCACCACATCGGGCGACAGCGCCAGGACATCGTCTTTTTCCGCCCAGGTGTCGTAGCGGATCTCGACGCCGAGCCGGTCGAGTTCGGCCAGCCGCCAGTCGATGATGCCGATCAGCTCCTTGCGGCGCGGGTTCTGCGTCGCCAATCGCACCTGGCCGCCGGCCTGGCTCGATGCTTCAAGCACCATCACCTTGTGGCCGCGCTCGGCCGCGACCCGCGCAATCTCCAGTCCGCCGGCGCCGGCTCCGACGACCACGATTTTCTGCTTCGGTCCTTCGGTCTTGACGATGATATGCGGGATTTCGGCCTCGCGGCCGGTCGCGGCATTGTGGACGCAAAGCGCTTCACCGCCCTCATAGATGCGGTCGAGGCAATAGGTGGCGCCCACACAGGGGCGGATCTCATGCTCGCGCCCCTCCATCACCTTTTTGATGATGTGCGGATCGGCGATATGGGCGCGGGTCATGCCGACCATGTCGAGCTTGCCGGTGGCGATGGCGTGGCGTGCGGTGGCCACGTCGGATATGCGCGCCGCGTGGAAGGTCGGGAATTTCGTCGCCGCCCTCACCTCTCCGGCGAAATCGAGATGCGGCGAAGAGCGCATGCCGGTCACC
>NZ_RZTT01000327.1 GCF_003996995.1 Mesorhizobium sp. M7A.T.Ca.US.000.02.2.1 | reverse complement strand
GCCCACCAGTGGGCCGACCAGAGCCCCACCCGTGATGCCGGCCGACAGCAGGCCCAGCGCCCAGCCGGAGCGTTCCTTCGGCGTCTGCATGGCAACGAGGATGGTCGATCCCGAGGAATAGCCACCGGCAAACCCGATCAGCAGCCGCAGCAGCACCAGTTGCCAGACCGTCTGCACCATGCCGGTCAGCGACATGCATATGGCCATGCCGAAGCTGGCGCGAACCAGCATCACCTTGCGGCCGTAGCGGTCGCCGAGACGTCCCCAGAGCGGCGCCACCAGCGCCGCCGCGAAGAACGTCGCGCCATAGGCAATCCCCGACCATTGCACGATCGCCGCGTGGCCCTCGGCGCCGAGCTGCTCGATATAGAGCGGCAGGAACGGCAAAAGCAGCGTCATGGCGACAAGCGTCGAAAACGATCCGGCAACGCACACGAACAGATTGCGCCGCCAGTGGATGTTGTAGGTGCTGTCGGTCGCCGGGGGCGTGCTCTGCTGCTGCATGTAATGTCCTGCCCAGAAACTCTTATCGATGCTTGCTGCGGATACCAATTTGGGATACCAAGATGGTGCCCCTGATGGACGCAAGCTTGACCGCTGTCAATGCGACCGTCTCAAACGTGATCGGAAAAGGCGGCCGGCAAGACGATCGCCAGCAACGATAAAAAAATGGAAACGACAATGTCGCAGATGCAGAGCGTCGAAAAACAGCTTCGGCAAATGATCCTGGGCCTCGAGATCGGCCCCGGCGAGAAGCTGACGGAGCGCTGGATCGAGAGCCGCTTCGGCGCGTCGCGAACCCCGGTCAGGGCAGCACTTCTGCGGCTTGAGACCGAGGGCCTGGTCGGCAGGGACGGACGCGGCTGGACGGTGTCGCCGATCAATCTGGCTGAACTCGAGCAGATCGCCGTCTACAGGGAAGCGGTCGAGGTTGCGGCGCTTCGCCTGACATGCAGCCTGGCGGACCGGAGCGCCGTCGATGTCATCGAGGCGATGCTCGAGTCCTGCGACAACGACACGCCGCGCGAGGAATGGCATCGCGTCGGCATGGATTTTCACATCGAACTGGCGCGTCTGTCGGGCAATGAATTCCTGTTCCGGGCGGTGCGCGATGCCATGACGCGCCTGTCGCGGGCGCGTTGGCTGGAGGTCCGCGACGAAGCGGCCCTCAGCCGCGCCTGGGCTGAACATCGCGCCATACTGGCGTCGGCACGCCTTGGCGACGCCGATGAAGCCGCGCGCCTGCTGTCAGGCCACATCGTCGGCAGCCGCGACCGGCTGGTGACGTCGCTGGCCAACGATCGGCGCGGTCTTCGCGCCAGAGGCTTTGCCGTCGTTGCTGCTTAATGGATGAAGGGGCGCAAAGCGGCGTCCGGACCTATGCGCACTTTCGCCTCGCTTCGCAGACGCCGATGGCGTAAGGAGCGGCCATGGAAAACAACCGATTTGAAACACCTGTGACTGTGAAGTCAGTCGCGGCGGGAAGCACTCAGCTCTTGCGCACGGCGCGTGAGGCTTCCGACTACCTCCTCAACAGCTGGCCCGGCAAGCGCAGCCCCAAGCATCGCGCGGCCCTGCAAGCCTGCCATGACGCACTCGCCGGCGACAAGCCGGCGATGAACGCCAGGCGTGCCTTCATCGCGGCAGCACGCGAAGTGGACGTATTCGTCAGCGACAAGGCGCCCGCCTGACACAAGCCGACATTTGGGGCGGCAATCTGGATTGAGGCACGGCCCGCAGATGCGGGCCGTTTGCCGTCACTTTGCCGTTTCGGTTTCGGCTTCAGTCTCGTCTTCGGGCTTCGAACGTTCCCTCGCTGCAACCTTTGCTGCCAGCTTCTCGGCCTTCTTGGCCGCTTTCTGGCGGTCGCGTTCCTTGCGTTCCTGATCGTAGTTTGGTGGTCGCGCCATATTGGCTCCTTTTCACTGCCTCGCGGCTCTGGTCCTGCCTAGGAGCATTAGCCGTCAAACACAACAGCTGAAGCGATAGTGCGTCGATGATGGCCAGGCTTGCAAGATGCGCGTCGCAATGAAGGGGCCAGGTCCATCATTGCGGCGGCCAATACCTATCGCCATCGATTTGCCGGTCAGATGCCGCTTCGGTCAATCACCAGATCGGCGGCACCAAAACGGTCCTTTGCCGTCAGCTGCTGGTGCCAGTAGGGATAGAGCAAGGGCGGCCGGCTGACCGCGTCGAGGCGCTCGCGCTCCTCGCCGGAGAGCATCAGGCTTGCCGCCGCGATGTTGTCCCGGAACTGCGTTTCCGTCCTGCCGCCGATCACCAGCGAACTGACGGCCGGCCGGCCAAGCAGCCAGGCCAGCGCCACCTGCGCTGCCGACACGCCGCGCTGCGCGCCGATCTCGACAAGCACGTCGACGATCCGCCACAGCCGGTCCTCGTCGCGGATCGGCGGTTCGGACCAGCCGGCAAGCTGGCGGGCGGTGGGGCTGTCGCGGCGGTATTTGCCGGACAGCAATCCGCCGGCAAGCGGGCTCCAGACCAGGACGCCCAACCCCTGGTCGACGGAAATCGGCAGCAGTTCGTACTCCGCCTCGCGCGCTTCCAGCGTGTAATGGATTTGCTGTGTGACGAAGCGCGGCTGATGATGGCTGTCGCTGATGCCGAGCGCCTTCATCACCTGCCAGCCGGAATAATTGGAGCAGCCGACATAGCGGATCTTGCCCTGGGCAACCAGCGTGTCGAGCGCGCCGATGGTTTCCTCCAGCGGTGTCACGCCATCCCATTCGTGCAGGAAATAGATGTCGATGACGTCTGTCCTGAGCCGCTTCAGGCTTTTCTCGCATTCGCGGATCAGGTGATGGCGTGACAGGCCTTCATCGTTCGGGCCTTTGCCGATCCGCATCCGTGCCTTGGAGGCGATCAGCACGTCGCCCTTGCGCTTGCCGCCGAGCGCTTCGCCGATGATTTCTTCGGAAATGCCATTCGAATAGACGTTGGCGGTGTCGATGACATTGATGCCGGCGTCGATGCAGAGGTCGATCATGCGGCGCGCTTCGTCGAGGTCGGTCTTGCCGACAGCCGAAAACGCGCCGGCGCCGCCGAAAGTCATGGTGCCCATGGTCAGCGTCGATACTTTCAGGCCGGAACGGCCGAGTGTGCGGTATTCCATGTCGATCCTCGCGATTGCGTTGGAAAAGGGGCTGGGGAGGGTGCCCGAATGTGGCCGCTATTTGTAGGACAATTTGCGCGACTTGTCGCCATGCCAGGACGCCGGATCGATCATGCCTGGCGGGATTGGCAGCGGCGGCGATCACGCTCGGGCTGCAATAAAACCGTCATTGCAGGCCTATATTGAAGTCGGCTCAGGCGTTGCCGTTCCGGGCTGTAAGCCGGAGTTTGGGGCGCCGGACGTGGATCGACAGAGCTTGCAAGTGGAGCAGCCGATAATGACCGAGCTAAAACAGAATTCTCCGGCCAGGGATTGGCTTGAAGCCGAACTCGCCGACACGCTCGACGAAGACTATGAGCTCGAAATGTCGGAGCCGGCGCTGTCGATGGAGATCGCCAAGATCTACAAGAACTCGCATCCGCCTTCGATCGATCGCATGCAGTATTTTCGCGACCTGATCACCCTGCAGTCCGAATTGATCAAGCTGCAGTCCTGGGTCGCCTACCACAAGAAGAAGCTGGTGGTGATCTTCGAGGGACGCGATTCGGCCGGCAAGGGCGGTGTCATCAAGCGCATCACCCAGCGGCTCAATCCGCGCATCTGCCGCGTCGTGGCACTGCCGGCGCCGACCGAGCGCGAAAAGTCGCAATGGTATTTCCAGCGCTATGTCCCG
This sequence comes from Mesorhizobium sp. M7A.T.Ca.US.000.02.2.1, assembly GCF_003996995.1. Lineage (GTDB taxonomy): Bacteria > Pseudomonadota > Alphaproteobacteria > Rhizobiales > Rhizobiaceae > Mesorhizobium. The sequence continues at coordinate 3,110 of NZ_RZTT01000327.1, read as the reverse complement.
CATCTGCCGGCCGGCGGCGAGATCGTGCTGTTCGACCGCTCATGGTACAACCGCTCGGGCGTCGAGCGGGTGATGGGCTTTGCCCAGCCCGATCAGGTCGAAGAATTCTTTCACGACGTGCCGGAGTTCGAGCGCATGCTGGTCCGCTCGGGCATCACCGTGGTCAAATACTGGTTCTCGATCACCGACGAGGAACAGCAGATGCGCTTCCTGATGCGCATCCATGATCCAATGAAGCAGTGGAAACTGTCGCCGATGGATCTGCAGTCGCGTGTGCGCTGGGAGCAGTACACCAAGGCCAAGGAAGAGACCTTCGCCCGCACCAACATCCCGGAAGCGCCCTGGTTCATCGTCGAGGGCAACGACAAGAAGCGCGCGCGGCTGAACTGCATCGACCATCTGCTCAAGCAGCTGCCTTACGAGGAAGTGCCGCACGAGGAGATCACTTTGCCGGAGCGCGTCTTCAACCCCGAATACGAGCGCCAGGTGCTGCCGCGCGAGCTCTACGTGCCGGAGAAGTATTGATGGACGCTCCCTTCTCCCCGTATAGTGACGGGGAGAAAAAGCTGTAACTACGCCCGCTTGATGGTGACGTGCGTGGCAAGCGTCGTCGCCACCTGCTCGCTGCAGATATAGCCCAGCTTGAGCATATCGAGGCCGGCGAAAAGGTTCTCGCCCGAGCCGAGCAGCACCGGCGCGATCGCCAGATGCATCTCGTCGATCAGTTTTTCCTGCAGATATTGCCGGATGGTGGCGACACCCCCGCCGACCCGTACGTCCTTGCCGCCAGCGGCAGCTTTAGCCTGTTCAAGAGCTGAATGGATACCGTCAGTGACGAAGTGGAAAGTCGTGCCGCCCTCCATCATGATCGGTTCCCGCTTGTGATGGGTGAGCACGAAAACCGGCACATGATAGGGCGGGTTGTCGCCCCACCAGCCCTTCCAGCTGTCGTCAGGCCACTCGCCGCGGATTGGCCCGAACATGTTGCGGCCGAGGATCCAGGCGCCGACATTTTCGAAGCTGCGCGCCGCGAACGCCTCGTTGACGTCGGCGGTGCCGCCATCTTGTCCGAGCACCATCTCGCGGAAGGTGCGGGTGTCGACAAACCACTTGTGCAAGGATTCCCCACCGACGCCGAGAGGATTTTGCAGATCCTGATCGGGACCGGCGCCATAGCCGTCGAGCGACAGGGTGAAAGCGTTGACGCGAAGTTTGGACATGCGAGCCTCCTCGATAACCGGTTGTATTTTGCAAGCAGTTTAGCAAACTGATTGTGAATTGCAAGCGGTATTTTTAGAGAACTTTGCCGCACCGCACGTGCAGAGCAGAAAGATCCAGCAGTCTCGACGCGAGCAAATGTTCCGTTGCCATGCAATTGCTTATGACGAGAGAAATATCGCGGTTCCTTCCTTGCGACGCGAACAGGATGCAGCCGCAAGTGTCAGCCAAAACTATCGGCGCTGCGACGCTTCGAGCATACGTTCGACAGCAAGACGCAGTGGCGGCAGGCTGTCGGTCACCACCGCCCATACTATCGCACCGGAGGTTTTGTGATATTCGTGACGCAAAACGTTGCCTATCCCACGAACTTGTTTCCATGGAATCTCGGGAGCAAGTGCTGCCAAATCATCTGGAATGTGCCGGGCAGCTTCGGAAATGATTTCGATCCCGCGCTCGATGCCATGTCGGAGCAGCCAGTCGCTATTAAAGTCATCCAGCGTCTTGCCCGCGGCGGCAGCAGAGATGCCGTCCAGGGCCTCCATGATTTCGGCTAGAATCGGTTCGATCCGGCGCACTGCCATCAAAATATGCGCACAGCAGATTGTTCGATGTCGGCCTTCAACATGGGATTGAGGCTGTCGCGGGTGGTGATATCGATCTCCGCTGACATCTTCTCCTCAAGAAATTGCTTGATGCCGACCAGATCAATCAGCGAAAAGCGTCTTGCAGGATCATAATCGATGAAGAGGTCGAGATCGCTGTCAGGCCCTGCGTCGCCCCGTAAAATCGATCCGAACAGATAAAGCGAAGTCGCGCCCATGCCCTTGATGGCATCTGCATTTCTCTGCAACCGCTTTATGACCTCATTCCTGCTCATGAATTCATTCTAGCGGATTGCGTTAAAATTCCAAAGCTACCTAGCGGCCCCCCTTCAGAATCTCCGCCACTTCGGGTGCGAAATAGGTCAGGATGCCGTCGCAGCCGGCGCGCTTGAAGGCGAGCAGCGATTCCAGCATTGCCTTCTCGCCGTCGATCCAGCCATTGGCGCCTGCCGCCTTGATCATCGAATATTCGCCCGACACCTGGTAGGCGAAGGTCGGCATCTGGAACTCGTCCTTCAGCCGCCGGATGATGTCGAGATAGGGCAGGCCGGGCTTGACCATCAGCATGTCGGCGCCCTCGGCGATGTCCTGTTCGGCCTCTCGCACCGCCTCGTCGGAATTGGCATGGTCGATGTAATAGGTCTTCTTGTCGCCCTTGAGCAGACCGGCGGTGCCCACCGCCTCGCGATAGGGACCGTAGAAGGCCGAGGCGAATTTGGTCGCATAGGACATAATCGCCACGTCCTGAAAACCATTGGCGTCAAGCGCGTCCCGGATGGCGCCGATGCGGCCGTCCATCATGTCGGATGGCGCGATGATGTCGGCACCGGCGGCCGCCTGGATGACGGCAGCGGCGGTCACCTGTTCCACCGTCTCGTCGTTGACGATGATGCCGTCGCGCAGGATGCCGTCATGGCCGTGGCTGGTGAATGGGTCGAGCGCGGCGTCGGTGATGATGCCGATCTGCGGCACCGCATCCTTGATCGCACGGGTGGCGCGGTTGATGACATTGTCGGGATCGAGGATATGCGAGCCGGTCTGGTCGCGCAGCGAGATGTCCACATTGGGGAAGGTGGCGAGTGCCGGAATGCCGAGTTTCGCCGCGCGCTCGGCCTCCTTGACGGCGAGATCGATCGACAGGCGGAAGACGCCGGGCATGGCGGCGATCGGCTCGCGGACACCCTTGCCCTCGACGACGAAGATCGGCCAGATCAGGTCGTCGACCGTGAGCCGGTTCTCCTGCACGAGACGGCGCGACCAGTCGGCCTTGCGCATGCGGCGCAGACG
>NZ_RZTT01000326.1 GCF_003996995.1 Mesorhizobium sp. M7A.T.Ca.US.000.02.2.1 | reverse complement strand
ATCTACCAGATCTCGACCCGCAACGGCCGGCGCATGTCGGCGGCGCGCGCTTTCCTGCGCCCGGCGATGAAGCGCGGGAATGTCCGCGTCGAGATGAAGGCGCTGGCGACAAAAATCCTGTTCGAGGGCAAGCGTGCCGTCGGCGTCGAATACCAGCAGAACGGCGAGATGAAGTCGGCGCGTGCGGGCCGCGAAATCATCCTGTCGGGCGGTTCGGTCAACTCGCCGCAATTGCTGCAGCTGTCCGGCGTCGGCCCATCCGCCCTGCTCAAAGGTCTGGACATCCCGATCGTCCACGCCAACGAAAATGTCGGCGCGCATTTGCAGGACCATGTCGGCATCAACTACACCTTCAAGGGCAAGCTGCCGACGCTCAACCAGACGCTGCGTCCCTGGTGGGGCAAGCTGCTGGTCGGCATGCAATACATCCTCACCCGCTCCGGCCCGCTGTCGCTGTCGATGAACAATGCCGGCGGCTTCTTCCGCACCGACCCTGCGGCGACGCGGCCCAACATGCAGCTCTATTTCCAGGCCTTCTCGACCGTCATTCCCAGGAGCGGCGAGCGCCCGATCCTGACGCCGGACCCATGGCCGGGCTTTTCCATCGGCCTGTCCAACTGCCGGCCGTCGAGCCGTGGCGAGATCATGATCCGCTCAGCCAATCCGCGCGACTACCCCAGGATAACGGCCAATGCCTACTCCACCAATGCCGATGTCGAGGAGATGCTGGCGGCGGTGAAATTCGTGCGCAAGATCGCCTCGATGCCTGCCATGGCCGAGATCATCGAGGAAGAGGTTTTGCCTGGTCCTTCAATCACTTCAGACGCCGATCTGATCCAGGATTTCCGGAAACGCTCGGGCACCGTCTATCACCCGGTCTCGACCTGCCGCATGGGGCCGGATCCCGCGCGCGCCGTCGTCGACCCGCGCCTCAAGGTGCATGGTCTGGAAGGTTTGCGCGTCATCGATGCCTCGATCTTTCCCGACAACATCACCGGCAACACCAACGCCGCCTCGATCATGACCGGTTGGAAGGGCGCCGAACTGGTTCTGGAGGACCAAGAATGAAGATCACCGACGTCAAGACCTGGGTTGTCGGCAATCCGCCGCCCGGCATCGGCGGCAAGTATTTCATTTTCGTCAAGCTGACCACCGACGGCGGCGTCGTCGGCTATGGCGAGGCCTACAACGCCACCTTCTCGGCCCATGTTACCGCCCGGATGGTCGAGGACATGGCCGAGCGCTATCTCGTCGGCCGCGATCCGCACGACATCGAGAACTTCTTCCGCCGCGCCTATTCCTCCGGCTTCACCCAGCGCCCCGACGTTTCCGGCATGGGCTGCTTTTCGGCGCTGGAAATGGCCTGCTGGGACATTATCGGCAAGGAAGCTGACAAGCCGGTCTACAAACTGCTCGGCGGCCAGGTGCACGAGACGCTGCGCTCCTACACCTATCTCTATCCGCACACCGGCAGCGTCCATTCCGAGGATGCGCACGGCAAGAACGTCTACAACGACCCCGATCTCGCCGCTGCCTGTGCGCTCGAATATGTCGAACAGGGTTTCAATGCCGTCAAGCTCGACCCGGCCGGCCCCTACACCGCCTTCGACGGCCATCAGCCGCGCCTCGTCGATATCGACCTGTCCACCCGCATGATCAAGGCGATCCGCGAGGCGGTCGGCACCCGCGCCGACATCCTGTTCGGCACGCACGGCCAGTTCACAGCGTCCGGCGCGCTGCGCATGGCGCGCGCCATCGAACCCTACGATCCCTTGTGGTTCGAGGAGCCGGTGCCACCTGATATGCCTGAGGTCATGGCCCAAGTGGCCCGCGCGACCTCGATCCCGATCGCCACCGGCGAGCGGCTGACGACCAAGTTCGAGTTCGCCCGCGTCATCGAGAACCGCGCCGCGACCATCCTGCAGCCGGACCTCGGCCGCTCCGGCGGCATCCTCGAGACCAAGAAGATCGCGGCGATGGCCGAGGCCTACCACATCCAGATCGCGCCTCACTGCTATTGCGGACCGATCGTGGGTGCGGCCAACATTCAGTTGGCGGTGACGCTGCCCAATTTCCTCATCCTGGAATCGCTGAAGCAGTGGGACGGCTTCCACGCCACGCTCTTGAAGAAGAAGATCGAGTGGCAGGACGGCAACGTGATCCCCTCGAAGGAGCCCGGCCTCGGAGTCGAGCTCAACGAAGCGGTCTGCGACGCGCACCCCTACACCGGCAAGGACCTGCATCTGCAGATGATGCAGACGCCGCTGATGCCGTGAGCGAAAGCTACGCCTTCATCGGTCTTGGCCATCTCGGCGGCAACCTTGCCGCCAGCCTGATCCGCAACGGCTTTGCCGTCACCGTCTTCGACCGCGATCCCGCCGCCGTCGAGCGCCTCGTTGCGCTCGGCGCCACGGCCGCGAACAGCCCCGCCGATGCCGCAGCACGGGCCGGCAACGCAATCTCCTGCCTGCCCTCACCCAAGGTCAGCGAGGCGGTGCTGGCCGGACCCGGCGGATTGCTGGAGGGCCTGCCCGCAGGCGGCACCTGGATCGAGATGTCGACCAACGGCCGCGACGAGATCCTCCACCTCGCGGCCCTCGCCTCGGCCAAGGGTATCGAGACGCTGGAATGCCCGGTCACCGGTGGCGTGCATCTGGCGGCAGCCGGAAAGATCACCGCGCTGGTCGGCGGCGATCCTGCGCTCTATGAACGTCATCGCCCCGCCATCGAGGCGATGTGCGCAAAATCGTTTCTGATGGGCCCGGTCGGCTCGGCGGCGGTGATCAAGGTGATCACCAACATGCTCGCCTTCATCCATCTCGTCGCCGCCGGCGAAGCATTGATGCTGGCCAGACAGGGCGGGCTCGACCTCGCCCAAGCCTATCACGCCATATCAGCCTCCTCAGGCAACAGCTTCGTCCATGAGACCGAAAGCCAGCTCATCCTCAACGGCTCCTACGACATCGGCTTCACCATGGACCTGGCGCTGAAGGACCTCGGCTTCGCGCTCGCCATGGGCGAACAGTCCGGTGTGCCGCTTGAGCTGGCATCGCGCGTCAACGCCATTTTTCAGCAAGGCAAGGCCGCCTATGGCGGCGGCGCCTGGTCGACCCAGATCGTCAAACTGTTGGAAGATGCCGTCGGCACCGACCTGCGCGCACCTGGTTTCCCGGCCAAGCTCGAACTCTGACGCCGGCTGGATATCAAACGATTTCAGAGCGTTGGCTGGATCGGCGGATCCATCTGAATCAATCTGTCAACGGCTTGATTCAGTATCTGAGCGTCAATGCACCGGGCAGGATCTCGAAGGTCGCGGGTATGCGTCCCGGCGACTCGCCGTCTATGTCGACCAGCGCGCCATTCTCTGACGCATCGCCGAGCGGTTCGACCACGACTTTCCTGCCGCGCAGGATGGTGATTGCAGGATGATTGCGATGCCGGCCGCCATAGAGCAGCCGGATGTCCCAGATCAGCTTCAGCTTGCCGGCCGCGCGCAGGATGACGATGTCGAACTGCCCGTCGGTCAGTTCCGCATCCGGCGCGACCATCATGCCGCCGCCGAAGAACTTTCCATTTGCCACCGCCACCAGCGCCATGCGCGCTTCGACGGGGACGCCGTCGTCGACCGTGATGCTGACCTCCTGGAAGCGGTAGCGGATGAACTCGACCACGGTGCGCCACAGGAACAGCGCCTTGGCCGACATCCTGCCCTTGCGCTTGTCGGCATTGACGGCGCGGTCAGTGGCGCCGGAAAGCCCCAGGCTGGCGATGTTGATGAAATGCCGGCTGGCCAGCGCGCCGTGATCGTCGACGTAGCAGATGCGTCCGACATCGACCTTGCGGGGCTTGGCTTCGGCGATCCGCTTCAGCACGGCATCGACCTTTTTCGGCAGCCCTAGCCCACGCGCGAAATCGATGCCGGTGCCGCATGGCAAGAGCCCAAGCTCGGTGGTCCGGCCGCTCTCCTGGGCCGCCTGCAGCAGCCCGTCGGCCACTTCGCTGGCGGTGCCGTCGCCGCCGGCCGCGATCACCAGGTCGAAGCCAATCATCGCGAGATCGATTGCCAGCCTTTCGGCGTCGCCTTCCGCTTGCGTCTCGCGCAGTTCGAATTCGCCGAAATACTTTCTCAGCGACACGGCGACATCAGGCCAATGCCGTTTCAGCCGGCCCCCACCGGCAATCGGGTTGAGAACCACTCCAACTTTCAAGCAACCCTCCCGCAAGGATTCGAGGCGCTCGGCGCCTCGAATCCTTTGCCGGCATTGAAGACCGCACCGGGCGGCAGGGCAAGGCCGAATGTCCGCCGATGAGGCCCATCGTGGCGGACAGGAAAATTTCGTTATCCCAGCTTGATCCCCGATAATCCCGTTATCCACAGGCCTCCGGCCATTCCCCAGGACCCTTACCCGGTGTACGTTAAACCCATCTCAGGCGGCTACCGATCATCAAGCCGAAAGGCGAAGTGAAAGGCGGATTTCCTGAGGCCCGTACGGCCCGAAGCGAGAGCAGGCTTGCCTGTTTCGAGGGACGGAGCCGAGACCTACGGGGCCGCGGAAAGCGTGCCAACGCCTACGGCGGACCGATGCTGCCATGAAGGACGGCAAAAACCTTCGATGGTGCGCAGGGCAAAGCTCGCAAGGGTGGAGACCGGCGTGGTCCCGAACGGACGCTGCTCTCGGGCGGCGGACTGGCAGGACCGTCAAAATCAAGGCCGGCAAGGCGCGACGACTTTACGGAAGTTGCTGCCGCGACCGTGTCCTGATCTGACAGGGAGGCGCTGGGAGAAATCCCGGCGCCGACTGCCTTTTTGCCCCTCGATATCCTTCGCCGGCGATCTCGCGGGCGCCGCTTCACCACGCGCTAAAATCGGTTAGTATCCCAGCGTCAGAGTCTGTTTTCAGGCGGACTCTTCGAGGGGGACACTTCATGACGCTCATCCAGAAGCTTGCCGTCGCCTATGCCTTCCTGTTCTTCGGCGTCGTCGCCATCGGCTACATACCGGCGTTCAACGACGCCGACGGCAATCTGTTCGGCCTGTTCTCGCTGCAATGGTATGACGACCTGCTGCACGCCTTCTCCGGCGTCTGGGCTCTGGCCGCCGCCTTCATCTCGCACCGCCAGGCGGTGTTCTATTTCAAGCTGTTCGGTTCGGTCTACCTGTTCGACGGCGTGCTCGGGCTGATCACCGGTTCCGGCTGCCTCGATGCCGGTATCTTCATCAACGGCTTCCGCTCCCTCAACGATATCGAATTCCCGGCCCGCTTCTTCGCCAACCTGCCGCACCTCGTCATTGGTGGCTTCGCCGTCTATGTCGGCTTCCGGCTGGCCAGGCGCATACACGAACACTTCGCCACGGCCTGATCGGCCATGTTCCTGTTCCGCTGGCTGAAGCGCATCATCAAGACGATCCTCTGGGTGATCGTCATCGTCATCCTCATCCCGATCGCCGGGCTGAGCTACGGCTTTCTGACGACGTCGTCGCTCGACAAGACGCCGCTGCCCGGAATTGCTGACGGCGCGCCGCCCAAGGCGCTGGCCGACAAGGCCCGCGCCGAGATCCTCGGCTACCAGCGGCCGGAGGAATCGACCTTCCTCACCTATCCGGAATGGGCGATCGTCTACGCCGCGCGCGAATATGCCGGCTTCGTCGACAAGGACCAGCCGAGCGGCTTCCCCTACTGGTCCTATGTCGGCCGCTTCTGGCAGGACTACGCCATGGTCATCCGCGCCAGTTCTCCCTACAAGTTCAACTACGCCAACCACCAGATGCTGGTCATCATCGGCACCAGCCACTCGATCGAGCATATATTGCAGTGGGCCTATGAGAACACGGTCGGCCGCATCACCGAGGCGACGACGGCCAAGCGCACCGCCGCCGACATCTATCAGGCCAAGGTGGCGGCGGACTATGCAGGGTTTCTCGACCAGGTGCCCTGGTATCAGTTCCCCTATGCCGACAAGCGCGCCGGCCTGTTTGCGGTGCAGTCGGCGCCGGGCGACAGTTCCATCCGCACCAGCGAACGCAAGCTCGCCTTCGGCCTCGCCGACACCATCAAGCAGGGCTATGCCGATCTGATCAAAAAGGCCCTCGCCGCCACGATGGACCCCGCCTTGCTCGACATCCACGTCTGGGCCAAGGGGCCGGTCGGCGAAGCCACCCGCAACGAGCCCGACACCTTGCTCGAACGCGACATGGGCGCTGACGGCACCATCTTCGTCACCAGGCGCTATCAGGTGTTCACCGAAGTGATCCCGCGCCTGATCGACAAGGGCGTCTCCTTCGTCGAGATCGGCGGCAATGACGAGATCATGGTCACCGTGCTCTCCACCGATACGATCGTCATCCCCGAAGGCATGCGCATCCTGTTCAGCTATCCGCTACCGGCCGATCAATCCACGCGCCGCACCGGCATGGTCGTCGCCGTGCGCAAGCTGCATCTCGTGCTGCCGGCGCTGATCAAGGCCGGCGCCAGGCTTGAACACGTCTACGATTACTGAGGCCTTTCGGCCAGGCCCGGCCAGGATCATGCATTTCCTGCGCTCCGCCATGCCCATTCCACAATCGCGGCCAAATCCTGCCTTGTTCGCGCGCGAAGGAATGGGAAGAAATGGAAGGGCTGCCGGGGGGCATCTCGAAGGGACAAGACCGTGATCAAGACCGCCCTTGTCGCCATGACCATAGTCGGCTGCGACTGCGACGCCAAGCTTTGCGAATATATCGGCGAGACGCCGGCCAAGTGGTCGACCGTCGCCGAGTGCGAAGCGGCGATGAAGAGCCAGATGCTGCACGAGCGCAATTTCAATTATCCGCTCGTCTCCGGCATCTGCCGCACGAAGGGTTCGTCGTCCTCCTCGCAACTGGCCGCGACCGCATCGCGCCCAGAACTGAAGCCCGCCAGCCGGGTCGTCAGAACCGAAAGCCCA
>NZ_RZTT01000325.1 GCF_003996995.1 Mesorhizobium sp. M7A.T.Ca.US.000.02.2.1 | reverse complement strand
ATGCTACATTTTTGCCCATGGTGATGATTTGCGCCAACAATCCGCCGCCGAGGCGGGTTTTTCATATCGGACGGTCCGCCGCGAATGCCCGGCCTGATGGGCAGGCCCGCCTGAACGAACTGGCCCCGCGCTTGCCTTGACGCGCCGCAGCCGCTATCGCCTGCCCATTGCACCCCTGCCCAGGACAGATCATGACCCGACCGATCATCGTGTTCGACCTCGACGGTACGCTGATCGACACAGCGCCGGACCTGCTCGACAGCCTGAACCACAGCCTTGCCGCCAGCGAGATCGCGGCGGTCGACGAAGCCGGCTTCAGGCGTTTTGTCGGTCACGGCGGCCGGGTGATGATCGAGCGGGCGCACGCCGCCCATCAGCGATCGCTTGCCGTCGAGGAGCACGACCGGCTGCTGAAACTTTTCCTCGACCACTACACGCTCAACATCCCCGGCAAGTCGCGCCCCTATCCCGGTGTCATCGAAGCGATAGCGCGCTTCGAGGAGGCCGGCTATGTCCTCGCCATCTGCACCAACAAATACGAAGCCAACTCGCTGGCGCTGATCGAGGCGCTCGGCCTGACGAAACATTTCGCCGCGATCGCCGGCCAGGACACGTTCGCCTTCCGCAAGCCCGACCCGCGCCATCTGATCGAGACCATCAAGCTGGCCGGCGGCGACCCGCACCGCGCGCTGATGGTCGGCGATTCGCAAACCGACATCGACACGGCAAAAGCCGCCGGCATTCCCGTGGTGGCGGTCGATTTCGGCTACACTGACCGCCATGTGCGCGAGTTCGAACCCTCGGCTGTCATTTCGCATTTCGACGCGCTGACGCTCGATCTGGCGCAAAAGCTGATTGCCGCCGCCGGAAACTGACCGGAAGGCGGCCGGCGCCGCGTCGCAGACAGGGCTGTGAGGGCAGCAAATCTGATCCTTGTCAGAACGCTGGACACCGCCTTGACTTCCCGCACCTGCCTCCCTTATATCGCGGCTCGCTTGGCCTTCGGGCAACGAGCGGGCGATTAGCTCAGCGGGAGAGCACACCCTTCACACGGGTGGGGTCGCAGGTTCAATCCCTGCATCGCCCACCAAAATCCTTACGGAAGTCGGCGATGTCTGGAGATGCACGAGCCGCGATCAGCGCTTCATCGAGTGCAGGATGGCCTGCATGTGCTCTTCCAGGTCGAGTTCACCCCGAGCCTCAGCGGTCAACAGGTAATCGGCCTTGGCCTGGCGGTCGCCTCGGCTGATCGCCGCATAGGAGCAGATGGCCAGCAAGGCTTCCTGTTCGATCCGGTCTGCCCTCTTGCGTTCGTGGCTGCTGCTGCCCGCTTGATGAACAATCCTGTGAAGCCCGACATAGCTGGCTTCATGGGCTCCGATCAGCGCCCGCAATTCGGGTGAGGCCCCTTCCGCTTCGGCAAATTTCGGTTCAATGGCAGAGGCCACGGCGGTGAACGCAAGAAGTGTACGGCGGGTGACTTCGGGCATGGCTCATATCCCTGCTGTCTGATCATGCAGGCACACCATAGCACCGGCGCAACGGTTCGAAGAGATGCTCCGGGACGCGACCGCACTGTCTGCTGACAAAATGTATTCGCTTCATAGCCCGCCCGCCCAGCAGCCGGTGTGGCCTTAAGTCGCAATGATTGGCTTGCGAAAGCAGGGTTTCGGGGCTTCATTGACACCGCGACCAACACCATATGGTGACCCACAGCCCTCCAAACCGAGAGAAGCTCCCTTCGACGCGGTCGCACAGCGGCCGTCAGCCGGCAATGGCTATGAACCAGGAACCTGAAAAACCATGCCTGAAAATATCAGACCGATTTCGAAAGACGTCCCCCTCATTCAGCTAGGCGTCTATCAGTGCCGCTTCCCGGTGAGCGAAGACCGGTCAGTGCCCGGCGGTTATCGCTTCTGTGCCGGGCCAACTTCGGCGGATCGCGTCTATTGCGATCACCACCACAGCATCGTGACCGCCGTCGACCCTCGCCGAACCCGTTCAGGTCTCCACCCCGCTCAACGACGCGCCGCGTAAGTCAAGCGGGCGGCGGCGGCCCTCATTCGGGCAGCTGCAAACCGGTGGACTGAATCGGCACCCATTCCGGCTGCGGAACAAACCGGCACGCCAGCGAGTTTCTGTCCGACGAAACTTGAGGGAAAGCCATGTCCAGATTGCTTCTGGCGACCAGCGTCGCCGTTCTTCTCGCCGGCGGGGCAGCCTTGGCCGCGGACGACAAGCCGCTGCCGCCGCCAAATGCCAAGAAGCTGTCGGAGATCATCGCCAAGGTCGAGCAGCGCGACGGCTTTCGCTATGTGGACGAGGTCGACTGGGACAGCGGCGCCTACACCGTCACCTATTACACGGCGGACAAGGCGAAGGTTGAAATCACCTACGATCCTGTGACGGCGGAGCCGAAATAGGGTTCGTCGTATCAAATTAGCCAGCCCTTCCCGGCGCTGGCGCTGCCCCTCACCTGCCTGCCGGCATCCTCTCCCCGTATAGTGACGGGGAGAGGGACGCTGGCATCGATGGTTTCGCCAATCACCAGCCTTTGCAAGGCAAGGATGGCGCCGGCGTTGCGGCCAGCCCCCTTCTCCCCGTCACTATACGGGGAGTCGAGGCGTGGTCCGCGCAGCGGACGAAAAGCCAACTGCTTGGCTTTTCGAACAACGAACGCCCGGCAGGGCGATAAGGGGCAGCGCTGACTTCGGCGATTGATGGTTTCCGCCACAAGTCGGGCTTGGTCCGAAGCGATTGCCCTTGCCAACCGTCGCCTCCCCTTGCGTCTGTCCCGCTTTGATGGCTGACTGTCGCGCCAGAGCAGTTCACCGTTTCATGGAACGGTGAACCACTCTAACTCTTTGTTTTGACGCAATTCCGGACGGAAAACCGTTCACACTTTTCCTGGAATTGCTCCAGGCGCCGCATTGGGGGATGGGGATGGCGACGGCAAAGCACGTGATGAAGCGCATATTGATGATGTTGGCCGGCTACTTCGTGTCGGTGCTGGTCGGCCTGATCGCCATCGCGGTGATCTATGGCGTGCTCAGTTCCTTGCCCAACGCGCCCAGCTATTTCGACGTCATGGGCGTTTCGCCGATCGCGGTGCTGCTGGTGCCGCCGCTCGGCATGTTCGTCTATTTCCTGACCATCGTGGTGACCGCGCTGCAGACGCTGATCTTCGCGCTGATCGCCGAGTTCTTCTCGCTGCGCAATGTCCTGCTGCACATGGTTTTCGGCGCCGGCGCCGCGGTCGGCGGCTTCGCCTTGATCTGGCCGAGCGCGCCGGAGGATATGGACCCGGAGCGTTGGGTCGACATCGGCATCATCGCCGCTGCCGGCCTTGTCGCCGGGTTGCTCTATTGGCTGATCGCCGGGCGCGACGCCGGCTTCCGGCGGCCACTGTTCGAGCGCTACTAGCTTGCAGACTCATAATCGCGGAGCCACGCCGATCGGCTCATGCGGAGCCTTGAAACAGATTCCGCCGCAATCATCGTCATGGCGCTGCTGTTCCGAGCGCAGCGGCCAGTACGTCGGCCAGGCCGCGTCCGGCGCTGCCGTCCTCATCAAGGCGCGGATTGTAGATGGTGATCTCGAGGCCGACTGCCTTGCCGCTCGCCAAGGCAAGCCGGAGCGCGGCCGTTAACTCGTCCCACGACAACCCGCCTGGCACGCGAAAATCGACAGCCGGCATGATGACATCGTCGAGACAGTCGGCGTCGAGATGGATGAAGAAGCCGTCCAATTCCGCTCTCGTCAGGTGATCGACCGCTTCGCGTGCGGCGGCCTCGATGCCCGTGGCGCGCACAGCGGGAAGGTCAAGCACCTTGAGCTCCTCGGGGAGCGGCTGGCTTCCGTACTCCTCCTGATCCTTGTGATCGCGATACGCGAAGGCGACAGCGTCTTCAGGGCGGACCAGAGGAGCGCGACCTTCGATGTCGGTCAGAAGCGAGGGACCGTAGCCGGTGACGAAGGCGAGGTCCATCGAGGCACCCTCACCATTGGGTTCCGCCTCTGGCTGGAAGAAATCGGCGTTGCCGTCAATGAAGAGCAAGCCGTAGCGGCCGCGCCGTCGAAACGCGAGCGCCGAGCCCAGCACGATCGTGCAATCGCCGCCCAGCACCACTGGAAACCCGCCTGCGTCAAGCACCGCTTCCACGGCGTCGGCGAGCTTGGGCGACCACTGCGCAATTGCCCTGGCGTTCAGGGTGCCTGTCTCGGAATCGGGCGTCGGGTCCTTCGCAGGCACAGCCAGCCGCCCGGCGCGGCGCGCCTGGATGCGCTCCGCAAGGCCAAGGTCCAGGAGCCGGCCAGGCAAGCGCTCCACACCGTCGGTCGCCAGGCCCAGCGTGGAGGGGGCTTCGAGAATCGCATAATGGCTCGACATAGGCGCCTCCGCTTCGAGCGCTCAACATCGTTCGTCCCTGCCGAAACAGGATCACAGTTGCGTTTTGAGCTTGTTCGATAACGGTAGCCGCCGCTCCTCGTTCCCTCTCGGCCGCCTTTCCGCTTTCGGTCATGCCGTATTTATGAGTTAACGGCCTACCGAAAGCCCTGGATCAACTCGAAGGCGAGCGAACCGCCTCCGTGGCGTCCAGAGCCTGCTTCAGGCGCGAGTCGCGGTCGTAGACGTCGCCGAAATATTCGACCTTGCCGGACAGATCAGGCCAGGCGGTGAAATAGGCGACATAGACCGGGATCGTGCGTGTCACATTCTCGGTCGAGTGGCCGTGCTTCAGCTTCTCGGCGATATAGTCCACGGAGGTGCCAAGCACCGCCGCCGCCATGCCGCGCGGGTCCTGCAGCCGCACGCAGCCATGGCTGAGCGCGCGCATATCACGCTGGAAGAATGATTTCTGCGGCGTGTCGTGCATGTAGATCGCGTGCTTGTTGGGGAACAGGATCTTCAACTCGCCCAGCGCGTTGGCCTCGCTCGGCTGCTGGCGCACGCTGTAGGGGATGTTCGCGCCATAGGCGCCCCAGTTGACCGCCGACGAAGGAATGCGCTTGCCGCGCGAATCCGTCACCTCATAGCCGGACCGGTCGAGATAGCCGGGATCGTTGCGCAATCTCGGCAGCATCTCGTTGACGATGATCGATTGCGGCACGCCCCAATAGGGATGGAAATCGACCTGCTTGATCTGGTCGTAGAAGAAGGAGGTCTGGTTGGTGGTCCGGCCAACGACGACACGCGTCTTGAGCTTTTCCTCGCCATTGTCGATGTAGCTCGCGGTGAAGGCCGGCTGGTTGATGAAGACGCGCGGGCTGCCGAGATCGGAGGGCAGCCAGCGCAGTTCCTCGAGCGCTACTTCCACCTTCAGCAGCTTGTCGGCCTTGGATGTTCCCGCCAGCGTCGCGACGGTGCGCGGGCCGATGACGCCGTCGCCCTTCATGCCTGCCTTTTGCTGCACGGCCTTGATGACCGGGACCAGTTCCGGATCATAGACTTCGCTGGTGGCCAGCCTGGACAGGATCTCGCCATAGGCGCCGCCCATCTCGTCATCGAGATTGCGCGCGATCAAGGTCAGCAGCTTCGGCAGTTCGGGGCTGGTTTCGCCCGGCTTCAGCAGCAGTTTGGGGTCGACGACGATTTCGTTTTCCGCACTGGCCTGCAGAGATTCGAGTTCGACGCGCAGCGCCTGGTATTCCGCATTCTGCGGATGCCGCGATTCGAGATAGGTGCGCACTTGCTGGGTATGCGCCAGCGTCCTCAGGACGCCTTGCAAGTCGAGCGGCTTGGCCGGGAAATCATAGTAGCCGGTCATGCGGTTGGGATCGACGCGGCCGTTCTGGGCGTCATGGGCATAGCGCAGCACACGCGCGGAAAGCGCCATCTCGAAACGGACGAGTTCTTTCAGTTGCGCATTGGCGTCAGTCGTCGATGCGCCGGCAGCGGGCACTTCGACCGTATAGTCGGCGGGCGTGAGACCATAGCTTGAAGCCTCGCCAAGCACCCGAACCGCATCCTGCGCACGGCTGTTGAGGCTGGTTCCGCTTATCCAGATGAAATCCGGATTGGCCGAGTAATACGCGATCAGCGCCTTGGCGATGTCGGGCTCGGCTAAGAGTTCGTAGTCAGCCAAGCTGGCAACCGCTTCACGAAACGCAGCGCCCGTTGCCGACGGCACGAAAGCCGCATCCTGTGGCGTCGCCGGCTCTGGCGTCGGGGCCAGCGCCGAGAAGTCGACGCGAACCAGCCGGTCCGCCTTGTAGGTGTAATAGGATGGGCTGCTGATTCTCGCGCCGCCACCGCCACCGCTGGCCGGAGCCTTCGGCTTTGGCTTGTGCTTCGGTGGCGGGGGCGGAAACTCGCCTTTCGGAGCGTGCTTGACGCCGCCGCCGAAAAGCATGTCGAACAGCCCCTGCGCGCCTGCCTGGGGTACACCGAAAGCCAGCGTCGCCGTGACTGCCAGCAGCGGCATCACGGTTGCTTTGTTTCCGAGGAATTTCATGAATCACCCGCTCCGGCCGCAACCGGTTCCCGTTCCGCACGCTAGATCGTCCCGCTCACCGCATGGCGGATGTAAGGCGCGACTATACTGATTCATACCGATTTCGTTAAGCTTTCATAAATTTTGGAAAGCCTGTTGCAGAACGGTTTCACAAGATCGTGACGGCTGGAGCGGAGGGTTGTTCCGCCCCAGCCGGAAATCTCTCGGGATCAGGCGTTGGCGCCGCCATCGATGGTCAGGGCAGCGCCGGTGACGAAGCGGCCTTCAGGGCCTGCAAGCCAGGCGACCATACCGGCAATGTCATCGGCCTTGCCGAAACGCGGTGTTGCCATTTTCCGGCGCTGATGCTCGGCATGCAGGCCGTCGGCCGGGTTCATGTCGGTGTCGGTCGAACCGGGATGGACGACGTTGGCGGTGATGCCGCGCGGGCCGAGGTCGCGCGCCAGCGCCTTGGTCAGGCCGACCAGCGCCGCCTTGCTGGCCGAATAGGCCGTGAGGCTGCCGTCGGTCGCCCTCTCGGCAAGGTTGCTGCCGATCGAGATGATGCTGCCGCCCTCACC
>NZ_RZTT01000324.1 GCF_003996995.1 Mesorhizobium sp. M7A.T.Ca.US.000.02.2.1 | reverse complement strand
GTCGAATATACCACCATCGCCGAAATGATAAGGCTGTGCTTTTTTCCAGCCACCAAACTGTGGATCGTCGATGGTTACGAGCTTGATCGGCGGCAGCTTGGCGAGGTCCTCGGCCGGCACCAGATCGGGCTTGGCAGGACGATAATGGTTCTTGGCGATGATCGTCTGCGCTTCTTTGGAATAGAGCCAGCTCAGATAGGCTTCGGCGACCTTGCGCGTGCCCTTGGCATCGACATTGGCGTCGACCACCGCCACCGGCGGTTCTGCCAGGATGGAGGTCGGCGGGTAGACGATGTCGAAATTGTCGGCACCGAACTCGTCCAGCGCCAGATAGGCCTCGTTTTCCCAGGCGATAAGCACATCGCCAAGACCCTTTTGCGCGAAGGTCACGGTCGAGCCGCGCGCGCCGGTGTCGAGCACCGGGGCATTGGCGTAGAGCTTGCCGACGAACTCCTTGGTCTTGGCCTCGTCGCCGCCGTCATTGGCGTTGGCGTAGGCCCAGGCGGCGAGATAGTTCCAGCGCGCGCCGCCGGAGGTTTTCGGATTGGGCGTAATCACCTGGACACCGTCCTTGACGAGGTCGCTCCAATCGTGAATGCCTTTGGGATTGCCCTTGCGGACGAGGAAAATGATGGTCGAGGTGTAAGGCGCTGAATTGTTTTCGAATTTGGTGCGCCAGTCCGGATTGATCTTCTTCGCCTTCGAGACGATGGCGTTGATGTCGCCTTCAAGTGCCAGCGTCACCACATCGGCGTCGAGGCCATCGATCACGGCGCGGGCCTGGGCGCCCGATCCGCCATGCGACTGCTGGACGGCGACGGTCTCTCCGGTCTCGGCCTTCCAATGCGCGACGAAAGCTTCGTCATAGGCCTTGTAGAGCTCGCGTGTCGGATCGTAGGACACGTTGAGAATGGTGGTATCGGCAAACGCGAAACCGAGCGTGCCGAACTGGACAGATGTGGCGACCAGTGCGCCGAGCAGTTTCCTGAAATGAGGTTTGGTCATTTCTGCCTCCGTTGAACCCGCGCCAAATCTACCGAATTGGTAGAAATTAGATGCATTCAATGTTGCCTTTTTTGCCCCTCTTGAGAAAATGTTCGACGCTATTTCGCCGTTAGGAGAAATATTTTCCTCTTGCCGCCTAAGGAAGAATCCATGGCCCGGCCACTCAGCCTATCTAGCAAGGGGCGGTGCCGAGGCAAGGTGTGGAATTTGGTCGGGTGCATCAATCTGCGGTGATGGGAAAGTCGAAACGCTGTCTGGCGAACGGTTCGCTTTTCAGCGTGAAGTGCCACCATTCCCTTGCATAGTTCTTGAAGCCGCCGGCGCGCATGGCGTCGACAAGCATCTTGCGGTTTGCCGCCGCTTCACTGGCAAGGCCGCGGTGGGCGGTTTCGCTCATCGGATCAAAGCAGTCGAAACCGGTGCCGAAATCGAGCGTGTCGGCATCGCCCGCGCCGCAGGCCGGGTTCGGGCTGGACCCTCGGTCCGTTCGGGCGAGGGCGACGTCGACGGTCGAGCCACGTGAATGGGTCGATAGTTCTCCGACATAGCCCTTGGCGATCAACTCGCCGCGCCTGACCTTCGGATACCATTGCGGATCGGGCGGCCCGCCCTCACGCGTCCATTCGCCCATGTCGGCGACGGCGCGGGCAGGGCGGTAGCAATCGAACACCACCAGGGTCAGGCTTTTGGCTGCGATCGCTTTCTGGACCGCGGAGAGTGCCTTTGCCGCCTGCTGGGTGAGAATGCAGGCGGGTGCGTCGTAGCCATTCACCTTGCGGTGCAGAAAATTATCCGATCCGGCGTAGCGGATGTCCTGGCGGATCGAGGGGTCGACATCGGCGAGCCGGACGAAGCCGGCGGGCAGGGCATCGGCCAAAGCGGGGAGAGGAATTGCCCCGACAAGGATTGTTGCTGCCAGTGCTGAGGCTGCCGACAAGAACGGATTGCGCGAGGCACCCCCCTCTGCCCTGCCGGGCATCTCCCCCTCAAGGGGGGAGATTGGCAGCTTTGCCGTTGCGCCTTGTCTTTGACGATTGGCGAAAGCGGAAATGAAATCCGATCTCCCCCCTTGAGGGGGAGATGCCCGGCAGGGCAGAGGGGGGTGCCTTGGAACAAGCATGGGCAAGTGTCCTGCTATCCTCTGGCCTTGGAAAGCTAAGCCTATGAATCGCTTGCAGCCGTCTATTCGACAAACACCTTCACACTCGCCGCACGCCCTGCGGCGTCGATGACGGTCAGCGTCGAATAGCCGGCGCCGTCGGGCTGCCAGGTCGCGGTGCGGCGACGATCGATGCCTGCCAGCGGCTTGCCGTTGGCGAGCCAACGGAACGGCGCACGGCCGCCTTGCAGCTTCAGCACCAGTGGCGAGGCGTCGGCCGAATTGGTGCCGAGGTCGACGCGGGCGCCGTCGGGCGGGAAGATGATGGTCGGTGCGGGTTCGCTCACCGTCGCCTGCACCAGGCCGTCCGACCCGGCGCCGAAGCGGGCGAGCGTCACCGGCAGGTCCTCGCGTCTGGGGCTGAACATGCCGGGCGGTTTGCCCGGCAAGGGGACGGTGGCGAGGCCCGAGCGGACAAAACCCTCGAACAGAATGGGAGCGGCCGAGACATAGCCGGAAAGGCCGGGCACCGCGCCGGCATCGGGGCGGCCGACCCAGACGCCCAGCACATAGCGGCCGTCGAAGCCGACCGACCAGGCGTCGCGGTATCCATAGGACGTTCCGGTCTTGTAGGCGATGCCGCGCTGCAAGGCACCCTCGGGCGGCTTGACGCCCGACAATATTTCGATGATCTGCCAGTTGGCCTGACCGTCGAGGATGGTGGCGCTGGTGCGCTCGGCATTGGCAGGCTCGGTGCCGTCATGCAGCGTGTGCGTCTTGCCGCCATTGGCGAGCCCTGTGTAGAGCTGGACGAGGTCGCGCAATGTCACCCCGACGCCGCCAAGACCGATGGCCAGGCCCGGGGCTTCGTTGACCGGCAGTATGGGGCTGACGCCGGCCTGGCGGAAGCGCGCCATCAGCCGCGTTGGCCCGACCGCGTCGAGCACGCGGATCGCCGGCACATTGAGCGACAATTGCAGCGCTTGCCGGATGCTGACATCGCCCTGGTAGCCCATGTCGAAATTCTTCGGCCGGTAGCCGGAGAAATCGACGGGGCTGTCGTCGATCAGCGTTTCCTGCGCCACCAGGCCCTGTTCGAAGGCCAAACCGTAGATGAAGGGCTTTAGCGTCGAGCCTGGCGAGCGGACGATCTTTGTCATGTCGATCCAGCCGGAGCGGCTGGCGTCGAAGAAATTGGCCGAGCCGACTTCGCCAAGGATGTCGCCGGTGCGGGAGTCGGCCAGCACCATAGCGACCGACAGGCGGGGGCCGAGCTTGGTGGCCGCGTCCCTCGCCACCTGTTCCAGCCCTTCCTGGACGCTCTTGCGGATCGTCAGCTGCAAGGGCTGGCCGGGGACGGCCTTGGGCAACATCGCATAGGCGGCGTGCGCGGCGAGCGCCGGCAGCGTGCGACGCAGGTCCGAGACATCGTCGAGGGCGGCCCGTGCGGCCTCGCGCTCGCCGAGCAGGCGGGAGGAGACCATTCGGGTCAGCACCCGGTCGCGGGCGGCGTGGGCGATCTTCAAATTGCGGTCGGGCCGGCGCTTTTCCGGCAGCTGCGGCAGAGCGACGAGCAGGGCGGCCTCGGAAACGGTGAGCCGTTTCGGCTCCTTGCCGAAATAGGCGAGCGAGGCGGCGCGCACGCCTTCCAGATTGCCGCCATAAGGCGCCAGCGTCAGGTAGCGTTCGAGGATTTCGCGTTTCGACAGCCGCCGCTCTATCTGGATGGCGCGCAGCATCTGCTTGACCTTGGAGCCGAGGCTGCGGCTTTCGCGCGGCTCGATCAGCCGGGCAAGCTGCATCGAAAGCGTCGAGCCGCCGGAGACGATGCGGCCGCTGGTGGCGAACTGGCCGGCGGCGCGGGCCAGCGCCAGTACGTCGACACCTTCATGGTCCCAGAAACGCTTGTCTTCGTAGGTGACCAGCATGTCGACGAACTGCTTGTCGACCTGGTCGAGGCGGGTTTCGAGCCGCCAGTAGCCGTCCGGCGTGGCGAAGGCGCGCAACAATTCGCCGTCGCGGTCCTGGACTTCGGTGGAGACCGTGAGTTCGGCTGGAAGCGGGGGCGGGAAGGCGTGGTCGAGCGCCCAGAGGGTGGTGGCGGCAATTGCGGTGAGTCCAATGAGGGAGGCTCCTGCAACGGCCGTGCGACGAAGGAACTTCTTGGAAAGCATGGCGCCGCCCCTCATCCGGCTGCCGCCACCTTCTCCCCGTATAGTGACGGGGAGAAGGGTGCTGTCATGGCCGTTGGCGCTTTTCCCGCAACGTTCAAAGTTGGCGAAAGCTTTGTTGCAGGCCTCTTTCTCCCCGTCACTATACGCGGAGAAATGCCCGGCAGGGCAATGAGGGGCAGCACAAGCCTCACTTTCATATTCGCCAAGGCGCCTTACGGCGCCTTGATCTCCATCATGCCGGTGGCGGTGCGGGCCGAATATTGCGGCCGGTACATGTCCTCCACCGTTGCCGCCGGGTGCGCATAGGTACCAGGCGTCACCGCGCGCACGACATAGGCGAGCGTCAGATTGTGGTCATGATCGCCGTCGGCCGGGTTGAACGCCGCGACGAAACGGTCGTCGCGGAATTCGAGATGCGCGGCATCGGTCTGCGCCAGCCACGAGAAGTTCGTCAACTGGGCGCTGGAGACCAGGCCGGGATTGTCGATCTCGAAGCCGGCCGGCAACAGGTCGGTGACCAGCAGGCGCGACGGCCATTTGTTCTGCTCGTTGACCTTGAGCACGACGACATAGCGTTCGTTCTGCGTCGCCTCGGTGACATTGGCCTCGGTGCCGTCGAGCTTGTAGTAGGTGCGGTTGATGGTGAAGCCGTCGCCGCCGGCCGGCAAGGGCTGGACCGGCGACGCCACGGTGGTGACGACGGCCTGCAGCGGGGTCTTGCCGGTGTTGACGATGGTCAGCGGGCTGTCGGCCAGGTCAGAGCCTTCCACCTGGTTGGAGTAGCCGCCGGAATGCGCCGCGCCATTGACGGCCAGCATGATCGTATCATTGCCCTCCTTCAGCGCGCGGGCCGCCAGCAGCATCCAGGATTCGTCCTGGGTGGTGGTCCAGCGGGCTTCCGCGCGTTCCCTGGTCACCAGCTTGATCAGTTCCGGCACGATTGTCGGCACCGGCTTCGATTCCGCCGCCAGCGCCAGCATGGCCGCGCCATCACGCAGCCGCGAACCGTAGTCGGAGCGGTAGTAGTCGTAGTCGGTGGTGGACTTTGCCAACTGCAAGGCGGTCTTGAAGGTGGCTTCGGCGCGCGGTGTATCGCCGTAGAGCGCCAGGCTTGCCGCCAGCTGGGCAACGGCCATCGGACTTGAGAAAGCTTCGAGTTGGGTATCCGCATAGTAGCGCAGGTCGCCGATCGAGGCCTTCTTGTTGCGGGCCAGAACGTAGAGGGCGTAGGCGATCTCGCTGCCACGGTCCTGCACGCTCTGGTCGTAGCCGAGCGAGTTCTGCAAATTGCTCAGCGCCTGGTTCATGGCCAGGCTCGGCACGTCGTATTTCTGCTCGCGCGCCCTTGTCAGGAAGTCGGTGACATAGGAATCAAGCCACAGATCGCCGGAGCCCGGACCCCACAGGCCGAAGCTGCCGCCCGAGGCCTGATAGCTCAGAACCTTATAGATGGCGTCCTGGATGCGGCCATGGATATCGGGGTCGCTGGCCATGCCGACGCCGGAAGCCAACTCATTGACGTAGAGAAGCGGCATGGCGCGGCTGGTGGTCTGCTCGGCGCAACCATAGGGGTAGCGGTCGAGCGTCATCAGCAGCGACGGCACGTCGAAGGCGGCGGCCTGCGAAACGCCGACGCTGACGGAGGCGCCGTTGAGCAGGCTGGCTGCCAGCAGTTCCTTGTCGACGCGCAGCGCGCCGCCATTGCCCTTGAGGTCGACCACCAGCCGGGTGGTCACCGGCAATTGCGCCGGGCGCACCGGCACATAGAGCGTCTGCTCGACCTTGGTGCCGTCGGCATGGGCAAGCTTGATGGTGAGCGAGGCATTGCCGGCCGTCTGAGCGATCAGCGGCACGGTCAGCGTCTGGCGCTTGCCCTGGGCGAGCGTCAGCTTCTGGGGCAGGGGCTTGTCGCCGGTCGACAGGTCACCCGTCGTTTCGATCGAGAACGCATAGTCGCCGGCCGGACCATCGGTGTCGGCGACGTCGAGGCGCATGACGGCGGCGTCACCAGGCGCCAGGAAGCGTGGCAGGCCAGCGGTGATCACGATGGGATCGCGCACGATGACATCGGACTGGGCGTGGCCGACCGCATCCTTGGTCCAGGCGACGGCCATGACGCGCACGGTGCCGTTGAACTGCGGGATGTCGAAGTCGACGCGCGCCTTGCCGTCGGCATCGAGTTCGACGATGCCGGAGAAGAAGGCGACCAGTTTTTCGGTCGGCGGGTTGCCTTGCGCCTGCATGTTGGCGCCGTCGCCGCCGGTCCGGAGCTTGCCGGTATTGCCGAGCGAGCCATCGATCAGGCGGCCGTATATGTCGCGGATTTCCATGCCCAGCATGCGCTGGCCGAAGAACCAGTTCTCCGGATCCGGCGCCTTGTAGTTGGTCAGGTTGAGGATGCCGACATCGACGGCGGCAACCATGACGTAGGCATTGCTTCCCGGCTGCACGCCGGCGACCGAAACCGGGATCGACAGCTGCTGGCGCGGCATGGTCTTGTCCGGCGGCGTCAAGGTGATGGCGAGCTTTTTCGAGCCCGGATCGACCTTCAGCCATTTCACGCCGATGGCGCGGGCCGGCATGCGCGTTTCCTGCGCATCGCCCGGCCGGAAGAGGGTTGCCGTGACATAGGCACCAGCACCCCAATCGTCGCCGACCGGTATGTCGACCGTGCTGCCGCCGGCCGGCACGGATGCCGTGACGGTCTTCAACAGCTTGTCGGAACCGATGTTGATCAGAAGTTCGCCGGCAAAGTGCGGCGAGACTTTCAGCTTGGCCACTTCGCCGGCGGCATAATTG
>NZ_RZTT01000323.1 GCF_003996995.1 Mesorhizobium sp. M7A.T.Ca.US.000.02.2.1 | reverse complement strand
GCACCATTGTCACCAGGCAGAAGATGCCGATTGCCGCATAGGTGAAGCGCCAGCCCTCCGCCTTCATCAGCGTCGGCATGATGGTCGGCCACAACGCTCCGGCAAGGTAATTGCCGGCCGCCGCCGCCGTGACCGCAACACCGCGACGGCGGTTGAACCAGTGCGAGATGTCGGCGATCAGCGGCCCGAAAATCACCGACGTGCCGACACCGATCAGCACTCCTTGGGCAAGCGTGAATTGCAGGATCGAGGTCGACAGCGCCGCGAGCAGCAGGCCGGCGGAAAGCGCAATCGAAGAGAGCAGCGCCGGGATCCAGTAACCCATCCGGTCGATGGCGCGGCCGACCAGCACGTTGCCGGCGGCGAAACCGACCATGGTCGCGGTGTAAGGCATGGACGCCGCGGCGCGGTCGACGCCGAACTCGGCCTGCACCGCGGGCAGCACGACGACGACAGCCCACATGCCGACGGCGCCGATCGTCGCCAGCAGCATCGAGATGGCAAGCCGCATCCAGGCATAGGAGCTGTCGATGCCGGGGCCGGGCTGGATGCTGTCGGTTCGGGTCAAGGCGTTTCCTGTCGGCAGTCTCGGAGATCGGCTGCCGTTTGCGCCACTATCGGCGCAGTCTCGGGCCGCAGCAGCGCCACAGCGGGCAAATCCGTGGCTCCAGAGCCAGGCCGGAACCGATGCCGATGTGCAGAGTTTTCCCGGCAACCCACCCCTGCAAAGGAGTCCAGCGATGACCGCCACCAGGAAAAAATGGTCGGCCGAGGTGACCGAGCACAGCAACGCAATGGATCTTGAGGATCACGTCTTCGAATCCGACGACGCCAGGAAGATCGCCGCCTCGCTGAAACGATCCGCCGAACACAGCCACAGGCGCAAGGCCGAGCCTTTCCAATCCGCCATGTCGATGCTGAATTTTTACATCAACCGCGCCGGCAAGAACTTGCCTGCCGCGCGCAAAAAAGTGCTTGAGGACGCCAAGGACGAACTGCGCAGCGCCTTCGGACGTGACAAGGATGATTAGCGGCGGCCGGCCCTACCGGGCGCGGATGACGCCGTCTGTGTTGGCGAGCAGTTTGCGCACTGCATTGCGCGCGGCGTCGGGGCGCTGCAGGCGGATGTTCTTCTCGATCGCCTCGTGCAGCTTCTGCGCGTGGTTGAGATCGTCGATCTCCCGCGTCGTATAGGCAAAGAGGTGATCGAACGCGGACTCGATCAGTACGCCGAGCGGCACCAGAAGGTCATTGCCCGAAGCCCGCAGGATGGCAAGATGGAAGCGCGTGTCGGCACGGGTCCGCTCCTGCAGGCTCGTCGCCTCTCCCATCTCCCGGCAGGCCAGGCTGATCTCGGCCATCTGCTCGTCGGTTCTTCGCATGGCGGCAAACGCGGTCGCTTCCGGCTCGATGATGTGGCGGAATTCCTGCACCGTCTTGAGGAACACTTCGCGGTCCGGCGACGTCGCGTACCAGGCCAGCACATCGCGATCGAGCAGGTTCCAGCGTTCCTTCGGCTCGACCCAGCTGCCGATCTTGGGGCGTGAGGCCAAAAGGCTCTTGGCCATCAGCATCTTGATGGCTTCGCGCACCGCCGAGCGGCTGACGCTGAAGGTCTCCGACCATTTCGCTTCATTGGGCAGGATGGTGCCGGGCGGATAGTCGCCGCGCACGATCCTGAGGCCGATTTCGCTGGCCAGCGAGGCGTGGACGCTGGAGCCTGGAATACGCGCGGCGTCCGCCCGGCGAACGCCGCCCGGACGGTCCCCGGAGGCCGCTTTCCCCAACGATTTTTGCTTGTTCGGCTTCGCGTCCCGCATGGGTTCCAGAAAGTCCGTATTAAGCAGGCTGTCAAGCGCGGCAAGCGGCTTGCACCGCAAAGCCGCCCGCTGTGCACAGATCAGCCCCGATTGCTTCGCGGATCAGTCCTGTTTGACGTATTTGCGCCAACCATGCTCCGGGCGGAAGCCCAGCACGTCGCGCGCCTTGCGGTTGGAGAGCAGCGTCTCGTATTCGCCGAGCTCGGCCTTGACCGGCACGCCGGGGTAGAACCGCTTCAGGAGTTCGGCGGTCGGCAGGTCGGACGAGGTGTCGTCATTGGCCGCGTTGAACACCTGATAGCCGAGCCCGTCCTTCTCGATGGCGCGCAGCGTGATCTGGCCAAGGTCGCGCGCGTCGACATAGCTCCAGGCGATGCGCTTGCGGAAACCCGGATCGGCGAACCATTTCGGAAACAGCGAATATTCGTGCGGCTCGATGACGTTGCCGATGCGCAGGGCGTAGATGTCGGTGCCGTTGCGTTGCGCAAAGGCCCGCGCCGTTTTCTCGTTGACGACCTTGGACAAAGCATAGCTGTCCATCGGATCGACATCATACTCCTCGTCGAGCGGGAAATATTTGGGATCGCGCGGCTCGTTGGCGAACACAAGCCCATAGGTCGTCTCGCTGGAGGCGATGATAATTTTGCGGATACCGAGCTTCACCGCCGCCTCGACGACATTGTAGGTGCCGAGCGCGTTGATGCGGAACACCTCGTTGTCGGTGGTGATCATGATGCGCGGGATGGCGGCGAAATGCACCACCGCATCGACCGGCTGCGGGCGCAGCGAGGGGTCGAATTCATGCAGGCCCATATAGCTCGACAGTGCGTTGAACACCTGCCCGCTGTCGGTGATGTCGGTGATCAGCGTGCGCACCTTGGGATTGTCGAGCGGCTTGGTGTCGATGTTTAGCACCTGGCAGCCTTGCTCGACCAGATATTGGACGACATGGCGTCCGGCCTTGCCGCTGCCGCCGGTGAACATGATCCGCTTCGTCATTTTGCTCTCCACATCCTCAGGAATTTATGTGTATTGTCAGACAATATCGCCATCCGCAACCACCCTCGCCTGCAAAACGGCAGCGCCTGACATCAATCATTGCAACAGGACTTGAAGACATGAACACGACTGCCGCGAGCGAAAAGATCGGCTTCATCGGGCTTGGCCTTATGGGCCACGGGATCGCCAAGAACATCGTCGACAAGGGCTACAGCCTGACCTTCCTCGGCCGCAAGAACCGCAAACCGGCGGAAGACCTGCTTGGCCGCGGCGCCACGGAAGCATCGACCTCGCGCGATGTGGCGGCGGCATCTGATATCGTCTTCATCTGCGTCACCGGTTCGCGCGAGGTCGAAGCCATCATTCGCGGCCCCGGCGGCCTCAAGGAGGGCTTGAAAAAGGGCTCGGTCGTCGTCGACTGCTCGACCTCCGATCCGGTTTCGACGGTGGCGCTGGCAGAGGAACTCAAGGCGCTCGACATCGATTTTGTCGACGCGCCGCTCAGCCGCACGCCGAAGGAAGCCTGGGAAGGCACGCTCGACGCCATGGTCGGCGCGCCGGACGCCCTCTTTGCCAGGGTGAAGCCGGTGATCGAAACCTGGGCCGGCCGCATCGTCCATATCGGCGACACCGGCGACGGCCATCGCATGAAGCTGCTCAACAATTTCATCTCGCTCGGCTACGCCGCGATCTATTCCGAGGCGCTGGCGCTGGCTGAGAAGGTCGGCATCTCGCCGCCGCGCTTCGACAGCGTCATTCGCAATGGCCGCATGGATTGCGGCTTCTACCAGACCTTCATGCGCTGGACGCTGGAAGGTGACCGCGACGCGCACAAATTCACCATCGCCAATGCCTTCAAGGACCTGACCTATCTGGAATCGATGGCGGGTGCGGCCGGTATTGCCAATCCGCTCGGCAACGCCACCAAGAACTCCTTCGCCGGTGCCCATGCAACCGGGCCGGCCGAGCAATTCGTGCCGATGCTGGCGACGCATATCGCTGGGGTGAACGGTGTCGACCTGATGCCGATGAAGGATGGGAAGAAGCAGACCATTTGACCGATTGCCCAACCCTGGCACCGGTCACCGCCTCCACCGCCCTATCCCATCGTCGGTATCTGCAAGCAGCTTGTGCACGGCGTTGCGCGCGGCGGCTGGGCGCTGCAGGCGGATGTTTTTTTCGATCGCCTCATGCAGCTTCTGCGCCTGGCGCTGATCGGCGACCTGCTGCGTCGTGAATGCGAAGAGATGGTCGAGGGCCGACTCGATCAGCACGCCGAGCGGCACCAGGAGGTCGTTGCCGGAGGCGCGCAGGATGGCCAGATGAAAGCGCGTATCGGCGCGGATACGCTCCTGCAGGCTCAAGGCCTCGCCCATCTCGCGGCAGGCCTGGCTGATTTCCGCCATTTGCTCGTCGCTGCGCCGTATGGCGGCAAAGGCCGACGCTTCCGGTTCGATGATATGACGAAACTCCTGCACGGTTCGCAGGAACGCCTCGCGGTCGGGCGCCGTCGCGTACCAGGCCAGCACGTCGCGATCGAGCAGGTTCCAGCGCTCCTTCGGCTCGACCCAGCTGCCTATCTTGGGGCGTGAGGCCAGCAGGCTTTTCGCCATCAGCATCTTGATGGCTTCGCGCACCGCCGAACGGCTGACATTGAAGATCTCGGCCCATCTGGACTCGTTGGGCAGGATGGTGCCGGGCGGATAGTCGCCACGCACGATCCGCAGGCCAATCTCGCCGGCCAGCGAGACATGGACGCTCGCTCCCGCAAAATGCGCGGCACCGGCCTTGCGCATCACAGCCGGGCCGTGGCTGGCTTGTGCCTTGGCCCGGTCGGTTCGCTTGCTTGACTTCTCGTCCGGCATCCACGTTCCAATGCGTCGACCGTCTGTCGTCCGGATTGAGCCGAACCGCACGGGCACCGATCTCGTTGCCGAAAAATCCAGATCACGGGCACGGCAAAGCCGGAGCCGGTTGCCCCAACCATTGCGTCCGTTCGGGAATTATCGCTTCCGTTCAGGAATGACGGGGCGCCCGCAACCGGGCGCCCCGAAATCGAGAACCTACTTCTGGATGCAGGTGTCGACCGTATCCTTGGTGCACTCGTCGAGGCCGGTGAACACCGGATCGGCGACTGCCTTGCCTTCGATCAGGTCGATCATCACCGACGGTGCCTTGTAGCCCATTTCGAACGGCCGCTGACCGACCAGAGCCGTCACGAGGCCGTCACGAGCGATCGCCACTTCGTCGCCGATCGTGTCGGCGGCGCCGATGACGAAGTCGTTGCTGGCGATCCGGTCCTTGAGCGGTCCGAACAGATCGCGATAGGGCTGCGGCGCCCCGAACAGCGGCCAGCCGCCCATGATGCCGAAGGCGTCCAGCTTGGGGTTGGCGGCGAGGATGTCGGTCATCGCCTGTACGCCCTTGGCGCCGTCGTCATTGGTGAACACCGGGCAGCCGGGAACTTCGGTCCAGCCACCTTCACCGGCAAGTGCGGCAAGGCCTTCCTTGCCCGACAGTGCGTCACGCATGCCTTGCGCACGGCGCAGGATGTTGTCGGCCGCCGGGTTGCCTTCGATGGTGCAGATCGTGCCGCCATTCGGCTTGCCCTTCTTGATGTACTCGCCGATCTTCTTGCCCATCAGGTAATTGTCGGTACCGAGATAGGTCTTGCGAAGACCTGCGTCTTCCTTGCTGAGATCGGCATCGACCGTCATGATCGGGATCGTCGGATTGGCGCTCTTGATCGTCTGCGCGATCAGCGGCGCGTTGGACGGCGAGATGGCCATCGCCACCGTGTCGGCCTTGCTCAGCATGTCCTGGACGATCTGCGCCTCGCCGGCCTCGTCCGAAGTCGACGCCGGACCGGTGTAGAAGCATTCATACTCCGAGCTGGCGTTTTCCTTGTTCCATTTCTCGCAGCCCTGGTGGATGGCCTCGAAGAACGGATTGTCGAGACCTTTCACGACAATGACGAGCTGTTTCTTGGCCAAAGCCGGCCCGGCACCCAACGCCATTGCGGCGACGGCGGCGAGCAAAAGTGTCTTCCTCATGTCAGTCCTCCCTTGAAACAAACGGACACGGCGTGCCCGCCATACAGATCGACCGGATGCGTGATGACCGAGGGTCGTTTCGAGCGCTCGTGTCGCCAGGACAGATCGATAAGCATTTCCAGATTCGGCTTCAGATCAGCTCACACAGAGGTGTCGCCGGATGCTGGGCCGTCAAACCTCCGCCGATTCCGGCCGGCGAACCGCCAGCGGGGATCGGCATAATCTCCTCCGACGCTTAGCTAATATCGGCTTGGCGCCAACGTCAATGCTATTTGTCCTACAAAACGGATTTTTAAAATAGTCCTGGCCCAATTCGTCCGACAATTGATTGACGTGCGCCGGCTTTTGCGTAAAAGAACGCTAACGCCGTCTTCGGGAGGAGCCGGGGAGAGCGAGGCCTAAGCAGCGTCGGCATCCACGCCGGGAACAGCGGCAGGTCGCAAATCACGGGGAGGCAAAGGCTGGTGGCGGTTCTCGAACTCACCAACATCTCAAGGCATTTCGGCGCCATCCAGGCTGTCAACGACGTTTCGCTGTCGATCGAGCCCGGACAGGTGGTCGGCCTCATGGGCGACAACGGCGCCGGCAAGTCGACGCTGGTCAAGATGATCGCCGGCAATTTCCGCCCGAGCCATGGCACCATGCACATGGACGGCAAGGAATTGATCCTGCACAAGCCGGCGGAAGCCCGCCAGCACGGCATCGAGATCGTCCACCAGGACCTTGCGCTCTGCAACAATCTGACCGCCGCCGCCAACGTCTATCTCGGCCGCGAGCTGCGGCGCGGCGTGGGGCCGTTCCGCATCCTCGACTATGCCTCGATGTACAAGCGCGCCGGCCAGCTCTTCGCCGAATTGAAGTCCGAAACCCGTCCGCGCGATCTCGTCAAGCAGATGTCGGGTGGCCAGCGCCAGGCGGTGGCCATCGCCCGCACCATGCTGTCGCAGGCCAAGATCGTGCTGATGGACGAACCGACGGCCGCGATCTCGGTGCGCCAGGTCGCCGAAGTGCTGAACCTGATCCGCCATTTGCGCGATCAGGGCATCGCCGTCGTGCTGATCAGCCACCGAATGCCTGACGTGTTCACCGTCGCCGACCGCGTCATCGTCATGCGGCGCGGCCGCAAGGTCGCCGACAAGACGATTGCGTCGAGCTCGCCCGAGGAAGTCACCGGGCTGATCACCGGCGCCATCGAACAGGTTTGATTTCAGCGAATTTCAC
>NZ_RZTT01000322.1 GCF_003996995.1 Mesorhizobium sp. M7A.T.Ca.US.000.02.2.1 | reverse complement strand
GTGTTCCAGCGGAGTGAGACGTTGGTGTTCCCTGGAACACCCCTCATCCGACCTCGCTTCGCGAGGCCACCTTCTCCCACAGGGGGAGAAGGGAAAACCCCGCCAGACACACTCCAGAAACAAGAATCAACATCCGGGAAAAACTCGCGAAAACATCGCCTGTCATAACCACCCTCGCGGCGGTCAAGCGGGCTGCTGCACAACGCGAAGAAATGGTCCCGAAACATGCAACGACGTTCGGCCGGATGGACCGGTGCCCTGACAGGCATTTCGCTCGCCATGCTGGCG
Organism: Mesorhizobium sp. M7A.T.Ca.US.000.02.2.1; assembly: GCF_003996995.1. Lineage (GTDB taxonomy): Bacteria > Pseudomonadota > Alphaproteobacteria > Rhizobiales > Rhizobiaceae > Mesorhizobium. The sequence continues at coordinate 6,814 of NZ_RZTT01000322.1, read as the reverse complement.
GCCGCACAATCGGGTGCGGACGCAGCGGTCACCCGGAGCGAATATTGCAGCCAGCTCGGCCTTCAACTCGACGGGGCTATCCAAACGAAGGCCGCCCCAGGCACCCGCGCAAGCCAGATCGCCGAGGCAACCGCGCTCCAGGACAAGGCGAACCGGTTTTGTGCCGAGCGAAAGCAGGCCCAAGGCATCAGGACCTATGCCAACGCCCTGAAACTTCTTGGCGTGACACCGGTCGACCTGAACCAATAGTATCTGCCTTTGAACCATCAAGCACGCCAAGGCTGCTTGATCGCCCCTCCTTCCTGACTTCCTCCCGGCAAAAGGCCGCCACTCGTAAAAGCGAAGGCGGCTTTTTTCTTGGCTACGCAATGCCGGGGGAAATGCGCGACAGACACCTGTCAAATCCGCACAAAAACAGATGCTTATAACAATTCGGCGATTCAGATACTGAAGCACTTCATGCGACGCTGAGTGCCGATCACAATCTGCCCAGGAATCGGGTGGCGGGCCGCATGCGAAACGCATGCCCCTCGCCGCAGAAAGAGCCTGAGCGGCTTACTTCCTGCCTTGCGGATGGATCGTCTCGCCGCGCTTCAGCATGGCCACAAACGTCTCGATCTTCTTCTTGCGCCCGGCCTCGGTCTTCATGTTGTGGGTGCGGAAGGCGAGCGCGAAGCGGTTTTGCGCGCTGAGTTTTTCAAGCATCGCCTTGGCGGCGGGTTCCGCGTCTATGGCTGCTTGCAGATCATCGGGGATCTTCATCTGCTTGCCGCTGCCATAGGCGCGCGCCCAGCGCCCGTCCGCCTTGGCCGCCTCGACCTGTTTGAGCCCATGCTCGGTCATGCGGCCCTCCTCGACCAGCCGCGCGACATTGTCGATGTTGATCAGGCTCCAGATGCTCTTCCTGCCGCGCGGCGTGTAGCGCTGCAGGAAACTCTTGTCGTCCAGCCCCTTGCGCACCGCATCGATCCAGCCGAAGCACAGCACCACGTCGATGGCTTGCTTGGGGGTGATCGACTTCAGTCCCGACCCCACCTTGTGAACCTTGATCCACACTTCGGTTTCCGTAGCGTGGTGCTTGCCAAGCCACGCGTAGAAGCTGCCCGCATCCGGGAATTCATGGACCTTGTCGGGATCGACCTTGACCGGCGCCATTAGCCGGCCTGTTTGTTCAGTGCCGCTCGCGCCACCATAGTTCCTGCTCCCATTGTCGTATTGCCCGCATTGCGCCCATCGTCATCGCCCGGCATGTGGCACAGATCGCTGTCAGTTTTCGTCAGTTGCGTCACCACAAAGCGAAGAAAGCATCGCCGCGCGACTTCGTCGGGGAGAAGAGAGGGCGCGCGATATTCCACCGCCATGCTATAGGACCGCAAGGTGTCAGTCTGGGGAATATGCCACCATGAAATCTCTGCTGCTCGCTTTTCTATCTTTGCTGTTGCCGAGCCTCGCCCTGGCGGAGCCGATCGAAACCCGAAAAATCGTCACGGCTGTGACCGGCGACTTCAACGGCGATGGCGCCGTCGATCTTGCCATGGTGGTCGAGACCGAGCCCGGCCAGCCGATGGACGTCCACTTCTTCCTCAGGGACAAGGAGCACAATTACCTCAAGCCTGTCGAGATCGTGCACGAGCAGATCCACGGGGAATGGAACGGCTACGACCGGCCGGGCTACGAGAACTCCGACACCGAGCCGGAACTGACGATGCTGCCCAACGGTTCGATCAAATTCTACCTGCCAGCGATGCCGGTCGGCAGCGAACGGACCGACATGACGCTGACCATCGCCTGGCGCAACGGTGCCTTCATCGTCGCCGGCTTCGCCTATAGCCATGATGACTATTTGAAGGAGAATGCCGAAAGCGCCTGCGAGTACAATGTGCTGACCGGCAAAGGCACCAGCAGCGAAAAGCAGCCGGACGGCAGCACCAAGCACAAGACCGTCTCCGTCGAAGGCCAGGCCATCGCTTTCAAGGACTGGAACCCGGGCGCTGCCTTCACCGCTTGCGGCAACTGATCGCCCTGCATCATCGGCGTTTCCGATAGCGCTATCGGTTTCTTCCGTTTTCACTTGCCGTACCGAACTGCCAATTCCCTGCCCTTCTCCATCCAAGCAAAGGCAGTGCGAATGAGCATTTCAAATCAGAAAATCCTGATCGTCGGCGGCGGCTCCGGCATGGGTCTGGCGCTGGCCCGACGCTGCAGTGAGGCTGGGGCCGAGGTGATCATCGCCGGTCGCGGCGAGAACCGGCTGCGACAGGCGCGCGAGGCGCTGGGCAATCCCGCCGGGCTGGAGACCGCGATGGCCGAGCGGCTGCCCGTCGGGCGAATTGGCAACCCGATGACATCGCCGACGCCATCGACGCGCCTACTGCAGCTGCGGCTTTTTCAGAAAGCTGCCGCGGTCGGCCGATTTGACGCGCAGCCAGGTTTCGCGGCCGTCGCGCAGCACCCGCATCGTAATCTCGGCCCCCGCCGAGCCGCTCTCCCACAGCTTGCGATAGAAATCGGCCAGCCCGTCGACCGCGCCGTCGCGGATGTCGGAGATGATGTCGCCCTGACGCAGGCCGGCCTTGGCCGCCGGGCCGCCCTCGGTCACGCTCATCACCACCACTCTGCCGTCGCTTTCGGCCGACAGGGCGCCGAGCCACGGGCGCGGCGGCTTGGCCACCTGGCCGCGCGTCAAGAGGTCGTCGAGAATGGGCGGCAACAGATCGATCGGCACCACCATGTTGATGTCGGCCACCTCGCCGTTGCGGCTCATCTGCAGGCGCAGCGAGCCGATGCCGAGCAGCGAGCCGTCGGCGCCGAACAGCCCGGCACCGCCCCAGGACGGATGCGCGGGCGCAATGAAGATCGCCTCGTCGAGCAGATATTCCCAATAGCCGGCGAATTCCTGCTTGGTGACGATCCTGGCCTGCACCGACTGGCCGATGCCGTCGGCCAGCACGACGGCGTCGCCGATCCTGGCCTTGCCGGCATCGCCCAGCGCCACGGCCGGCAGGCCGAGCGGCGCCAGCGCCTGCACCAGGCCAAAGCCCGATTCCTGGTCATAGGCGAGCGCGTGCGCGGGGATGACGCGGCCGTCATGGCTGGTCAGCCAGACCTCTTCCGCTTCGGTGATGAGATAGCCGATGGTCAGCACCAGCCCGTCATTGCGAATGACGACGCCGCTGCCTTCCCTGAGCGTGCCAAGCGCGCTGGCCGTAAAGGCATCTTCGGGGACAGTGGCCCGCACGGCAACGACCGAGCGCGGATTGGGATTGATGGTCATGCTTTTGTCCTGGATGGGCTTTGGTGACATCTTCTATAGGTATGCCACGCCGGAGAAGGCGCAAGGGCGAGGAAGTGCCCAATTGCCGATGTTGGCCCTGCGGGCATCGATAATAGTTCAACGCAAGTTGAACTTACACATCCGCAGCCCTAGTTTATGGCGACCTGCCATCCTTCCCCGACACGAGGCCACGAAATGACCGACTACACACCGCCGAAAGTATGGACCTGGAACAAGCCGAGCGGCGGAGCCTTTGCCAGCATCAACCGGCCGATCGCCGGACCGACGCATGACAAGGAACTGCCCGTCGGCAAGCATCCGTTGCAGCTCTATTCGCTGGCGACGCCGAACGGCGTCAAGGTCACCGTCATGCTGGAAGAGCTTCTGGCGCGCGGCCACAAGAGCGCCGAATACGATGCCTGGCTGATCCGGATCAACGATGGCGACCAGTTCGGCAGCGGCTTCGTCGAGGTCAATCCCAACTCCAAGATCCCGGCCCTGATGGACCGCAGCGGCAAGACGCCGGTGCGCATCTTCGAATCCGGTTCGATCCTGGTCTATCTCGCCGAAAAGTTCGGCGAATTCCTGCCGACCGAACAGCCGGCCCGCGCCGAGGTGCTGTCCTGGCTGTTCTGGCAGATGGGCTCGGCGCCCTATCTGGGCGGCGGCTTCGGTCACTTTTATGCCTATGCGCCGGAAAAGTTCGAATATGCCATCGACCGCTTCTCGATGGAGGTGAAACGCCAGATGGATGTGCTCGACCGCCGACTGGCCGAGACCGAATATCTCGGCGGCAAGGACTATTCCATCGCCGATATGGCGGTGTGGCCCTGGTATGGCGGGCTGGCGCTCGGCCGCATGTACAATGATTCCGCCGAGTTCCTGTCCGTGCAGGAATACACACATGTGCAACGCTGGGCCAAGGCGATCGACGCACGACCGACGGTCAAGCGCGGCCGCATGGTCAACCGCGCTTTCGGCGAGCCTGCCATGCAATTGCATGAGCGCCACGACGCCAGCGATTTCGAGACCAAGACGCAGGATAGACTGGCCGCCGAATAGGCCATAGCGGGTCGCGGCAAAGGAAACCCGCCACCGACGCGACGTCGGGGCGGGTTTTCCCCAAGGTCCAGTGCTGCGGGAACCCCCTTAGTGCAGCACTTCAACGATCTGGCGGGTCTCCGGATCGACGAGGACCGTCTGGTCATTGATCACGGCGACGCGATATTTGACGTCGGGCACCTCACGCAATTCGACAGTGTCCGGCACCGAGGAGCCGAGCTTGAGTTCGACCCCCAGAAGGTTCACCGAGGCAAGCGGTTCCCTCTTGATGTATTCGCGAACGACTGTCTCCTGCTCCGGCTGGACGACGACGACGCTCTCCGCCAGCGCCGCACCAATGCCGCCCATCAGGACGACTGCGGCCGCCGCGCTTGTAAGATAAAGTTTCATGACCGTCTCCTAGTGACAATTGAATTCCGCCCTCCATAAAAACTCCACCGCTGCCATGCGGTTCCATCGAACTTCAGAATTGAAGATGTTACGTTTGGCCCGGATATTAATTTGTTGCTGATCAGACATGCGGCAGACAGCGCGGAAATGCTTGAAAACTTGCACAAATGTGTACGGACATTAGAAGACGAAAAATTCCTGCTGTAGCCGGATTAACGAAGCACCTGTTGTCGCCGCGTCAAATCAGCCTCGCGTCCCTCTATCTGGACGATGGGAGCACGGAAAAAGGCTCGCCCCGCCGGGAGCAGAGCGAGCCATGACAGTTCCGATGGAGGTGGCAACCTCACCGGTACCGCTAGAGAACGCGAAGCATCATCACTTGTTCCGCCTGACGGCCTGAGCTCCATGCGAAGCTGGTCGCGCATGCGTCATGTTCACACGACAACGCTGCGCCGAAATCTCCGGCAGGGATATGCTCGGACGCTGTCTCAGTGACCAAACACCTTGCCGTTGGTCGTGATCGCGCTGGTGGCGACGTTCCCCGAATTTGCCCTCGCGCATACCAGCGAGTGGACGGCCTGGTCTGGAACGCCATTCCTGATCGATCCCGGCTACCCGGTTTAAAGCTGGACACCGTCGCGATGCAATGGCGGGAAGGCGTCCACCGGATCCTGGCTCGGCGCGATATCGTGCGCGCGCCTGAAGATCAGCCTCACGATGAGCACGAAGTAACCGACCTGCAGGACAAGCAGCGTCGCTATGGTCCAGGCAAATGCCTCCCAGAAAGAGCCGGTGATCATATAGGTCCACACCGCGACAATGAGAGCCGTGGCTGACATTCCTACGAGAAACTGCCCAAAATACATGGTTTCCCCAAACCGTCGAAACCGCGCCGGTTCCAACCAGTCCCTGCCTCATTCCCGCGGACAACATTCCATTATTTTAGCAAGTTCGCAAGTAACCGGCCGGTCGCCGCTGCGCGCTCTCCATTTGCGCGGCAACTTGGCAGCCGTACGGGCCGCGGCTGCGGTGCTGGCTGGGCTGACGCGCCAGCCGTCGACAATCCCCAGAAGCACCCCCGGTCCTTGCACTTCGAATCCGGAACAAACGCCGGCACGCCGAGTTTCGCCTCCAGTTTTTCAAGCATGGAGACCAAGCATGGCACCGCGCAACAAACCAAACGCCGATATCGAAGATGACGCACCGCAGGCGGACGGGCCGACAATCGAGCAGCAGGATTGGGATGCGATCAAGGGCAGCCAGATCCTGCCAGAGTCCGTGCCGGAAAACGGCGACATGCGTTACGGCATCGAAAAAGACGGCGATCTGCCCGACGAGAACGACGATAACGCGTACCAGGACAGCGACGACGCCCTTCCCGACGATGAGGAAGAAGCCGCGATCACGCGCGATCAGAACCGCGAGGGCCGATTCGACGAGACGTGAGCCATTCGTCGCCCGAGACATGACTGCCTGTTGTTGAACTTGCCAAAGCCACATTTTCCATGCCCGGTTCGCGGGAAAATGTGCTTGGCTGGCTAAGTTTTCCCGCTGGGCTTTATATCAGATTTACCTAAAATAGCGGAACATCCAAGGGACATTATCGGAACTGAACAAGGCCCCTTGGACTTTTGCGCACAACAGATAAGACCTTGGTCCTATAGGAAAAAGCAAAAGCCCGAGTTGACCGATTGAAGCTCCGCCAAGGGAACATCGGGCTGCGCTTGTCGTTTGTCGCGAAAGTTCGGCACTCCTGGTGTGCCATATCTGGAGAACGGCGCGATGCCCCACCGATCCACCATCATCAAGACAGGCCATGGCCCAGGCACGGCGATCGCCGTGCTCATGGTTGGGTTGATGGCGGTGGGCATCGTGTTCCTCGTTCTCGGCAGTTCGCTCTACTTCAACGAGCAGCCTGCGGATCAACGTGCCCTGCCTTCGCCGCCCGCTCGATCGACACACGATAGCAAAGCGGCAAACTGAACGAGCCCGAACCAATTGCCGAGCGATCGCGAGATTGCGGCCGCGCGGGTCCTCCAGGCTTCGTCCAGTGGAGCGGACGGCTTCGGGCGATGTATTGTCCACCGG
>NZ_RZTT01000321.1 GCF_003996995.1 Mesorhizobium sp. M7A.T.Ca.US.000.02.2.1 | reverse complement strand
TGTCGACGGCGTGCTGGGCTTAGCGCTGCTTCCGTCGAGCGATTTCTCCGGCCCGGTATCTTTCTGGCCGTACTGGAAAACGCGCTTCAGAACCTGGTCGTCTGGCGGCTTCGGCGGTTCCGGAGCCGGCTTTTGTTCAGGCGGCTTTTCAGCCTTCTTTTCAGGTGTCGGCTCAGGTGGCTTTGGAGCAGGTTTCGGCTTGGGCTTCTCGGGTGGCGGCACGATCGCGACATTGACGGGCTGTTCCTGCTGAACCGGCTGCTGCTCGGGTCTCGGCAGGCCATAGACCAGAAACGCCGCGATGAGCGCATGCAGGATCAGCGATGCGGGCAAAGCCCACAGCAGATGCCGCCGCCGTTCTCCTGTCTCGCCCTTCATCCTCACCGATGTGGAATGAAATAGCGGCGGCTTCAAGCATAGGTGGTGGATTGGCTTGATTTAACCGCTGACAGGTTGGTGATCGGATGACGACGCGCAGACCCCAGGTCAGCCAGTTTGCCGCTGGCGCGGGATCCCGTCCAGAAACCGTTCGTCCAGCCGTGTCTCGCCAAACCAGTTCAGCCGGTTGATGCTGATGAAGCCGGCATCGATCGCCTCGTTTTCGTCACCCGGCTGGCTGTCATGGGCCCGACCGCGCGGCACCGTGATGATAGTGCGATCGCCATCGCTTTCCACGATCTCGGCCTTGCGGGCGATCTTGTCGCGACCGATGCGCGGCTGCCGGATTTCGGCCGGCAGCGCCGTTGGCAGGTTGACGCTCAGCCAATGACCCTCCGTCGCCCATTCTGCGCGCGATTGCCACAACGAGGCGATTAGCGCGCCAAGCCATTGGTCGTCGCCATCGGTGAAATCAGGATTTTTCACGCGTGAGAAGCCGATGGCTGGAACGCCCCAGAACGTCGCCTCCCGCGCAATGCCGAGCGTACCGGAATAGGCAAGGTCCTCGGCAACGTTGCGGCCATCGTTGACGCCCGACAGCACAAGGCCCGGCTTCCCGGAATCGGCGAACAGCCAGGTCATGGCGCTTACCACGCAATCGGCCGGGGTGCCGGAACAGGAGTACCAGTTCGGTTTGACGCGCCGCATGGTCAACGGCCTGGCAATCGTCAATGACGAGCCGGCAGCGGTGCGCTTGCCGTCGGGCGCGACCACCCAGACATCGTCGCTCAACGCGCCGGCCGCATTGACCAGACGGGCAAGCCCCGGCGCTTCGATGCCGTCGTCGTTGCAGATCAGAATTCTCATCGTTTTCTTGCCTCCGACACCACTATGCGCTGGCCGGTGCGGCATTGCGTGCGCAGCGACGGGATGTGGGTTTGCAGATCGCCGAGAAGGTCCGGCGTGCAGGAATGACCGAGTGCGGCGGGACGGCCGGCCTTCTCCCAGATGTCGACATTGCCCGACAGCGTCGGATGGGTCGGCATGCGCACCCAGTCCGCCCGGCCGGCCTTGTGCAACAGATCGCCCGGCGAGCCTGACGGCAGATGGCCGGTAAGCAGCACCGGAAAACCGGAATGGTCGGCACGCGGCAAGAGGCGCGACGACGGGCCGGCTTCACCCATGCCGTCATCCGCCAGCAACGGCGTGGACGGCAGGGGATCAGCATCGGCCCAGTCGGCTGCTTCCTGCAAGCGGCGGCGCAGCAACGCGCAAACACCCGGCAACAAGGCTGCCGTGGCGCCGATCTGCGCTTCCAGGGACGAACGCATGCCGGCATGGATCGCGAACGGCCCAGGCAAGGCCGCGATCAGTTCCAGCGACCGACCCGAGAGCGGCGTCGGCAAAAGACACCCGTCCGAATGCTTCGCCACCCATTGCGAGATTTCACGCGCACGCGCCGCCCCCGGCACCGGATCGGCGCCATAGGAAGCATCGAGGACAAGCAGGTCGCAGTGCGGGATCGTATCCATGACGAAGACATTGCTGTCCGGCACCACATCGGCCGAATAGGCGACGAGGCTCTCGCCATCGTCCACGGCAAACCAGACGCCGCCCACGACATGCCCCGAGCGTCCCGTCCGGATCGCGAGATTTCCGCTCTTCAGCGTATCGCCGGGTTCGAACAATTCGATGCGGTCTTCGGGAAAAGGGAACCGCCTGAAATCCTCGGGCTCAGCATAGCCCGCGAGCGTGGCAGGCGCCTCATTGCGGGTCTCGGCCGTCATGAAAATCCGGCCGGCATAGCCGCGCGACAGCAGCCAACTCAGCGCGCCGACATGATCCTCATGCGCATGCGAGACGAACAGCGCGTCGATATCGGTGACCGCCCCGTCCAGCGCCGGATAGTAGTCCGCGCCCGAAGCGCCAACCTTGATGCCGACGTCGAGCAGGATGCGATCCTTGCCGCTGCTGACAGCAAGGCTGGTGCGGCCCTTTTCGCCAAAGCCGCCGAGCAGGTCGAGCATCATCACGATGCCGCCCCCGCCGCCGGGATCAGCCAGCCGGACCGTATCCGCAGACGCGCCTGGGCTCCGCTCTCCAGCACAACCGGGTCGGGCTGTTCGAAATGCAAGGTGAGATCGGGACTGGTCGAAGGCGTGAATTCGATGTGCGCCGAGCCACCCTGATAGATCACCCGCTTGACCAGGCCATCGAAGCCGGGACCGTCCGGCGACACGTCGAGATCGGCCGACCGGCAGCAGATCTTGGCGCCAGCGCGAGGCCGCTCGCCTGGCCGGCAGCGGACAATCAGTTCAGTCCCGAGAACCCGGATCTTGCAGTGGCCCACCTGCTCCGCGCTCAGCACGTCGGCGGGCAGCAAAATGCCTTGCGAAATGAAGGATGCGACCATTTCATTTGCCGGCTCATGATAGAGCTCGCGCGGCGTCGCCAACTGGGCAAGGCGCCCGTCATCCATCACCGCGATGCGGTCGGCCAATGCCATCGCCTCGGCCTGATCATGGGTGATGTAGACGATGGTGGTGCCGGTGCGCTTGTGGAAGGATGCGAACTCGTCCTCCATCGATGCCCTCAGATGCACGTCGAGGTTGGCGAGCGGCTCATCGAACAGCACTAGCGAGGGCGCGGCGACAAGGCAGCGCGCCAGCGCCACGCGCTGGCGCTGGCCGCCGGAAAGATTGGCCGGCCGACGCTCGCCCAGCCCTTGCAGATTGACAAGGGCGAGTGCGTCTTCAACCTTCCGGCGGGCGACAGCCTTGTCGAGCTTCGCCACCTTCAGCGAATAGCCGATGTTCTCGGCCACCGTCATATGCGGCCACAGCGCATAGTTCTGGAAGACGATGCCGACACGCCGCTTTTCCGGCGCGACGCTGCCGCCCTTGCCCGACACGACCTCATTGCCGATGCGGATTTCGCCTGAGGTCACTTTCTCGAATCCGGCCACCAGCCTCAGCAACGTCGTCTTGCCGCACCCGGAAGGGCCGAGCACTGCCAGGAACTCGCCGTCGGCGACGTCGATCGACACGTCCTTGACGGCATCGAAATTGGCGAAGCTCTTGGTCACATTGTCCAGGCTCAATCGCGCCATGGCAGCACTCCGGTCGGAAGGTAGGGAGCAAGCAGATTGGTGACCAGCATCAGCACGAAGGTGACCGCCACGGTGATGACGGACATCGCCGCCGCATAGTTGGAATCGCCGCCCTGCTCGAAGGAGAACATCACCACGCCGATGGTTTCCGAGCCCGACGACCACAGCAGCGCCGAAACGGTGAGTTCGCTCAGCGCCGTCATGAAGATCAGCAGGCCGCCGGCGATCGCCGCCGGTGCCACCAAGGGAAAGATGATCGTGCGCATGCGCGTGAACAGCCCGGCGCCGGCCACTTGCGCAGCCTCCTCCAGCGCCCGGTCGATCTGGTGGTAGCCACTGATGGTTGGCCGCAGCGCCAGCACCAGGAAGCGGGCAAGATAGGCGTAGAGGATGATCCAGACGGTGTTGTAGAGCTGGATGCCAGTGAGCGGGATCGGCCGCAGGAACATGAGCAGCGAGGCGATCGCCAGCACCACGCCGGGCAAAGCGTAGGGGAGCTCGACCGACAGATTGAGCAGCCGCACCCAGCGCTGCTTGCCCCAGGCGATCAGATAGCCGATCGGCACGGCAACCAGGACCGCGAAGAAGGCCGCCGCGATCGACAGCCAGAAGCTGTTGAAGAAGGCGCGGCTGGCGGCATCATGCTCGAACAGCACGAAGCGATAATTGTCGAAGGTTGCCGTCTTGGCGGTGAGCGCGATGCCGTAGCCCGGCACCAGCGATGTCAAGACTAGCCCGAACAGCGGCAGGAACAGCACCACGATAATCAGCAGCCACATGCCGGCCTGCACGGCGGGCCGCCAGCGGCCGAGTTCATAGGGCTCGGCCGAAAGCGATGTGGAACTGATGCGATAGTCGCGGCGGCGGCTCATGATCTCCTGGGCAAGGATACCGGCCATGGCGATGATGCCGATCAGCACCGACAGGAACGCGGTTTCGCCGAGGACGGCGGGGCCGCCGCCGGCCAGCTTCTGATAGATCAGCGTCGGCAGCACGAGATAGTTGGCGGGAATGCCCAGAAAGGCCGGAATGCCGAAATTGCCGACGCAGGAGACGAAGGCAAGTGCGGCGGCGGCCATGATCGAGGGCGTCATCAAAGGCAGCACGATGGTGACCAGCACGGTGAACCAGCCGGCACCGCCCGCTCGCGCCGCTTCGATCAGTTCGCGCGGCAGCTTGCGCAGGCCGGCGCGCACCAGCAGGAAAACCAGCGGCCCATACTGCACGCCGAGCAGCAGGATGATGCCCGATGTCGAATAGAGCGGATTCCTGGTACCGAGCGGCGGTGCCGCCCCGAACAGCTTGAGGAACGGGCTTGCCGGGCCGAACAATTGCAGCCAGGCCAGCGCCGTCACCTGCGGTGCGATCATCAGGGGCATGACGTAACAGAGCACCATGGCGCTGCGGGCGCGGATATCGGTCAGAGTGACGAGGACGGCCACCAGCGTTCCCGACAGCACCGCAAGCAGGGTGCCGCCGATACCGACGACCAGTGTGTGCCAGGTGGCGATCCAGGTCGCCGGACTGGCGAGCCCCGCCTTTATCGCGACGGCCGACAGCGTGCCGCCGGGTGCCACGATCTCCTTGATCAGGCGCAGCATTGGCAGCAGCGAAAGCAGGACGATGACGATGGCTACCGCCGCCGTCAGGACCATTTCCTGGCCCCGGCTTTCCCTGATCCGTGTTGACATGATTGCTTTTCCTGGGATCGATCAGCCGATGCGCTCGGGTTTCGCAGTCGGCATGCCGCTAGAGGGGCATGCCGACTGGATTGCCGGCTCAGCCGCCGAACAGTTCCGAGAACTTCGCCTTGTCGGCGTCGGTCTTGGCAACGATTGCCTTGGTGTCGAACGGCATCACTGTGACCTTGACGCCTTCCGGCAGCCATTCGGGGCGGCCGACCGAAGCGCGCGCCGGCAGATAGCCCATCGATAGCGCCAGCTTCTGGCCGTCATCGGAAAGAATGAAGTCGACGAACTTCTTGGCGCCCTCGACATTCCTGGCGGTCTTCATGATGGCGACCGGTTCGGTCACCGCCGGCACGCCTTCCGACGGGAAAACGAACTCGACCGGCGAGCCCTTCTTCTTGGCGTTCATCGCCATGAAGTCGACCAGGATGCCATAGGGCTTCTCGCCTGATGCCACCGACTTCAGCACCGCACCATTGCCGCGCACGCTGACGGTGTTGTTGGTCTTCAGCTTCTGGAAGAAATCCCAGCCATAATTGGTATCGCCGACGAAGCCCGAAAGCAGGTAGGCAGCGGCACCCGAATAGAGCGGGCTCGGCATGACCAGGCCATCTGCATAGGCCGGCTTGGCGAGATCGGCCCAATGCTGCGGCTTCTCGGTCGCCGCGGTGTTGTAGACGATGCCGGTGGTGATCAGCTTGCTGCCGAAATAGGTCTTGTCGGCATCATAGGCATCCGCCTCGATGCCTTCGAGCTTTGCCTCGGGATAGGGCAGCAGCCGGTCGTCCTTCTTCAACAGCTCCATCGAGACCGCATCGGCGATCAGAAGCACGTCGGGCTGCGGGCTGCCGGCGGCAAACTCGGCCGCCATCTTGGTCAGGATATCGCTCGTTCCGGAGCGATAGATGGTCACGTCGATACCCGGCTGCGCCTTCTTGAAGGCATCCACGGTCTTGGCCGCGTCGGCTTCTGGTTGGGACGTGTAGAGCGTCAGTGTTTCGGCGTTTGCCACCCCGGCAAACAAAGTTGCCGCGAGTGCCAGCTGGCTGGCCAGCAGCTTGATGAAGTGCGTCTTCAATGAGACCTCCTGTCTTGTCTGTGCATGACCGGTCCGGCTCTGGCCGGCTCCCCGTCTCTTCCTCCCTGCACGGCGCATATGACTGGTGGATGACACAGCGCGTGAAACCCACAAAATATGTTCATATGTACGATGTCAATTACAAATGAACAGAAATGTGCGACAATCGACACGCCGAAGATCCGGCATCAGTTGACATCCGGCCGGTGTTTCCTTGATGAGCACCGGGCAGGCCACGGCTCATGAGGGACAGGAACCGATGACCACAGAAAAACCCAGACAGGCTCGCCTGCCGATGGTCTCGTCGGACCTTACCGTCAAGACGGCATGGCTCTACTATGTCGAAGGTTTCACCCAGGAACAGATCGCCGAAAAGCTCGATGTCTCCAGGGTGAAGGTCATGCGTACCCTGGCCTCGTGCACCGCCGAGGGCATTGTCGTCACCATGATCAACGCGCCGACCGCCGGACAGGTGGCGCTCGAGCGGGAACTGGAAAAGCGCTGGGGTCTGAACGCCGCCGTCGTCATCCCGACGCCGTCGGGGCATGACCATCTGGAGAAGGCCATCGGCCACGCCGTCGCGGCCTATCTCGGCGAGCAGATGCAGGACGGCATGACGCTGGCGATCGGTGGCGGCGCGACCCTGCATGCCAGCCTCGGCTTCCTTGCCCGCCGGCAGTTGAAGCGTGCCTGCGTGGTGGCGCTCGTCGGCAGCCTGCCGCATTCGCAATGGATCAATCCATCGATCGTCGCAGCCAAGGTCGCAGACGTCTTCGAGGTCGACAGCTACCAGATCACCGCGCCGGTGACGGTCGACAATTCCTCGCTGCGTGATCTCCTCTGGGCACAGC
>NZ_RZTT01000320.1 GCF_003996995.1 Mesorhizobium sp. M7A.T.Ca.US.000.02.2.1 | reverse complement strand
ATATAGCCCGGTTTCGACAGGGGCTCGAAAGTTTTTCGAATCTGGCACTACCTCCAGCGAATTTGACTTTCAGTTCGGGTGCGTTCAGGCCGGCGGCAGTCGGCCGTTGCCGATGCGCTCCATGCGGTAGCGCAGCAGCCGCAAGATGCGGCTTTCGAAATTGACGCTTTCGACGCGGTCGAACTGAAGCTGGGCGCGGTCGTGCCTGGCCAGAACAGCCGCGGTGATGGCTGCCGCCTTGGCCTTGGCGGCGTCGCAGTTCTTTTGCGGGTAGGTGGCCTTCAAGGCCTCTTCGAGTTCGCCGCCATGGTTCTTGGCGATTTCGACATGGCGCTCCTCATGGCGCTTGATGTCGGCGGACAGCGTATCCCAGAACAGCCTGACATCGGCGTCGGCCTTGCGCGGGCGGCGCCACTCGGGAAGGATCACCTTCACCTTGACGGTCACCGCCGCGTCGGCGATCCGGCAGGAACTCGGTGTCTGCGCATAGCTGACACGGGTGGTGAAGGCCATCTGCGTGGCGCCCGGGTGCCGGTTGCCGGTGCTTTTCACCTCCGGCCCGCGTTTGGAGAGTTGTGCCTCGATGTCGTCGAGCGTGCTGCCGCCGATGGCGAAATAGCTGTACGTCTTGACGAGATTGGCGGCCGCCGCCGGAAGCGGGGTCATAGCGAGCAGCAGCGCGCAAGCCAAGGATCGTTTCACGCCCAGGGACCGTCTTTTCATGCCAAGCATGGCTCGTTTCATCATGTTGCCTCTTCGACCACCTTGCTTTACGGCCGTTGCCGGCGCAATGAAATTGATCCGCCTGGGATCACACATGATTGATGAACTCCATGGTCGATGAGCAATGACGGCCCGGCGATGGCAGTTGGCGCATGGACGCCATCTCGACCTTGGCGGCAAGGCCGTGGTCGTCGGCATCCTCAATGTCACGCCCGATAGCTTTTCCGACGGCGGCCATTTCGACGCCCCTGAAAAGGCGCTGGCCCAGGCGCGCCGCATGATCCGGGAAGGGGCACTGGTTGTCGATGTCGGCGGAGAATCGACGCGCCCAGGTGCTACCGCGGTATCGGCCAGCCAGGAACAGGACCGCATCCTGCCTGTGATCGAAGCTCTGGCGGGCGTGAGCGAGGTGCTGATTTCGGTCGACACCTATCGTGCCGACACGGCGCGGCTGGCGGTCGCCGCCGGCGCGCATATCGTCAACGATGTCTGGGGTTTGCAGCGCGAGCCTGATATTGCGCGCGTCGCCGCCGACACCGGCGCCGGGCTGGTCATCATGCATACCGGGCGGGATCGCCAGAAGCTGCCGGATGTGATTGCCGATCAATTGACGTTCCTGCGAAGGTCGCTGGAAATCGCCCGCCAGAACGGCATCGCCGACGATCGTATCGTGCTCGATCCCGGTTTCGGATTCGCCAAGGAGACGGCGGAGGAAAATCTCGACCTGATGGCACGCTTTTCGGAATTGCATGCACTTGGCTTGCCGCTGATGGCAGGTACGTCGCGAAAACGCTTCATCGGCACGGTCACCGGCCGGGATACCGCCGACAGAGGGGTCGGAACATCGGCGACCAGCGTCATCTTGAGGCTCCAGGGCGCCGATCTGTTTCGCGTCCACGATGTCGCATTCAACGTGGACGCTTTGGCGCTCGCGGATGCTATGCTGGCGCGTCGGACGGACCGGGCGAGAAACTGAGCGATGTATGTCATCCGCATGAAGAACTGCGCTTTCTTTGCCCGGCACGGCGTGCTGGACGAGGAGGAAAGGCTCGGCCAGCGCTTCTATGTCGATGCCGTTCTCACCGTCGATCCAGGCCGCGCGCTGGCCGAGGATTCGATCGAGGATACAGTCCACTACGGCATTGCATTCACAGTCATTGAAAAGATCATCACCGGGCAGCGCCGTTTTCTGATCGAGTCGCTGGCGCTCGAAGTGGCCCGTGCGCTGACAGCGCGTTTTCCGCAGATAAAGAAAGCCGAGATCACGGTGCGCAAGCCGAACGCACCGGTGCCCGGCGTGCTCGATTATGTCGAGGTGACCGTTGTCTGGCCCGAATAGTACCGTTTATCTCAGCCTTGGCGGCAATCTTGGCGATCCGGCGAAATCCATGGGCGCGGCGCTGCGCATGCTGGATGCCGACGCGGATACGCGCGTCACCGGCGTCTCCTCGCTTTATCGCACGCCGCCATGGGGCAAGCTCGATCAGCCGGATTTTCTCAATGCGGCCGCCGAAATTTCCACCGTGCTTGCACCGCGCGCCTTGCTCGACCTCTGCCTCGATGCGGAGCGCAAGCTGAAGCGGGTCCGGGAGGAGCGCTGGGGGCCGCGGCTGATCGATATCGACATTCTGGTGTTCGGCGACCGCGTCATCCACGAGACCGGACTGGAGGTGCCGCATCCGCGCATGCTGGAGCGCGCCTTCGTGCTGGCGCCGCTGGCCGAGATCGCGCCCGGCCTGGTTGTCAGCGGTCGCAGCATCACCGACCGCCTGGTCGCCGTCGATACTTCAGGCATCGAGCGATTGTCCTCCGGCCGGGATTGGTGGTTGGCCTAGGTGCGTTGATATTCAGGTGATGCCGGCCTGCAAACGGCGAGTTCCTGCGCTTCCGGTGCTCACGTACCCAAATGTACGCTCCGCTCCGGTTCTCGGAACCCACCGTTTTCGTCTCGGCCTGACCTGAATCTCAACACACCTTGGAGCGGGGTCTTTAACCGGAGAAGCCGCCGCCATCCAGGAACGTCTGCTCCTGCGGGGTGGTTTCGCGGCCAAGCATCTTGTTTCGGTGCGGAAAACGGCCGAAATTCTGAATGATATCGCGGTGTTCGACAGCGTACTTCAGGTATGGCTCGGCCCTGGCCTGCGTCAGTTCGACCGAAATGTCCTGGTCGGCCAGCAGTTCCGAATGCTCGTAAGGCAGGTAGAGGAAAACGCGGAGTTCTTCCTCGAGTGCCAGGTCATGACCAGCCGCGATCGCCCTCTCCGCGAAATATCTGGCGAGCGGATCGGTCGCGTACATATGGCCGGTGCCGCGAAAACAGTTCCGCGGAAACTGGTCGAGCAGGATCATCAGCGCCAGCGCGCCTTCGGCGTGTTCCAGCCAGTCGTCGCATTCACGCCGCGCGGCGGCGTAGTGCAGGCCGAGAAAGCGGTCGCGGAACTCGGCATCGAATGCTTCGTTCTTCTCGAACCAGGCATCCTCGCCGGCATCGCGCCAGAATTTGGTGACCGACAGGGCTCTGCTGTCCAATTCCATGCCTGATTCCTTGCTCAATCGGCGGGTTCGGACTTGTGCAGCACACCCGCGGTCTCTTCGTTGAGTGCCTGACCAGGCCGGCGCGGCGTGGAGAGCGGTGTCGGAATCGGCGTGCCGATATTGCCTCTCAGGAAGCGCTGCCCGGCGCGAATGCCCTCGGCGAGCTGGGTCTCGAAGCGGTCGGTGTCGCGGCGTCTGACGTCTTCGATCGTTTCAGCCACGTCTTCGGGATCGACGCCCAGCGATTCCAGGGCCGAGCCGCCGAAAACAAGTGCGGATTCGAAGGTTTCACGCAGCTGGTAGTCGACGCCGGCGCGAATGAGCTGCAGCGCGGTACCACGATCGAAAGCGCGGGCCAGCACGGTGAGCAAAGGAAACTCAGCCTTGATGAGCTCCGCGATGCGAACAGCCACATCGGCCTTGTCGACGCAGATCAGCACGGCGCGGGCACGGCCGGCGCCGGCGGCATGCAGGATGTCCAGTCGCGTGCCGTCGCCATAATAGACCTTGAAGCCGAAATCGGCCGCCGCCTGGATCATTTCGACGTCATTGTCGATGATCGAGACGTCGATGCCGCGCAGCAGCAGCGGCTGGCTCGCGATCTGGCCGAAGCGGCCGAAACCAATGACCAGCACGCTGCCGGTCAGGCCATCGGCGACATCGACGCCGTCGAGCGACTGCTCGTCACGCGGCGTCAGATAGCGCAAGGCGATGATGGCCAGCGGCGTCAGCACCATGGAGATGATGACGATCGCCGTCAGCGTCGCGTTGGCCTGGCCGTCGATGATGCCGACCGCCGCGGCCGCCGAGTAAAGGACAAAGGCGAATTCGCCGCCTTGTGCCATGAAGACCGCGCGCTCCAGGGCTTCGCGGTGGCCTGATTTCAGGATGCGGGCGACGATGTAGATACCGAATGCCTTCATCACCATATAGGCGACGACATAGACGGCGATCAGCCGCCAGTTCGCCGCGACCACATGCAGGTCGAGCGACATGCCTACCGCGAGAAAGAACAGGCCAAGCAGGATGCCGCGGAAGGGTTCGATGTCGGCTTCGAGTTGGTGGCGGAAGGTCGATTCAGACAAAAGCACGCCGGCCAGGAAGGCACCCATCGCCATCGACAGGCCGCTGAGCTGCATGGCGAGGGCGGAGCCAAGGACGACCAGAAGTGCCGCCGCCGTCATCACCTCGCGGGCACGGGCATCCGCCAGGATGCGGAAGAACGGGTTGAGCAGATAACGGCCGGCCACCACCAGGCCGATGATCGCGGCAAGGCCGATGCCGACCTCAGTCAGCCGCTCCGACAGGCTGGTGTCGGCTCCACCGGGCGCCAGGAACGCGATCAGGGCCAGCAGCGGCACGATGGCAAGGTCCTCGAGCAGCAGGACCGATACGATGCGCTGGCCTTTCGGTGCGGCGATTTCACCGCGTTCCTCCAGGAGTTGCATGACGATCGCCGTCGAGGTCAGCACGAAGCCGGCGCCGGCGACGAAGGATTGCGCGATCGGAAACCCTCCCGCCATGCCGACACCGGTCAGCAGCAGCGCGCAGACGCCGACCTGCAGCGCGCCGAGGCCGAAGATCTCGCGGCGCAGGCCCCACAGCCGCGATGGCTGCATTTCCAGCCCGATGATGAACAGGAACATCACCACACCGAGCTCGGCGACATGAAGAATGGCTTCCGATTCGGAAAAGACGCCGAGGCCGAACGGACCGATCACCACGCCGGCGGTTAGATAGCCGAGGATCGAGCCAAGGCCCATGCGCTTGAAGATCGGAACGGCAACGACGCCGGCAGCAAGCAGTGCCACCACCTGAACCAGATCACTGCCCGATGCTTCCGCCGCCATGCCTCTTGTCCCTGTGTCTAGCAGAAACTCCTTGCATGCAGTTGGAGTGGGAGGCAAGGCGAGAAATCTGCCGGGAAGGGTAGGGCGCCGCTGCAACGATTCACCTGGTGGACAACGGTCCCCGCTTGCCTGCCGGACGTTCGGCATCTATATCAGGCATATGCCTGACTATTCGTCCCGTCCGTCTTCGACGCCACATATCCCGATGGATGCGCTCAGCGAAGTTCTGCAAGACTTTCGCTTGAGTGGTGTCAACTATGGCCGCTGCGAGCTCCGGCACCCATGGAGCATAGACTTTCCGCAACAACAGCTGCTTCGGTTTCACTTTGTCGGCCAGGGCCCGTGCTGGATTCATACTGAATCGCAAGGCTGGCAGGAGTTGCGCGATGGCGATCTGGTGCTGCTGCCGCAAGGCATCGCCCATCGGCTGGCGAGCGCGCCGGACGTTGCAGGGGACTCGCTCGAAGGTTGCCAGGTGATCAAGTTGGGGGGCAACGTCTGCGAAGTGGTACGGCAAGGAACGGGCGCCACGAGCACCCTTTTCTGCGGCTCCATGGCCTTGGACTCCTATGCGCTCAACCCATTGATAACGTTGATGCCGCCTGTCATCAAGGGTTGCGACGTGGCCGGCAATGACCCGGTCGTCGGTCCTTTGCTGGCGGCCATGACGGTGGAGGCCTCGCAACCGCAGATGGGCAGCGCCACGATTCTGTCGCGTATGGCCGACTTGCTGACGGCCCGGCTCATACGCTGCTGGGTCAATTGCAACGGAGCCTCGACCACCGGTTGGCTCGCAGCCATCCGCGACCCCCATATAGGCCGCGCTTTGGCGGCCATGCACCGCAGCCCCGGCCACAACTGGACGCTGGGAAGCCTGGCCGGCGTGGCAGGCCAATCGCGTTCGATTTTCGCCGAGCGTTTCAGTGCGGTATTGGGGGAGGGTGCCGCACACTATCTCGCCCGCCTGCGCATGCAGCTTGCCCGCGAATTGCTGGGCCAAAACGGCTTGTCGGTTGCCGAAGTCGCTACCCGTTTGGGCTATGATTCCGAGGCATCCTTCGCGCGCGCGTTCAAGCGCATCACCAATGTCTCGCCGGGCGTTGTGCGTCGCACAATTCCCGGACGAATGGATATGAATTTCGGATTCTAAGATACATATCATCCGAGCGGACTCGCCTATTTAAGACCTCCAAACTTTGGAGATCTTTCCGTGACTGACACAACATTACAGCTTGAAGACGCCGCGATTGGCCTTGATGCCGATGCACCAGCCGCGTGGAGCGCAGCCACCTGGTTCGCGGTCATTTCATTGGCAGCCACCAGCTTTGCCCTGGTGTCGGCCGAATTCCTGCCCGCAGGTCTGCTGACGCCAATGGCACGCGATCTCGGCATCAGCGAGGGGACGGCCGGCCAGGTCGTCACGGCCACCGCTTCCGTCGGCGCCGTGACGGCCATGTTGAGCAATGTTCTCATCGGCCGCCTGAACCGCAAGGCGGTGCTGGTTGGTCTCAGCGCTCTTGCGGTCGGTTCCAATATCCTGGCGGCGCTGGCGACCGATTTCTGGCTGTTGCTGTTGGGCCGGGCCGGGCTGGGCATCGCTCTCAGCGCTTTCTGGGCACTTTCGGTCGCCGTCGTGGCGAGGCTGGTTGGCGCCAATGCGACAGGTCGGGGCATGGCGATCGTCACCCTCGGCGTCTCGCTTGCCACCATTGCCGCACCGTCTATGGGCGCGCTGATCAGTGACTGGATAGGGTGGCGCAGTGCCATGGCCATGACGGCGGGGCTGGCCGCGCTTGCCATGCTGCTGCAGTTTCTCAGCCTGCCGACCTTGCCTGCAACGGCAAGCAACAGCCTTGCAGATGTATTTCGGCTGACCCGGCGGCGCGGCATCCAACTCGGCATGCTGGCCATTGTTTTGCTGATGACGGGGCATTTTGCCGGCTCGGTCTATGTGCGTCCCTTCCTCGAACAGGTGACACTCCTTACAACCGGACCGATTGCCCTGGCTCTGCTCGGGTT
>NZ_RZTT01000031.1 GCF_003996995.1 Mesorhizobium sp. M7A.T.Ca.US.000.02.2.1 | reverse complement strand
GACGTCGACCGGCCAAGCCGGTCAGCGGCCTTGGCAAAGCTGCCCAGCTCCATACCGGTGACGAAACTGCGCAGGACGTCGAGGTCGAAAGTTACGCGTCGCATGTCTTAAGTCCCAATTTTCAGGATTGTAAGTTCAAAACTTCCTGATTTTCAGGATGAAATTATGGCGATAGGGACAGATCGTCAAGGCCGGACCACTGGCCAGCACGGGAAATGAAATCATGTCCGCCATTGTCAATTGCAGCGACCGGCAGCCGCCGAAGCTCCTGGAAGATACCGGTTCCGCCGGGAGGGTTTTCAAGCCGGGCCATCGCTGGAAAGTTCTGGGCATCGGCGTTGCCGCCAATGCCGCCTTCTCGGCTACGTTCTCCGGCATCCCGGCGACGGCGGTCGTTCTTCGCCAGGGCTATCATTTGGGCAATGCCGAGCTCGGCCTGGCGCTCGGCCTTCTCGGGCTGGGGGTCGCGCTCAGCGAGCTGCCCTGGGGCCTGCTTACCGATCGCTGGGGCGATCGCCGCGTGCTCCTGATCGGGCTCGGCGCGACGGCGGTGTGGCTCCTGGCCATGGCGATGCTGGTTGTGCCGACAAAGGCCGGTATTCCCGGCGTCACGCTGCTCTCCGCGAGCCTGCTCATCACCGGACTGCTCGGCGGCAGCGTCAACGGTTCGAGCGGCCGCGCCATCATGGGCTGGTTTCGGGAAAACGAGCGCGGCTTTGCCATGAGCATCAGGCAGACGGCGGTGCCGCTTGGCGGTGGCCTTGGCGCGCTCGTGCTGCCCTCGCTTGCGCAGGCTTTCGGCTTTGGCGCGGTGTTCGGGGTGCTGGCGGGCGCATCCGCTCTGTCTGCCCTGTTCGCCTGGCGCTGGCTGCACGAGCCGCCGACGGCGGGCGAGGGCCATCTCGCTTCGGCTGCGGTCGGACCGGCGCCGCTGCGCAATCGCGATGTCTGGCGTATCGCGACCGCCATCGGCCTGCTCTGCTTTCCGCAGGTGGCCGTGCTCACCTTCGCCTCCGTGTTCCTGCACGATTTCGTTGGGTTGGGAACGGCGGCAATCAGCGCGAGCCTCGCCGCCGTTCAGATCGGCGCCATGGTCATGCGCATCTGGAGCGGCCGCTTCACCGACCGTCACGGCAACCGCCGCCAATTTCTTCGCTTGTGCAGCGCGTTCAGCGCCCTTGCCTTCGCCATGCTTTGGCTGCTGGTCCTGTTCGGCCCAACCGTTCCGGGCGGCCAGCTCATCTGGTTGGCTGTCCTTCCAGTCGTGCTTATTGTCGCAGGCATCTCGGTCTCCGCCTGGCACGGTGTCGCCTACACCGAGCTTGCCACCCTTGCCGGGGCCAGCCATGTCGGGACCGCGCTCAGCCTTGCCAACACCTTTGTTTTCGTAGGCTTCTTCCTGGTGCCGGTGGCCATTCCGGGGCTCTTGCACCTTTGGTCTTGGTCCGGCGTCTGGCTGGCGGCCGCCATCTGCGCGCTGATCGCCCGGCCGATCTTCCTGCGTCCGGCCTGAGTTCGGCCGCAAAACCGCCCGACTTCGGAACCACGACCTGAAGCCGGCTGAGAACAGTCCGATCGAAGCCGTTAACGTCCCATCAAGGTTAATGCATCATTTTGCTCTCCAGTGGGGTCTGTCGCGTTCCTGGAGAGTGTTCCGTGCATCGACGTGTGTTGAAGCGGCTGGTTGCCGCCGCCGGTGAGAGAAGACGTGGCTTTCTGCCCCCGTTCGTCATCGGTCTCGGCATCTGGATCGGCTTTCCGACCATCGTCGCCTATCAGGACATGACGAGCCTTGTCTCCGGCCTCGAAGCGAACACCCGCTGGAATTCCTATGTCGAGAAATCCGTCGCCGGCTCGACCCATGCTGCCGAGATGCCCTTTGTCGATTCTGATGTCACCGGCTCCATCTCCGGATCGGGTGTCCACCTGGCCGGTGTCGGCAACGTGTCGTTTCGCGGAAAGGGCGGCAAGGTCAGCGGCACGCCCGATGAGGACCGCGTCGTGCGCGCTGAGAAGAAAGGGCGCATCGTCCAGATGTCTCCCGTCGCACCGCCGAAGAACTTCAACGCCGGCTCGATCTTCGAGCGCACCTCCTCCTTGCTGCGGCCCAGCATGGACAGCGGCCTGAAAATGGCTTTCGCCAAGCCGCAGATCAAAGGCAAGGAAATCCAGATCGCCGCGGCATTCCATGCGCACGAGGATAAGAAGCCGGATCCCGGCGTGCCGGCCATGCTGGCAGCGCTGGTCAACAACGACCATCCGGACGTGCTGGCCACCGCCTACGCGCAGTCCGAGCCTGACTATGCCAAGGCATCGCCCTTCGAAGCCCTGCTTCAGGACGAGCAGCCCAATGAGGGCCGCTTCATTCCGCCGATGGCCAAGGGCGATCATTCGTGGATCCAGAACCCGCTGCCCGCCAGTGTCTTCTCCCAGAAGGAGCAGGCATGCCTTGCCAACGGCATCTATTTCGAGGCGAGGAGCGAATCCGTGCGCGGCCAGGCCGCCGTCGCCCAGGTCATCCTCAACCGCGTCCGCAATCCGACCTATCCGAATTCGATCTGCGGCGTCGTCTACCAGAACGACAGCTGGTTCAACCGTTGCCAGTTCTCCTTCGCCTGCGACGGCAGGAAGAAGCGCATCGATAGCCCAGCCGCCTACAAGACCGCCCAGGAGATCGCCATGGCCGTCACTGCCGGCAAGATCTTTATCCCGGAGGTCGGATCGTCGACCCACTACTATGCCCAATATGTCCATCCCGGCTGGGCGCGCACGATGCAGAAGATGACCAAGATCGGCTTGCATATCTTCTATCGGACCTATGGCGGCGGCTGGAGCTGAGTGCGGAGCAGCCGCTGATCTTTGACGTGGCGCGCAGCCTATCGAAGAGCCATTGCGCGGGGGATTCGCGCCATGCATCCTCGTCATCATGGCGGGCACGATGTCGCACCTTTGTAATCCATTGATTTTATTGCCTAAAATACATGGCAATGAACTTCCGCCCGTGGCTTGACGGGCGCAAACCCTCTAACTATGTTGCCGGCGACTTTAGAAGCGGACGGACGGTGATGGTCTGACCGGGCAGGGGGGTTGCGATGGCCGACAAGAATGGGCCAGACGGAACCGGAGAAACCGGCCGCGGCAATCAGCATGAACCCGATATCCGCGACGACGATCTTGAGCGCCGCCGCCGTGACCTTGAAGCTTCGCTTGCGACAAGGCGGCCGGGCCGGCTCGAGGGGAAAGACGACGCGAAAGCGGGCAGTGTGGCCGGTTACGGTCAGGCGCTCAAACTCTCCAGCGAGTTTATCGCCGGGGTGGTGGTGGGTGCCGGCATCGGCTGGATCATCGACCGTCTGGCGGGGACATCGCCATGGGGTCTGATCGTGTTTCTGCTGCTTGGCTTTGGCGCCGGAGTGCTCAATGTGATGCGTTCCGCCGGCGTTGTGGCAGAATTTGGACAAGGCGATAAATCGCGCCCTGGCCAAGACGACAAGAAATGACCGCGCACCATGTGCGGTAATGGTAACGAGGCCGTACGCGGCATTGACGGGGTTTGAACGTGGCAGCTGACAAGGTCGATCCGATCCACCAGTTCCATATCAACAAGCTGATTCCGATCGACATCGGCGGCTATGACCTGTCTTTTACCAATTCGGCACTGTTCATGGTCGCAACCGTTATCGTCGCGGCTGGATTCCTGTTTCTCACGACGTCGAGCCGCAGCCTGGTTCCCGGGCGGCTCCAGTCGGTCTCCGAGATGGCCTACGAGTTCGTCGGCAACATGTTGCGCGATGCCGCCGGCACGCAAGGCATGAAGTTCTTCCCTCTCGTGTTCTCGCTGTTCATGTTCGTGCTCGTCGCCAATCTGCTTGGCCTGTTCCCGTATTTCTTCACCGTCACCAGCCACATCATCGTCACCTTCGGCCTTGCCGTGCTGGTGATCGCAACCGTGGTCGTCTACGGCTTCATGAAGCATGGTTTTGGCTTCCTGAAACTGTTCGTGCCGCATGGCGTGCCGGTCTTCCTGCTGCCACTGGTGGTGCTGATCGAAGTGATCTCCTTCGTGTCGCGCCCGGTCAGCCTCTCGGTTCGTCTGTTCGCCAACATGCTCGCCGGCCACATCACGCTGAAAGTGTTTTCCGGCTTCGTGGTTAGCCTGAGCGCGCTCGGCGCGGTCGGCGTCGCCGGCTCGATCCTGCCTCTGGCGATGGCGGTGGCGCTGACGGCACTGGAACTGCTGGTCGCCTTCCTGCAGGCTTACGTCTTTGCCGTGTTGACCTGCATGTATCTCAACGACGCCCTGCACCCCGGGCACTAGGTCCAAAAGTTTCCGGCCCAAGAATTTCCAACATTGGCGCCGGATGGAATCGCAACGGAATTTTAGATCCAAAGGAGTTGAACAAATGGACGCAGAAGCAGCAAAGTACATCGGCGCCGGCATCGCTTGCCTGGGCATGGGTGGTGCGGGCATTGGCCTCGGCAACATCTTCGGCAGCTACCTCGCGGGCGCTCTGCGCAACCCGTCGGCTGCCGATGGCCAGTTCGGCCGCCTGATCTTCGGTTTCGCCGTGACCGAAGCTCTGGGCATCTTCTCGCTTCTCATCGCGCTTCTGGCCCTGTTCGGCTGAGCACTCGGGAAGATTGGACAGGCCGGCCGCGCGAGCGGCGGGCCTGAATTTCGGGGATAGTCCATGTTCGTGACATCTGCCTTTGCGCAAGAGTCCGCGCCATCAGCCGATACCAGCCACGCTGCTACGGAAGGCGACACGCATTCCAGCACCGGTGTGCCTGCTGAAGCGCATGGCACGTTTCCGCCATTCGATCCGGCGACGTTCCCGTCGCAGCTTCTGTGGCTGGCGATCACCTTCGGGCTGTTCTATCTCTTCCTGAAGCGGGTTGTGATGCCGCGCGTCGGCGGCATCATCGATGTCCGCAACGATCGCATCACGCAGGATCTCGATCAGGCGGCCAAGTTGAAGGGCGAGGCCGACGCTGCCGTTGCTGCCTACGAGCAGGAACTGGCGGAAGCCAAGACCAAGGCCAACGCGATCGGCCAGCAGGCCAACGACGCGGCCAAGGCCGAGGCCGACACCGCTCGCAAGAAGGTCGAGGCCGCGCTCGACGCCAAGCTTGGCGAAGCCGAGGCCCGCATTTCTTCCATCAAGGCCAATGCCATGAAGGAAGTCGGCAGCATCGCCGAGGACACCGCTTCGGCGATTGTCGAAGCCCTGGTTGGCGGCAAGGCCAGCAAGGCAGAGATCGCGGCCGCGGTCAAATCCGTGGCCCGGTGAGGAGCGCATCATGGACGCCACATCTCTCGCGACGCTCTGGGCCACGGTTGCCCTGGTCATCTTCCTGGGCATTGCCGTCTACATCAAGGTGCCTCGCCTGATCGCCAAGGCGCTCGACGCCCGCGCCGAAAGGATCAGCAACGAACTCGACGAAGCGCGCCGGCTGCGCGAGGAAGCCCAGCAACTGCTTGGCCAGTATCAGCGCAAGCGCAAGGAAGCCGAGCAGGAGGCCGCCGACATCGTCGCCGCCGCCAAGCGCGAAGCCGACTTGCTTGCCGCCGAAGCGCACAAGAAGACCGAGGACTATGTTGTCAGGCGCACCGCGCTTGCCGAGCAGAAGATCGGCCAGGCCGAGCGTGACGCCATCAGCGAAGTCCGCGCCAGCGCCGTCGACATCGCCGTAGAGGCAGCGCGCGCGCTGCTTGCCGGCAAGATCGACGCCAAGGCCGGTGCCGATCTGTTCAAGGCATCGCTTGCGGACGTGAAGTCGAAGCTGAATTAGAGGGTCCCTCTAGCCAATCATCGAAAGCCGCCCGGACAACCTGGCGGCTTTTTTGTTGTGGGCGGGGATAATCTCCCCCCTCGAGGGGGAGATGTCGCCAAAGGCGACAGAGGGGGTCGGCTCGACCGGGCGCGACGTCATTTTTGCAGCGCAGATAAGGTCGGCGTTTCACGCGCGGCGACCCCCTCTGGCCTGCCGGCCATCTCTCCCTCAAGGGGGGAGATCAACTATCCATTCCGACGAAGCTCTCTTCCTCGACCACTTCAGCGCCACCCAGCCTGAACGGCGAAAACGATACGCGATGCAGCCGCGCCACCGGGCCATGCGCCTCGATTGCCGTGCGATGGCGAAGCGTGGCGTAGCCCATATGGACTTCGAAACCGTAACGGTCGTGATGGTTGCCGCAGCCGCACATCATGCGATCACGCATCACCTTGGCGACGATCGAGGCGGCGGCGATCGACTGCGAACGCTGGTCGCCCTTGATCAGCGCGCGCCCTTCACAAGGCAGGCCAGGCGGCACGTCGCGTCCATCGGCAAGGGCGAGCTTCGGTCTGACCGACAGCCCTACCAGGGCGCGGCGCATGGCTTCCAGGCTCGCCTTGAGGATGTTGCTGCCGTCGATACCCTCGGCACTGATGGAGGCCATTGAGACCGCCTGCGCAGAGCCGAGAATTCGCAGGAACAAGGCTTCACGCTGCAGATGGCTGAGGCGCTTGGAATCGTCGAGGCCGTCGGGAATGTTGGCGGGATCGAGCACCACGGCCGCAGCGACCACCGGCCCGGCCAAGGGACCGCGGCCTGCCTCGTCCATTCCGGCGACGGGCCACAGACCTTCGGCCATCGCCTTCGTCTCGAAGGAGAAGTCAGGCTTCTCGATGATTTCAAAGAGAGGCGGAGAATCGGAACGCGCGCGAGCCATGTTGCGGCGAGGTTCGCATCGGCTCCGATTCTCCGCAAGTCCCTCCGGGTCGGGTGGGGCGCCGGACCGGGAGGGCACCGTCTGCAGGCCGGGGCAGGCCGGACGGGATTCTGGTGCGCGACGGATCAAACCACCGCGACGAATTGTCTCTTCAAAGCAGCGTCAGCTGCACCTGGTCTTTCCCGGCGGCAACGAACTGATCGGTCCGCAGCGTGCGCCGTTCGGCATTGAGGCCGAGCCGCTTGGCGGTGATCTCGAAGCGCCGGCCGATCTGCCAGGCATAGGGACCGGCGCCCTTCATGCGCTTGCCCCATTCCGAATCGTAGTCCTTGCCGTCGCGCATCGAGCGGATCAGCGACATCACATGGCGGTAGCGGTCCGGATAATGGCGCAGCAGCCAGTCCTTGAAGATCGGGCTGACCTCCAGCGGCAGCCGCAGGATCACATAACCCGCTTCACGCGCGCCCGCCGCACGTGCGGAATCGAGGATGCGTTCCATCTCCGGATCGGTCAGGCCCGGAATGATCGGCGCCACCATGACCGACGCCGGAATGCCGGCATCCGAAAGCTGCCGGATCGCTTCCAGCCGCTTGGTCGGCGTCGACGCGCGCGGCTCCATGGTGCGCGCCAGCATACGGTCGAGCGTCGTCACCGACAGCGCTACCTTGGCGAGCCCGCGTTCGGCCATGCGCGACAGGATATCGATATCGCGCGTCACCAGAGCGGACTTTGTCACGATGCCGACCGGATGGCCGCGCGCTTCCAGCACTTCGAGGATTTCGCGCATGATCCGGTATTGCTTCTCGATCGGCTGGTAGGGGTCCGTGTTGGTGCCGATGGCGATGGTGCGCGGCTGATAGCTGTTCTTCGAAAGCTCCTTGTCGAGCAAGCGCGCCGCATCAGGCTTGGCGAACAGCTTCGATTCGAAATCCAGACCCGGCGACAGGCCCATGAACGCGTGCGTCGGGCGGGCAAAGCAATAGACGCAGCCATGCTCGCAGCCGCGATAGGGGTTGATGGAACGGTCGAAGGAAATGTCGGGCGATTCGTTGCGGGTGATGATGGTGCGCGGCTTCTCTACCTGCACTTCGGTCTTGAAAGGCGGCAGTTCTTCCAGCGAATTCCAGCCATCGTCGAACACGTGCCGGCTGACCGGCTCGAACCGGCCGGACGGATTGATGCCAGCCGACCTGCCGCGGTTGCGGTCCGGGCGGACACGCATGCCGCTCTGCTCGACCATCGCGTTGGCCATCTCGGCTCTTCCTGCTCCGAAAGCTGCAATGTCGGCGCGCACGATCTGTTCCATTTTCGCCCGCTCCCAAGGACTGTCCGTGTTGTGTCGAATCGCTCTGTTCATGAAATTATTCCTATTTCGTTGATGAGAACAAAGCAAGAACTTTCTATGGTGCGATGCAAAAACTGGCGCTGTCCGGCGCTTTCCGCTATTCGGCTAAGGATGCTCAGTGTTCTCATCGAAACCCGCAATGACGAGGAGGGCCTCGCCCGCACGCTCGCCTCGCTGGTTGGCGGAGCGGTCGAAGGCGTGGTGCGTGAAGTCATCGTCTGCGACACAGGCTCCACCGACCAGACACATCGTGTGGCCGAGCATGCCGGCTGTCAGTACGTGACGGACGGTGTCGCTGCCGGAATCCGGCAGGCAAAAGGAGACTGGCTACTGTTGGTGGAGCCCGGCGCGCGGCTGATGGAGGGCTGGATCGATGAAGTTGTCGCCCACACGGCCAGGCAGACCATGGCGGCACGGTTTTCGCGCACGCGAGCCAGTCGCACGCCATTCCTGGCCCGGGTCTTTTCGGGAAACCGCGCCTTGGCCGACGGCTTGCTGATCAGCAAGCGTCAGGCAGCTGCCGCGGCAAAGAGCGCCCGCAGTGCCGAGGCCATCGCCCGCGGCCTCGCGACGAAGCGGCTCGACGCGGAGATCTGGATGGCGCCGGCCAAGCAGGAACGCCGCTCCTCGACATGATTTTTTGCAGGTGCTCAGGTCATTGTGCATTGCACAAAATTTGACGCGGGGTTAGCTTCCGTTCAAGCGGGAACTGGGTTTGGGTCATGCCGAGAGGCGAGCACCGATGCGGCATCGGTGGTGCTCTCATAGCCGAGGACCCAATGAAGCTTTCAACCCCCGACACATCCGGCGCGCCCAGTCTCGAGGCCATTGCGCGCAACGGCAGCCTGCTGCGGCGCATCGCCGTGCGTATTCCAACCTATCTGACAGACCTGCGTGAGAACCCTGCCTGGCTGCCGATGTTCGTGCTGGCGCGCACCATGCCCGGACGCCGCATGCATTGGCTCGGCGCAAAGCGCGCCCGCCCGGTCGCCAATGCCGGGGATACGATGTTTGCCGGTGTCGAACGGGGAGCGGTCGTCGATGCGTTGCGCTCCGACGGGCTGTTCTCAGGCTTGGTCCTGCCGCCTGATATCCATGAAGAGATCGCCGACTTCGCCGGGCGCACGCCTTGCTTCGGCAATTTCGACCGCCGTCTCGAATTCATGCCGGGGGAACATGCCGAGGCCGAGAAACGCCTTGGCCGCTCGCTGCTCAGCGGGCATTTTTTCGAGCGCATCCTCGACTGCCCGGCGGCGCTTGCCATCCAGCGCGATCCGCTGCTTCTGGATATTGCCGCGCACTATCTCGGCGGTCAGGCAAAACTGATCACGACACGCGTCTGGTGGAGTTTTCCCACGGGTGCCGCTTCCGATGCCGACAAGAACCTCGCCTCGCTTGGCAAGTATCATTTCGACCTCGATGATTGGCGCATGCTGAAATTCTTCTTCTACCTCAAGCCGGTCGACGCCGACACCGGTCCGCATGTCTATGTCAGGGGCAGCCACAAGCGCCGCAGCCTCAAGCATCAGCTCACGCTTCTGGTTGGCCATCCCGCGCAACAGGTGCTGGATGTCTATGGCGAGCAAAGCCCGGTGACGTTGACCGGCGAGGCCGGTCTCGGTTTCGTCGAGGACCCCTTTGGCTTTCATATGGGCACCGTGCCGGCACGCACGCCGCGACTGATGATGGAAGTCGGCTTCGGCGTATCGCCGCCGTCGCGCCGACGGTTTCATGGCGAGCCGGTTATCCGCTGAGAGCTGCCTATCCGAAGCTCATCTCGACAGGTGTCCAGTGTGTGCGGCGTCTGGCTTGGCGCTGCGCCCTGCTTTCGGCATCGAAGTCGACACGGACCGGCTCCTGGTTGAACCGCTCGCGGTCGTCCAGGGCGTTGATGATGACGATCGCCCTTGCATCGTCATCTCTGGCGATTGCATCGTCATCTCTGGCGATTGCGGCGACGTAGACACCGCACCGCCGGCAGATCAGATAGTCGGCCGTCCTCAGCCCGAACTGATATCTCCGCAATTGCGTCTCGTCCTTGACCGAGATGACCAGTCTGCCATTCGGATCGGCAACGGCGCGCGAACCATGTCTGACACAGAACGAGCATTGGCAAGCGCGAACTTCGGTTTGCGGTGGCTCGAGCTCGGTTGAAAATTCAAGGCGTATGTTGCCGCAATGGCATCCACCGGTGTGCACGGTCATCGTAGCTGCCTTGTCGTGAACGGCGATGATCGCCTTCAGACAAGGTACTTTTCCGAGGTCCGGTTTGGAATGGCGTTTCAAAGGCGCCGGTGCTGTTTTGCCTGGCGAACGCGGCGTGGAACCGGCGCTTTGCCTCGGCTTTTACGGAGCCGATTTGCCGCGCCGCAAATGCTCGTCCAGGCGCGGCATGATCTCGACGAAGTTGCATGGCGTGTGCCGGTAGTCGAACTGCGCTTTCAGGATGCCGTCCCACGCGTCCTTGCAGGCGCCTGGCGAACCCGGCAGCACGAAGACGAAGGTGGCGTTGACGACGCCGCCGGTGGCCCGGCTCTGGATCGTCGAGGTGCCGATCTTGTCGTAGGAAATCCGGTGGAACACTTCCGAAAAGCCATCCATGCGCTTTTCGAAGATCGGCTCCAGCGCGTCCGGCGTCACGTCACGGCCTGTGAAGCCGGTACCGCCGGTGGTGATGACGACATCGATATTCTTGTCCTGTGACCACGCCAGAACCGTGTCGCGGATTTTCTCGCGGTCGTCGGTGACGATATCGCGGGCCGCCAGCAGATGGCCGGCCTCGGTGATGCGGTCGGCCAGCGTCTGGCCGGATTTGTCGTCGGCGAGGCTGCGCGTGTCCGAAACGGTCAGCACCGCGATGCGCACGGGAATGAAGGAGCGGCTCTCGTCAATTCTGGCCATCTGCGCCCTCCGATGCGATGGTGCGCGTCGCCGCGACGAACCAGTCGGGCTGGCGGCCGCGGATCTCGGCAGCGGCACGCTTGGCGACATTGCCGGTCTCGAACAGGCCGAAGCAGGTGGCGCCGGACCCGGACATCCGTGAAAAACCCGATCCGGCCTTGTTCAGCCAGGAAAGCGCCCTGCCGATGGCGGGCTGCATCGCCAGCGCCGCGGGCTCGAGATCGTTGCGAGTAATCTCCAGCCAGTTGCGCAGGCTGTGAAAATCGATGCCGCGCGGCAGCGGCGGCAAGGCCTCATTGTCGCGCCGGGAAAGCGCTGCAAAGACATCCGCCGTCGACACCGGGGTGCCTGGATTGACCAGCACCAGGCCAAGCGCCGAAAAATCCGGCACCATCGACAGTTCATCCCCGATGCCGCGCGCTACCAGCGGCTTTGCCGCCAGGCACATCGGCACATCGGCGCCAAGCGAAAGGCCGATCCGCGCCAGCTCTGCGCCGTCGATGTCCAGCGCCCATGTCTCCACCAGCCCGCGCAGCACGGTCGCCGCGTCGCTCGAACCGCCGCCGACGCCGGAGGCAACCGGCAGGTTCTTTTCCAGCCGGATAGCGACCGGCGGTGTTCTCTCGTGCCCGGCTGTCTGCCGCAGGGCATCGCGCGCCTTGAGCACCAGATTGCTGGCGTCGAGAGGAACGGCCGGAGCGTAACGGCCGGACACGGTAAATTCATCGCTGTCGGCGGGCGCGATTTCGACCCTGTCGCCAAAACGCGTGAACACCGCCAGGCTCTCGATCAGATGATAGCCGTCAGGGCGCCTGCCGGTGACATGCAGCGCAAGATTGATTTTGGCGCGTGCGTGCCAGCTACGCGACCCGATGTCGGTGTCCACAATGGTCTGCGGGATGATGCTCAGTCCTTGGCCAGCCGGTATTCGCCGGTCTTCGGATCCTGGACCAAAGTGCCGATCGCGCCGTTGGCCGTCTGCTTTTCTGTGCGCCGCACCTTGGCGGTCACGCGCTCGGCTTCCCTAAGGAAGGTGCGGTAGCCGAAATAAGCGGCAACGCCAACGACGGCGAAGAAAATGATCTGCGGCATGCCAAAACTCCTCCCACGCTGGGCCGGCGAAGGCGGCCGGTCGGGTCGGTTGATGCATGCCGACCCGCTTTTGGGAACACGACATGCATGAAACTCAAGCTCTCATGCTAGACGGTTTTGCCGGGTTTTCAAAGCCCGAAGCGAGACCACAATGCGCGCTCTTCCGCCGCATCGATCACGCCGCTGGCGGCAGCCGCGGCAATATCGGGCGCTGAAAAGCCCTTGCTTGAGCCGAACAGGCCGAAGCGGCTAAGGAAACCGCGCGGCGTCGTGATCAGCCTGAGCTGCGTTTTCGCCCCGAAACGGGTCTTGAGCACCGTTCGCATGTCGCCGAGCGCATCGACCAGACCGAGTTCGAGGCCCTTGATGCCTGTCCAGAACAGGCCGGTGAACAGGTCCGGGTCGTCCTTCAGTTTCGTGCCGCGCCGCTCCTTGACGAGGTCGATGAAGGTTGCGTGCACCTCGAGCTGCAGCGCCTTCAGCCGCTCGACATCTTCCTTCTTCTCGGGCTTGAACGGATCGAGCACCGCCTTGTTCTGGCCGGCAGTGTGGACACGTCGTTCGATTCCGATCTTCTTCATCAGTTCCGGGAAGCCAAACGAAGCTGAGACGACGCCGATCGACCCGACGATGGAGGACGGATCGGCGAAGATCTCGTCACCGGCGACCGCGATCATGTAGCCGCCCGACGCCGCGACATCCTCGACGAAGACCAGTACCTTTTTGTTCTTTTCCGTGGCCAGGTCACGGATGCGCTTGAAGATCAGCCGAGACTGCACCGGCGAGCCGCCCGGCGAATTGATCGAGATGGCGACCGCCGGCGCGTCGTAGGAGAACGCCTTCTCGATGAGGCCGGCGGTGGAAGCCAGCGACAGGCTCGGCCGAAACTGGCCACCGCCTGCCATGATGGTGCCGTGCAGCCGGATGACCGGAATGGTGACGACGGTGGAGCGCCAGGATTTCGGCAGCAGGCGGTTGATAAGGCGTTTCACGAGGGCGCGGTCTCCGGTCGGTGGGTTGCAGGCATGTAGGGATTTCCCGGCCAACGGCAATGTCGCCGGGCAGAATAGCTCAATCTCCGAACAGCGAGGCGAGGCCGTTGGCGATCATTTCGCTGCGCTCGTCGGGGCCGTTGCCTGACTGCGTGTGGAGCATTAGGGGCGGGCGTATGGCAAGCTTTCCCCGCGCCCCGAGCGCTGCCCGCACGACGATGCGGATCGCCGCCGCATCGGGACGAGGGTGGACGGCGAGCATCTCGGCATCGCCGAAGCGGCCGGCGATTGCATCGAGAATGGCGCCGAGCTGTTCGGGCCGGGCGATTACGGCGAGCCCGCCGAGCGGCCTCACCACCGCCGCCGCACTTCTGATCCAGCTCTCGAACAGCCCGTCCTCCATGACATGGGCTTCCTTTCGCAGGCGATCCGATGTGGCGCGGTCCCGGGGGGCATTGAAAGGCGGGTTCATGATGACGAAGTCGAAGTCGTTGTCGGCGAGGCCGGCGGCCGCCCGCGCCCGGCCCGATACGGTGACATTGGCGACCAGCACGGATGCGCGATCGCTGAGATGGGCATTGCCGGGATGGGCAAGCGTCGCCGCCGCGAAGGCCGCCATTTCCGGCGCGCGTTCGACAAGCACCGCCTGTGCCGCCGGGCAGCGTGACAGCACCGCCAATCCGGCAGCTCCGGCTCCCGCGCCGAAATCGGCCAGGCGCCCGCCAAAGGTCGATGGCACGGATGCCGCCAGCATCATCGCATCCATGCCGGCGCGATGGCCGCCCTGCTTGGGCTGGACGAGCCAGAACCGGCCGCGATGGAAAGCGTCGACCGTATGGGCCGGCGTGTCCGGAACAAGGGCGGCGGGCGCGGCGGACATTATTTTCCGCGGATCTCGTTGGCGATACCGGCATCCCTGAGGATGCGCCGTGCCGCGTCGGCCTGGTCGGCGTCGACCATGACGCGTTTCTGCAAAAGACCGATCGATCCTTCGAGAATGCTCATATTCTGATCGGCGACAAAGCAGGCGATGCCGGCGTCGCGCATCAGCGATTCAACAAAGGAGATGATCACGGCATCGTTGGTGCGGACAAGTTCTATCATCGTATGAAACTCGCAGTTTGCGCTATTGATGTAAACGGGCAGGGGATTCCGAGGCAGAGCCCCGTTCCCTCTGTGGTCGTTGACATTCCGTCATCGACGCCGCGCCAATTCGCCACTTGCCGTGGCCATGTCCGCCGCCCTAGAGTCCACGCAGGGACTAAGGGTGCCGTCGCACGCTCTATACCAAGACGGGAGTGATTGTCGTGGGTGTCGTTCTCAACATCGAAAACGGGAAGCGGGAGCCCGCCTCCATCAAGGATCTGATCGATCTGACAGCGGCCGATATGGGGCGCGTCAATGAATTGATCCTGTCCAAGGCCGGCTCCGACGTCGAGATGATCCCGGAGGTTGCCAATCATCTGATCTCGTCCGGCGGCAAACGGCTGCGGCCGATGCTGACGCTGGCCGCCGCGCAGATGTTCGGCTATGCCGGCGAGGGCCATGTCAAGCTCGCCACTTCGGTCGAATTCATGCACACGGCGACGCTTCTCCACGACGATGTCGTCGACGAAAGCGGCATGCGGCGCGGCAAGAAGACCGCCCGCATGATCTGGGGCAACCAGGCAAGCGTGCTGGTCGGCGACTTCCTGCTCGGCCAGGCTTTCCGCATGATGGTCGATGTCGGCTCGCTCGAAGCGCTCGATATCCTGTCGAGTGCTGCCTCGATCATCGCCGAGGGCGAGGTTATGCAGCTTGCCGCCGCCAAGAACCTCGAAACCACCGAGGACGAGCATTTCGCCGTCATCAAGGCCAAGACCGCCGCACTTTTTTCGGCTGCTGCCGAGGTCGGGCCCGTCATTGCCCAGGCGACCCGCAACGATCGTGCGGCGCTGCGCTCCTACGGCATGAATCTCGGCCTTGCCTTCCAGCTGATCGATGACGCGCTGGACTATGGCGGCACCAGCAAGGATCTCGGCAAGAATGTCGGCGACGATTTCCGCGAAGGCAAGGTGACCTTGCCGGTCATTCTCGCCTATCGGCGGGGCACGAAGGCCGAGCGCACTTTCTGGAAGCGTGCCATCGAGGACAATGTCACCGATGACGCCGGCCTGGAAAAGGCGATCGGCCTGATGACTCGCCATGGCGCCATTGCCGACACGATCGGACGAGCCCGCCATTTCGGCGAGATCGCCCGCGATGCGCTGGCGCCGCTGGAAGCGACGCCGCAGAAATCGGCGCTGATCGACGTCATCGATTTCTGCATCAGCCGGGTGAACTGAGCGGCGTCACCCGGTTGCCGGCTACTTCCCCTTTCCCGGCAAAGCGAACGCGGCCAGCAGGCTGACAAAGATGCCCGCCGCCGCCAGCCAGAAGGCGATCTGTATGCCGTCGGCTATCGCGGCCTTCAGTGCATCGCCTGTCAGCCCGCCGACATGGCTGTTGGCGATCGCGATTAACGTCGCCATGCCGATCGCGTTGCCGATGTTGAGCGTGGTGCAGGCCATCCCCGATGCGACGCCTTGCTCGTCGTGTGCCACGCCCGAAGCCGCGGCGATCCACATGGCGGTCCAGACGATGCCCTGTCCGACACCAGAGATGATCAGGCCGGGAACGATGGCGGCATAGCTGCTGTCGGCTGATGCTCCAAGGACCATCAGCGCCGTGCCGGCTGCGCCGACTATCATGCCGCCGACCAGGGTCGAGCGTGTAGAAAAGCGCGTCGCCAGGCGTTCACCGAACTGCGTGCCGGCGGCGATGGCGATCGACGGCACCAGGAACGCCAGGCCCGTTTGCAGGGCGGTGAAGCCATGTACGGTCTGCAACAGCACGGTCAGGAAATAGGGCAGGGCGCCGAAAGTCGCCATGTAAAGGAAGGTGATGGTCATGCCGGCGACGAGGCTGCGGTTTTGGAACAGTCGCAACGGCATCAGCGGGTCGGTGCTTCTTGCCTCGATCACCGTGAAGACGATCAGGAAGAGCGCCGCCAGCATGGCGCTGATAAGAATCGTTGGCGAACCCCAGCCATAGTCCGGGCCCTGGACCAGCGTGAAGACCAGCAACGTGGCGCCGGCGGTGACAGCCAATGCGCCGGGCAGGTCGAAATTGCGATGCTCGTGTCGCTTGGGATCGCGCGGGATGATGGCAAACGCGGCGGCGATGGCGATACCGGCCAGTGCCACGTTGACGTAGAACACGGCTGGCCAGCCGAAGGCGCTGGTGAGGAACCCTCCCGCCAGCGAGCCGAGCGTCAGGCCGCTTGCCCCGGCACCGCCCCAGACCGCGAGCGCCCGGTTACGCTCCGGCCCCTCGGCGAACAGGCGGTTGATCAGCGACAATGTCGCCGGAAATAGGAACGCGGCACCGATGCCTTGCACGGCACGCGCTGCGACGATGATTTCGGGCGACCAGGCGAGGCCGCCAAGCAGGGATGAAAGCGCATAGAGCCAAAGTGCGAAGATGAAGACGCGGCGCTGGCCGACGAGGTCGGCGGCTCGGCCGCCGAACAGCAGGAAGCCGCCGGTGAACACGGTGTAGGCGCTCACAACCCATTGTAGTGTCTGGCCGGAAAAGCCGAGGCTGGAGCCGATCTCCGGCAGGGCCACGAAAACGATGTTGAGGTCGAGCGCGATGATGAGCTGGGCAAAGGCGAGCAATGCCAGCGTGGCGCCGCGCTTCGCGCCAACCCCTTTCTGTGTTGCCGTGGCGCCGAGCGGCAGACCTTGATCGAGTGAACTCATGCCCGTCTCCTTTTTATTCTTTATCGATCAACAAAGAATTAGAATTTGCATTCCGGAGTCAAGCGGATTATTTGTCGATCGACAAAAAAATGGAGATGGCGATGGCGGGAAGACCGAGGGAGTTCGATCGCGACAAGGCACTGGAGAAGGCGCGAGACGCCTTCTGGACACGCGGTTACGAAGGCACATCGATGGCCGATCTGGTTTCGGCCCTGGGCATCGCCTCGGCGCGCATCTACGCGGCCTTTGGCTCGAAGGAGGATCTGTTTCGGGAAGCGGTCGGGCTCTACGAGGCCAATGAGGGCGGTTTCGCCACTCGTGCCTTCGCTGGCGAGACGACCGCGCGGCGGGCCATCGAGCGGATGCTGCGCGAAGCCGTCGAAACCTATACGCAGCCAGGGCGGCCGCAGGGCTGCATGGTGGTGTCGGCCGCCACCAATTGCGCGATCGAGAATGATCGCGTGCAGGAGTGGCTGGCGGAGCATCGCCGGACACGCACCCTATCGATTGTGGAGCGGCTGAACGAGGCTGTTCGGGACGGGGAACTGAGGCCGGATACGAATGCCGCGGCGCTCGGCGACTACTATGCCACGCTCATGCATGGTCTTTCCGTACAGGCGCGTGACGGCGTGCCGAAGAAGCGCCTGCATGATCTCATCACCGTCGCAATGCAGGCGCTGGACGCAAGGCTGGCGGGCGTCCCCGAATTTCAGCATCATTTCGCCAAGCAGCCGTGAATCCCGATCCCGTCGTCTCGACAAGCTGCCCTGCCGCAAATTATCTATTAAACATGGCAAAGGGCACAGACGACACCATCGCGGTGCGCATCAGCAAGGTTCTGGCGGACCGCATCATCTCGGGCGCGATCGAGCCGGGAGCCAGGCTTCGGCAGGATCATATCGCCGAGGAATTCCAAACCAGCCATGTTCCCGTGCGCGAGGCCTTCCGCCGCCTCGAGGCGCAAGGGCTGGCCATCGGCGAGCCGCGCCGCGGCGTGCGTGTCGCGTCTTTCGATCTGGGCGAGGTCAAGGAGGTCGCCGAAATGCGCGCCGCCCTTGAAGTGCTGGCGCTGCGCCACGCCGCGCCGCATCTGACATCGGCCATTCTCGATCTCGCCGAGGAGGCGACCAAGGCCGGCGACAAGTCCCGCGATGTCAGGTCGTGGGAAGAGGCCAACCGCGCCTTCCACCGCTTGATCCTGGCGCCATGCGGCATGCCGCGCCTGCTCGCCACCATCGATGATCTGCACGCGGCAAGCGCCCGTTTCCTGTTCGCGGCATGGCGGTCGGAGTGGGAGACGCGCACCGATCAGGACCATCGCGCGATCCTTGCCGCCTTGCGGCAGGGAAACACCGAATCGGCGGCCGTCACACTGGGGCGGCACGTCCAATGGATTGGCCGCAAGCCGGTCAGGACGGCTTCCGGAACAACGCGCGAAGCCTTCGCCATCGTAGGTTAGACGGCCTCCGCCAAAGCGAGGGCTTGCAATCCCCAGGGAAGTGTGGATTCGATAATAGATCGGAAAGAGAAATTATCTATAATTTTCATCGATCGAAGGAATCCCAATGACAGACGTCGCGTTCTCCCCCGGCAAGCCGTCGTTCAGTCCGCTCCGGCTCCAGGATCGTTCTCTTGCCTGGCAGGTTGGAGCCGTCGTGCTTGGCACCCTGTTCCTGACGCTGGCGTCCTACATCGAGGTGCCGATGGTGCCGGTCCCGGTAAACATGCAGACCTTTGCCGTGACCCTGATCGGCGCGCTCTATGGCTGGCGGCTTGGCGCGCTCACCATCGTCGCCTGGCTGGTCGAGGGTGCGGTCGGCTTTCCGGTTCTGTCCGGAGGGGCAGCGGGTGCCGCGCATTTCGTCGGGCCGACGGGTGGCTATCTCTTCGCCTTCCCGCTTGTCGGCGCCTTGGTCGGCTGGCTAGCAGAACGCGGCTGGAACGGCAAAAGGGTGATGCTTGCCTTTGTCGCCATGCTGCTTGGCAACCTTGCCGGCCTTGTGCTGGGCACAGCATGGCTTGCCGTCATGATTGGAGCCGAACAGGCCGTTACCTTCGGCTTCCTGCCGTTCATCGTCGGCGGCTTGCTCAAGTCAGCGCTGGGTGCCGCGACCCTCATGGCCCTTCCCGGCGGCAAGGCCAAGCCGGCCAATCCGTGACGATCAGGCTGCGCGCCCATCATCTCCTTTGCCTGCTCACCTATGTGGGCAAGGGATACAGCCCCGCCTTCACC
The DNA here is from genome assembly GCF_003996995.1 of Mesorhizobium sp. M7A.T.Ca.US.000.02.2.1. Lineage (GTDB taxonomy): Bacteria > Pseudomonadota > Alphaproteobacteria > Rhizobiales > Rhizobiaceae > Mesorhizobium. The sequence goes on along the minus strand of NZ_RZTT01000031.1, from coordinate 8,093 downwards.
GCCAATTATGATCGCGTCGCGGAGCGCCTGAGCCGGGGCGAGGACATCCTCCTCGTTTCCGGCCCCGACGATGTCTGCGCTCCATTGCTCGACGAGCCGGAACCTCACTGCCTCAACGAGAGCGTCGTCGAGCGGGACCGGCTCGCCGGGCTGGATGTAGAGGAATTGCTGGCGCGGCCAATCCGGGTCGGCACCCACCTCGATCTCGACACAGGGACCTTGGCCCGGATGCGGCAGGCGTTTTCGGCTGGCCTTGTACGCAAGGCCTGCGGCGGCTGCGAATGGAACGAACTGTGCAGCACGATAGCGGCCGGTGGATACAGCGACACGCTGGTGCAGCGGTCCGCCGCGCCAGCCGAGGGTTGATATTGGCCCCGAGCCTTAGCGGTCGAAGCCGAGCTCAAGGGTCGAATCTGCGATATCTTCGGCGCCGCGCAGGGCCAACACCGAAATTCAAGACCGGAAAACTGGTGCCTGTCGCCATGATTTGTTAATCGGGTGCCCGGATTGTGAATTCGAGGCGGATTGAAGCGCGACCCCAAAAAGGCCATGCTTTGCCTGGAAAGATCGAGTCTACGCCGATCCCGCTGATGCGGAGATGGCGCCTGGCTGAAAGGGATATGATGCGGCAAGGACGTGCGCGCTGGCTGACAAGGCTGGCAATTGTGACCGGCATGGCGATCTCGGCTTTGCCGGCCTATGCCAAGCAAACCACCGAACCGGTCAAGATCACGTCGTTTTCGGGCGCTTATCTGGCGGCCCGGATCGCCGAGGGCGACAACGACCTCGACAGCGCCATCGCCTACTACAAGCAAGCATTGGCCTTCGACCCGAGCGACACCGGCCTGCAGCAGAGCCTGATGCTGTCGCTGATCGCGCAAGGGCGCTTCGACGAATCCCTGGTCTATGCCGACAAGCTCAAGGAAGTGCCTGACGTCGAGCGTTTCTCGCGCTTGGCGCTCGCCGTCGATTCCTTCCACAAGAAGGATTTCACCAAGGCGCAGTACTGGCTCAAGCTGTCGCTGGAATCCGATCTCGACCGGTTGATCTCCGGGGTTATGTCCGGCTGGGCGCAGCAAGGCGCCGGCGAGCCTGCCGATGCGATGGCGTCCATCGACAAGCTGCAGGGGCCGGATTGGTTCGGCCTGTTCAAGTCGTTCCACCGCGCCCTGATCGCTGATGCATCCGGCATGCCCGAAAAGGCCGAGGCGATCTATGCCGCGACCATGCAGGATACCGCCGCCGGCGGTGCCGCTCCCGAAACCTGGATGCGCAATGCCCAGGCCTACGCCTCGTTCCTGGTCCGCAAGGGCGACAAGACCAAGGCGCTGTCGGTGCTCGACCAGGCCGAGGCGTTTTCGCCGGGCAAGCTGGAAATCGTCGCCTTGCGCGACCGAATTGCAAAAGGCGACAAGATTGCGCCGCTGGTTGCCGGCCCATCCGATGGCGCCTCCGAAATCCTGCTCGACCTCGCCACCGCGCTCAACCGTGGCGGCGGCGAGCCGTTCGTGCGCCTCTATCTGCAATATGCGCTTGCTTTGAAGCCTGATAGCGACGCTGCCCTTGTGCAACTCGCCGCCGTGTCCGAGCAATTGAAGGACGGCGAAGGTGCCATCGCGCTCTATCGCCGGATTCCCGCCGCTTCGCCGCTGAAGGAGCTTTCGGACCTGCAACTCGGCCTCAATCTTGCCGATCTGGACCGTCACGAAGAGGCGATCACCCATCTGAAAGCCTTGGTCGACGCCCATCCCAATGACATGCGCGCCTATCTGGCGCTCGGCGGCGTCTATTCCTCGAAGGACGATTTCCGTTCGGCCGCCACTCTCTACGATAAGGCCGCCGAGGTGCTGAAGGCGCCGACCGCGGCCAACTGGAACATCTTCTACCAGCGCGGCATCGCCTATGAGCGTCTAAAGGAATGGCCCAAGGCCGAGCCGAACTTCCGCAAGGCGCTGGAACTGTTCCCCGACCAGCCGCAGGTGCTGAACTATCTCGGCTATTCCTGGGTCGACATGAACATGAACCTCAAGGAAGGCCTGGCGATGATTCAAAAGGCCGTCGACCTCAGGCCGAGCGACGGTTACATCGTCGATTCGCTGGGTTGGGCCTATTTCCGCCTCGGCAGGTTCGACGACGCGGTGCGCGAAATGGAACGCGCCGTGTCGCTGAAGCCGGAAGATCCGGTTCTCAACGATCACCTCGGCGATGCCTACTGGCGCGTCGGCCGCAAGCTGGAAGCCACCTTCCAGTGGAACCAGGCTCGCGACCTGAAGCCGGATCCCGATGTGCTGGCCAAATTGCAGCAGAAGCTGATGAAGGGCCTGCCGCCGATCGAGTCCAACACGGCGCAGGAAACTCCGAAGGTCAAGCCAGAGCCGGTGCCCGCCCCGAAGGGGTGACGTCAGCCATTTGAATTCAAGGCGAACGGGGCTCTTTTCGGAGTCCCGTTTTCGTTTGAACCGGATTCGGCTGGCTGCCTCAGAAGAGCTTGCGATAGACGACGAAGCCGGAGTGTTCGGCGACCTTGTCGTAAAGCTTCATCGCCGTGTGATTGGTCTCATGCGTCAGCCAGTACACCCGACCTGAGCCGGCCGCCTGGGCGCGCTCGTAGACGCCCTCGATCAGCGCCCGTCCGATGCCTTTGCCACGCGAGGCCTGCGTGGTGAAAAGGTCCTGCAGATAGCAATTCGGCGCGATCGCCGTGGTGCTGCGATGGAAGAGATAGTGCACGAGGCCGAGAAGCTGTCCCTCGCCTTCGGCCACCAGCGCGTGGACCGGCTCATAGGCATCGAAGAAACGAGACCATGTCATCTGGGTGATCTCTCCCGGCAGGGCCGTTTCGCCCGAGCGGCCATAAAATGCATTGTAGCCGTCCCACAGCGGCAGCCATTGCTCGAAATCCTGTCGCGCGACAGGGCGGATGACGATCGGGCTGGGCATGGCTGAAACCTGTTGTCGTTGCTGCACAGGCGAACAGAGCGCAGGCCCGAGAGATGGGCAATGGGCCAGCCCCTGCAAAGCTTTCAACATTGTCCATAATGTCGGCGCGACCGCATCGGCGTGCTTTGCTTGACGCTTTGCTGCCGGATCTCTAGGACGTGCCGGCAAGCTAGCCTGTGCTGTCGAGGCCACTCGTGACAATTGAAATCCCCGCCCATATGCATCCCAGCCGCTCGTTCCAGGGGCTGATCCTGACCTTGCACAACTATTGGGCGGCCTATGGCTGCGTCATCCTGCAACCCTACGACATGGAAGTCGGCGCCGGTACCTTTCATCCGGCAACGACGCTGCGCGCGCTCGGCCCAAAACGCTGGAACGCTGCCTATGTCCAGCCTTCGCGTCGTCCCAAGGACGGGCGTTATGGCGAGAACCCGAACCGGTTGCAGCATTATTACCAGTACCAGGTGATCCTGAAGCCGAACCCGCCCAATTTACAGGAACTCTATCTCGGCTCGCTGGCGGCGATCGGCGTCGATCCGCTACTGCACGACATCCGCTTCGTCGAGGACGATTGGGAAAGCCCGACGCTGGGCGCCTGGGGTCTCGGCTGGGAATGCTGGTGCGACGGCATGGAAGTCTCGCAGTTCACCTATTTCCAGCAGGTCTGCGGTATCGAATGCGCGCCGGTGGCCGGCGAACTGACCTACGGGCTGGAGCGACTGGCCATGTATGTGCAGGGCGTCGACAATGTCTACGACCTCAATTTCAACGGCCGCGAAGGCGCCGACAAGGTCACCTATGGCGATGTCTTCCTGCAGGCCGAGCAGGAATATTCGCGCCACAACTTCGAACACGCCAACACGGCGATGCTGCTGCGCCACTTCGAGGACGCCGAGGCCGAGTGCAAGGCGCTGCTCGATGCCGGCGCGCCGGCATCGAACGACAATCTGCCGATGCACCGCATGGTTTTCCCGGCCTACGATCAGTGCATCAAGGCCAGCCATGTCTTCAACCTGCTCGATGCGCGCGGTGTGATTTCGGTCACCGAAAGGCAGAGCTACATCCTGCGGGTGCGCAATCTGGCCAAGGCCTGCGGCGAGGCATTTTTGAAGACGCAGGCGGGTGGCTTGGCGGCCTGAGCTTCAGGCCCGCTTCATCATCTCGAGGGAAACGTTGATCGGCGGTACGGCCTGACCGCCGGCACCGTCGATCGTGCGCAATGCCTGTCGAACGCCCGGCATCGAGAAGGCACCGTGAGCCTGCGCCGTGAAGCAGGCGCCGAGCGCGAGGATCTGCAGAAGTCTGGATGCCGTTTTCATGGTCGTTGAGCCAATAGTTTCCTGCCTGAGCGCGTGGGTCGCTTCAGCGCTGCGTTCGGTTCATGGAAATCTTTGATCCAAGGACGGGTGGCGCGGTCTTGTCCCGACAGGGCGGCCAAAATTTCTGGAAACGGGCGCAAATCGGCGATCCCCGCGCGGAAAGGGTGACAGCGGCCAGCCGAGTTGCTATGCCCCCGCCCGGACCATTTTGCCGCGTGAGCCCCATCCATGCCTGACCTGCTTCTAGAACTCCGCTCGGAAGAGATTCCTGCCCGCATGCAGCGCAAGGCGGCGGGTGATCTCAGGAAGATGCTGACCGACGGTCTGGTCGAGGCGGGGCTGACCTATGAAGCGGCGCGCGAGTACTGGACGCCACGCCGGCTGACGCTCGATATCAGGGGTCTCACCGCGCGCTCGAAGGATATAAGCGAAGAGATCAAGGGGCCTTCGACATCGGCGCCTGAACAGGCGGTCCAGGGATTCCTGCGCAAGGCCGGACTTTCCTCGATCGCCGAGGCCCATGTCCATTCCGACCCGAAGAAGGGCGATTTTTATGTCGCCCACATTTCGAGGCCGGGCAGGGCGGCGGAAGAGATCATCGCCGAACTGGTGCCGGGGATCATCCGCAATTTCCCGTGGCCGAAATCGATGCGCTGGGGACCGGCCTCGGCCAAGCCAGGCTCGCTGCGCTGGGTACGCCCTCTGCAATCGATCCTGTGCATGTTCGGCCCGGAGACCGAGGAGCCTGTCGTGGTCGATTTCGAGATCGACGGCATCCGCTCCGGCAACACCACCTACGGCCACCGCTTCCATGCGCCTGACGCCATCACGGTGCGCCGCTTCGACGACTATGTTTCCAAGCTGGAAGCGGCCAAGGTCGTGCTCGATGCTGATCGGCGCAAGGAGATCATCCTTGCCGACGCCCGCAATCTAGCCTTCGCCAACGGGCTTGATCTGGTCGAGGACGAAGGGCTGCTGGAGGAGGTGTCCGGGCTGGTCGAATGGCCTGTCGTGCTGATGGGCGAGTTCGAGGAGGCATTCCTGGCCATTCCAGCCGAAGTGATCCGACTGACCATCCGCGCCAATCAGAAGTGCTTTGTGACGCGGCCGCAGGGTGTCGACGACGCGCTTTCCAGCCGCTTCATCCTCACAGCCAATATCGAAGCGAAGGATGGCGGCAAGGAGATCGCCCACGGCAACGGCAAGGTGGTGCGCGCCCGCCTGTCCGACGCGCTTTATTTCTGGACGACCGACCAGGGCGATTTGCCTGACCTGGCTGAGCTCGAGGCATCGGCGGATAAATTCGGGCTTGATCTCAAGAAGCCGCTCGACCAGCGCATGGCCCGCCTCGACCATCTCGGCGTGACTTTCCACGCCAAGCTCGGCACGCAGGGCGAACGGGTGGAGCGGATCAAGCGATTGGCGGAAGAACTGGCGCCGATCGTGGCGCAGTCAATCTCCCCCCTTGAGGGGGAGATGGCCGGCAGGCCAGAGGGGGTCGCCGCGCGTGAAGCGCTGGCGTCCTCTGACCGCGATGGGGCGTCGCATCCGGTCGTGCCGACCCCCTCGGTCGCCTTCGGCGACATCTCCCCCTCGAGGGGGGAGATTACCGCGCTTGCCGCTCGCGCCGCGGTTCTCGCCAAGGCCGATCTCACCACCGAAGTCGTTGGCGAGTTCCCCGAACTGCAGGGTGCCATGGGCCGCAAATATGCGCTGCTGCAGGGCGAGCATCCATCTGTGGCCGCAGCCATCGAGGAACACTACAAGCCGCAAGGTCCGTCCGATCGCGTGCCGAGCGATCCGGTATCCGTTGCTGTGGCGCTTGCCGACAAGATCGACACGCTGGTCGGATTCTGGGCGATCGACGAAAAGCCGACGGGATCGAAGGACCCGTATGCGCTGAGACGCGCGGCTCTGGGGGTGGTGAGAATTTTGGTCGAGAACGGCGTGAAGCTAGAACTCGGCCGAGTGTTGTGGATTCGTATATTTGAGCAGAGACTTTCTCACGTCACTGACGATCTGAGGAAAGCTTCGGAATCCGTTTTGGCTCTCTTCACGAAGGATATGCTCTCGGTGTCTCCTAGGATGAACTCCGCTCAAGCAATTACGCAATTTGTAGACACTTTGACTTCGCGAAGCAAAAATTCTGATGCGAATGAGAACCCCTCAAATCCGAGCGTCGCTTCTGTTGGACAAGCCAACAGCAGGTATGGTGATCTCCTCGCCTTCTTCCACGACCGCCTGAAAGTCTATCTCCGCGACAAGGGTTCTCGCCACGATCTGATCGATGCGGTCATCACGCCGCAGTCCGACGATCTCCTGCAGATCGTGCGCCGGGTCGAGGCGCTGGGCTCCTTCCTCGACACGGAGGACGGCAAGAACCTGCTTGCCGGCACCAAGCGTGCGGCCAACATTCTGGCCGCCGAGGAGAAGAAGAAAACGGTGGTCGCCGAAACCGTTGAGTCGGCACTTTGGCGCGAGGATGCCGAGAAATCGCTGTTTGCGGCGGTGAATCAGGCTGAGAAGCAAGCCGGCGAAGCGATTCAAAACGATGACTTTTCCGGCGCCCTGCTGGCGCTTAGCGTGTTGCGCGAGCCGGTTGATTCATTCTTTGAGCATGTTCTTGTAAACGATGAGGATCAGGCGGTGCGTGCCAACCGCCTGGCGCTGCTCGCTCGCATCCGCGCGGCCACCGGCCAGGTCGCGGATTTCTCCAGGATCGCAGGTTAAGGCGAAGAAAATATTCTCTGCCGCCGGCCGTTCGAGCCGGCTTACAGTCATATGGCGATGATCTCTCCGTGGCAAAAGGGACATGTTCCCCAACCCCACGGAGGCTTCCATGAATTCCGATCACGAAATCGAAGTGACAGAAGAAACCCCGGCTCCCGCCGAGGCGCTTGAATCCGCTTCCGAAACCATTCTCGATCATGCCGCCGCCGCAGCCGTCGAAGCCGCTGACCTGTCTGATGACGACGAAGATGAAGACGAAGAAGACGAGGACGACGCCGAGGACAGCGTGAAGGCTGACGGCGACGAGTCCGAAGAAGATGACGACAAGGAAGAAGCGGCCTGATTTTTTCAGCCGCCGAATCTATCGATGGCAAGGCGGCGCTGAGGCGCCGCCTTCTCCTATCAGCCGTCCCCCGAAGCCGACGGTCAGCCGCCCCGGCGACGGTCAGTTCTCGAGAATGCTGACGCGCACGCTGTTTTCGTAGACATCGACCTGGATCAGCGGTTCGCCATTGACGATGGCGCGCTTGATCGAGGAACTCATCGCGCCGCCGCGTTCCAGCATGCGCTGCAGGTCGGCGCGCTGGCCGTTGGTCCTGAACCAGCCATCAGCCTCGTCGTCGCTGTCACGGCGGTGGAATTTGTGCCAGTTGGCGCGGTCCTGCCGCACCATCTGCGCGGCATTGTCCAGCGCATAGCCGTCACTCGCCTGATGGTCGCGATCGGAAATGCGCGCGGCATAAGATCCCAGCATGTCGTCGGCATGAGCCGCGACGACGCCAAGCAACGACGCCAGCAGAAGGCCTGCCCCGGTTACGATTCCAGATTTTCTCATGATCACCCCCCTTTACCCCTAGCGATGAAATCCCGTCTGCCAGAAATACCTAGAACGGGGCTTGCCTGGCAATGGTGCGCCGGGCGCCAGACCACCGTCAAGTCACGCCATCGATGTCGGCTGTCTTTGAGCCGGGGCTATTTGGTGTAGCCGTTGGGAGGCATGCGCTGCCCTGCTGCCGGCGCCGAAGCGCTCGGCGGGGTGGGTTGGTTCTCGGCGTTCCCTGAGGGGGCTGCGGAAGCGGTGGCCGTTGCCGGCGCCGTGCCAGC
>NZ_RZTT01000319.1 GCF_003996995.1 Mesorhizobium sp. M7A.T.Ca.US.000.02.2.1 | reverse complement strand
CTCCACAGGAGCGTCCGACAAGGCGGCCGCAGGTGCGTCCGTCAACTGCCTGCGGGCCTGCCCGCCAAAAAGACCACGGAGCCTACCTTGACCGATACGACAGCCGCCAGCGTCGCCCCACCGGCGACCACCAGTCACGCTTCAGCCCAGGCGACGGCCTTCACCGTCATCCTGGCGGTGAGCTTCTGCCACTGCATCAACGACATCATGCAGTCGCTGCTGTCGGCCATTTACCCGCTCCTGAAAGAGAATTATGGCCTCGATTTCTGGCAGATCGGCTTGTTGACCTTCACCTTCCAGGTGACCGCGTCGCTGCTGCAGCCTGTGATCGGCATGATCACCGACAAACGGCCGATGCCCTATTCGCTGCCCTACGGCATGGCGTCATCGCTGATCGGCCTGATTGTGCTCGCCTATGCCGGGCACTATTCGCTGCTCCTGATCGGCGCCTCGCTGATCGGCATCGGCTCGGCGATCTTCCATCCGGAATCCTCGCGCATCGCCCGCTTCGCCTCCGGCGGCCGCTTCGGCCTGGCGCAGTCGCTGTTCCAGGTTGGCGGCAATTTCGGACAGTCCATGGGGCCGCTGCTGGCGGCCTTCATCGTCGTGCCGTTCGGCCAGACCAGCATTTCCTGGTTCGCCGTCGGCTCGCTGATCGGCATCATCGTTTTGTGGCAGGTCGGCGGCTGGTACAGCCGGCTGCGTGCCGCACAGGGCACCCGCAAGGCGGCGAGCTTCGTTTCGCCCTTCCCGCGCCGCAAGGTGATGAACGCATTGATCGTGCTGACCCTGCTGGTGCTGAGCAAGAATGCCTACATCGCCAGCCTCGCCAGCTACTACACCTTCTATTCCATGCATAAGTTCGGCGTTTCGGTGCAGATGTCCCAGGTCATGCTGTTCCTGTTCCTCGGTGCCTCGGCGCTGGGCATCCTGCTCGGCGGCCCGTTCGGCGACCGCTACGGGCAGAAGGCGATGATCTGGTTCTCCATCGTCGGCGTGCTGCCCTTCACGCTCGCCTTGCCCTACGCCAATCTGGAATGGACGATGGTGCTGACGGTGCTGATCGGCCTGATCCTGTCCTCTGCCTTCTCGAACATCGTCGTCTTTGCGCAGGAACTCGTGCCGGGCCGCGTCGGCATGATCGCCGGCATCTTCTTCGGCTTCGCCTTCGGCATGGGCGGCATCGCGGCGGCCGTGCTCGGTATCGTCGCCGATATGAAGGGCATCGATTTCGTCTTCCAGATCTGCTCGTATTTGCCGTTTCTTGGATTGCTCACCGTGTTCCTGCCAAACATGAAGGAAGCGCGCAAAGCGCAGGCGGCCGCCTAGATCAGGCGGGTCTGCCGCTGTCACAAAAATGCACCCGCCTGATGACGGGTGCATTTTTGTGGGCCATTCGGAAAGGCCTTAAGCCTTGAAGAAGGCCAGCAGGTCGGCATTGATGATGTCTGCATGGGTCGTGGCCATGCCGTGCGGGAAGCCCTTGTAGACCTTGAGCTCGCCCTTCTTGAGCAGCTTGATCGTCAGCAGCGCCGAATCGGCGATCGGAACGATCTGGTCGTCGTCTCCGTGCATGACCAGGACAGGCACGTCGATTGCCTTCAGATCCTCGGTGAAGTCGGTTTCCGAGAAAGCCTTGATACAATCATAATGCGCCTTGGTGCCGCCCATCATGCCCTGGCGCCACCAATTGTCGATGACGCCCTGCGAGATGTCCGCGCCCGGACGGTTGAACCCGTAGAACGGACCTGATGGAACGTCGCGGAAGAACTGGGCGCGATTGGCTGCCTGGGCGGAGCGGAAGCCGTCGAACACTTCGATCGGCAGGCCGCCGGGATTGGCGGCAGTCTTGAGCATGATTGGCGGCACCGCGCCGATCAGCACCGCCTTGGCGACACGGCCGCCGGCGCCATAGTTGGCAACATAGCGCGCCACTTCGCCGCCGCCGGTCGAATGTCCGACATGAATGGCATTCTTGAGGTCGAGATAAGCGGCGAGTTCCGCGACATCGGCGGCATAGGTGTCCATTTCGTTGCCGATATCCGTCTGGGTCGAGCGCCCATGGCCACGCCGATCATGGGCAATGACACGGTAGCCTTGTGACAGGAAGAACAGCATCTGGGCGTCCCAATCGTCGCTGCTCAACGGCCAGCCATGATGGAAGACGACAGGCTGCCCGGTCCCCCAGTCCTTGTAGTAAATCTGCGTTCCGTCCTTGGTGGTGATCGTACCGCTGCCGGAGCTGGGCTTGGTTTGCGAGGTCATCTCAATCTCCTTGTGGTTATTTCCGCGATAAACAATATCGCGATAACCATATAGCTAGCGCGGCACAAAACCCTTGTCCACAAAAATATGTATCGCGATATCATTTTTCGTGGTATCGAATTGATGCCCATATTGGCAAAAGGAATGCGCCGTGCCTCTCCCGTTGGACAATCAGCTCTGTTTCACGCTCTATGCCACCAGCATGGCGATAAACCGCACCTACAAGCCGATGCTGGACGAGATGGGCATCACCTATCCGCAGTACCTGGTGCTGAACGCGCTTGGAGAGGCCGATGGGATGTCGGTCGGCACCATCGCCAACCGGTTATCTTTGGAATCGAGCACCGTCACGCCGCTGGTGAAGCGAATGGAGCAAGCCGGGCTGGTGACCCGCCAGCGCAGCCAGACCGACGAACGCCAGGTGCAGGTCGACCTGACATCAGCCGGACGCGCGCTACTGGTCCAGTGCAACTGTCTGAACGAGACCTTGGTCGAACGCTCGGGCATGACGCTGGCCGAGCTCGATGCCTTGAACCGGCAGATCCAGGCGCTACGCAACGCGTTGACCAGCGACCGGTAGCCCCTACGTAGCCGCTTGGCCCAGTCATGGGTTGATTGCAATCAGCACGGCTTTTGAGGGCGGCTAAGCCAAACGTCGGAAAGAGGCCTCCATCATGCGGACTTAAGCACGGCAAATGACCGTTTGCGCATGGCCCGCTTTGCCTGGAAACTGACGGCGGGAGCGGGGCGGCCGACATGGAAGCCCTGGATCTTATCTATGCCGAATTCGCGCATCAAAGCCATCTGTTCGTCGGTTTCCACCCCTTCGACCAGGATCTTGTGGCCGCGATTTCGAACCAGGGTGATGATGTCCTGCAGCATCGCCTTGCCGCTCAGAGAGCTGCAGTCGTGCAGAAACGATCGGTCGATCTTCACCGTGTCGAAATCGATCAGGCGAAGCCACGAAAGGCCCGCAAAGCCCGTCCCGAAATCATCAAGCCATATCTTGATCCCGAGCAGCTTCAGGTCGCTGATGCAGCGCAGAATGTCCGAGTGCATCTCCATCTCCAGCCCTTCGGTGATCTCGAAGGCCAGCCTGCTGCCGGCGACGCCGGTTTCGCCCAGAATGGTCGCGACAGACGTTGCGAAGCCAGGTGTCTTAAGCTGGATCGGGGAGACGTTGACGCTGACGACACGGACGTGGTCGTCAGCCAGGAGTTCGGCGCACACCGTCCTTATCGCCCAGCGCCCGAGTTCCAGGATCGCGCCGGTTCGCTCGGCGACGGGAATGAACAGGCTCGGCGGAACCGATGTGCCGTCCAGCATTTTGAGGCGCATCAGAGCCTCCACCGCTTCAACCCGGTCCGATTTGACATCCTGAATAGGCTGATAAACCAGTGAAACGAGATTCTGGCCGATCGCGATCTTCAGCAAGGCCGCGATGTTCTCGCTCTCGTCGCTGCTTTGCGGATCGGTTGGATCGAACAGCCGGGCACAATTTCGGCCGCCGGCTTTTGCCAGATAGAGAGCGCGATCGGCCTCGTGGATGATCTTCTCCAGCTTGGCGCCGGTCTGCGTCCTGGTGAATGCGGCGCCAACGCTCACCGTTACGATCGAGACGCCGTCGCGCCGCAGTTCGTGCGTCAGCGCCAGGTTCTCGACCGTGCTGCAAATGGCTTCCGCTATATCCAGTATCTGCTCTTTTTTCTCCATGCGAGCCAGGACGATGAACTCTTCACCGCCATAGCGGCCGATGGAGCCATTATACTGCTTGATCATGTCGCTAAGGGCATTGGCGACATGGATCAGGCAGCGGTCGCCTTCCTGATGGCCGTAGCAGTCGTTGAATTTCTTGAAGAAGTCCACGTCGATGAGGATCGCCCCGAAGCTGGTACCGACCTTTTGCCAATCGCTCCAGTAGTCCCGCAGCTTCTCGTCGATCGCGCGCCGGTTCTCCAGACCCGTCAGCGGATCGGTCCGCGACAACCTCAGCAGGGCCTTGCCGCGTTCGGTCGCCTCATTGTGCTGGATCTTGGCTTCCAGGGCATTCAGGAAGACGTTGTAGCGTTCCTCATTCAGCTTCCAGTTCACATACGAGGTGAACGTGAAACAGGATATATAGAAAGCCCCGAATACCATTTTGTATGTAAGGGTTGAAGGAACGAAATAATTCACGATGTAAAGTATACACAATATTATTGCCGAGGTTACGATAGAAAGCTTGAAATTGAACGTAAAGAAAAGATTTGCGCTCATCATGAATATGGTCCCAAAGACCATGTAGTAAGAGACGCTTTCCTTGTCCGCGCCAAGAACCGCTGGGCACAACCAACCAACATAGCCGAAGATGATGGCTCCGGCGCAGGTCACGTCGAGCCATTCCGTTCCAATCCCCCGGCGAAGCTGTGCTTCGAGGATCAAAAGCGCGCTCAAGCCGACTGCGAAGCGCGCCGTGATCGTGTAGGCGGCAACATCCGGGATCAGCAGCAGATCCGTTGCCGAAAACAAGAGATAGATCGCAACCGCAATCCAGAGCCCTGGCCTGGCTTCTCCTCTTCGCGTCGCCTGCGCTTCGGTGCGGTAAAGGGTGCGGAGCTCGTCGGCGCTCAGTTCATAGCGCGGCTCGTACGGCTCCGCATCAACCGTATCGACCAATACGGAGGACAGGTGTTCGTTCATCACAATAGACCCCGTTTGAAAGGGATTTTGTTTTCCGAACTCATTTCCAGCTTCTGCCCCCACGCGGGCCGGCTCCTTTGGGACGCGACGGCGATTGCGACGCCGGGCAAACAAATGCAATCGCGCAAGACAAGTTTCCGTTAACTCGAACCCGGAATTCGGGCCGGAAGCCGTCTAAAGAGGAACATGGTTGGCGGGAAATTAATCATAACGATAAAATGCCGTCAGCCCGACATTGGCAAATGGAGCATTCTACGCAATAAGTTAACCGACTGTTAACTATGGAGTGATGGCGTGCAGACCGTTCTTGATGGCAAAAGCTTGATTACTGCCGCGATGCTCGCCGGCACGCTGCCTCGGGGAAAGCTCGAGCATCATGGCGAAGCGTTCGAAACCGCGCGCGCGGAGCTGGCGCTCATTCTCCACGCGACACAGCAGCAGATCGAACAGGACAAGAACCCCGCCGAGATCGTCGGTCGCTTGCTGTCCTTCCTCAATGGCCTGCATTCCAAGGTTCATCCCGACGTCTGGCATGCGTTGATACCGGTGGCGCAGAACCATCCGATCCTGAAGTATTTTCTCGAGGATCCGCTGACGCACTGGTCCTTCACCAAGCCCAGGGGCTATTCCGGCGACGCGCAGTTGCTTGATTACATCTATTGCGATCCGCACGTGGCAGAGAGCGTGGCCAACGCCTCGGAGATCGGCAAGGCCCTCTATAGCCATACCCAGAACGTACCCTCATGCGTCGCGGCACGGGAACGACGCGACCTCCTGACCCGATATGTCGACGAGATTGCGGTCAAGAATGGACCGCAATCCGAGGTCCTGGCGATCGCGGCCGGCCATTTGCGGGAGGCCAATCGCTCGGTCGCCTTGACGGAGGGCCGTCTCAAGCGCTGGGTTGCGCTCGATCAGGATCCCCAGAGCGTTGGGCTGATCGCGCGCGACTTCCAGGGCACCGCGGTCGAAGCCATCGACGGCTCGGTGCGAACCGTGCTCACGCGGGGTCACAAGCTCGGCAAGTTCGATTTCATCTATGCCTCCGGCCTTTACGACTACCTCGCCCACAACGTCGCGGTGAAACTCACGAAGACCTGCCTGCAGATGCTGAAGCCGAACGGGACGTTCCTGTTTGCCAACTACGCCGAGGGCACGCCTGACGCCGGCTACCGGGAGACATTCATGGACTGGGTGTTGCTGTTGCGATCGGAGGTCGATATGTGGAACATCGTCAATGCCAGCGTCGACCGCAACACCGTCGAGGCGCGGGTGTTCTTCGGCGAGAACCGCAACGTGCTTTATGCCGTCATCGAAAAGCGCGGATAGCGACCGCCTGGACTGCACCAGGCTGGGCGTGCCTTTGGCTTGCACCTCCGGCCGCCTTCCGCTATAGAGCCGCCACCCGCGTAGACACCCTTGGAGGCAACGCGGCGGAAGGCCGCCTTCCCGCATGATCCCGAAAAGTGGATTCCGGTTTTCGGACCAGATCATGCATGGGTATGTCGGCTTTCGACGTTTACGGTCCAGGCACTCTGCCAACCGTGAGCGCTCCAGTAAACCGAAAGGAAATGCCATGAGCCACGACACTTACGAGCTCAAGGCCGAAGCACGCGAACAGGTCGGTAAGGGGTCCGCCCGTGCAGTTCGCCGCAACGGTAAAGTGCCTGCAGTAATCTATGGTGACAAGCAGCCTCCCCTGGCTATTGCGCTCACCTACAAGGATATCTACTACAAGATCCATGGCGGTGGGTTCCTGACCACGATCGCCACGATCGATGTCGACGGCAAGAAGATCCAGGTCCTGCCGAAGGACTTCCAGCTCGACCCGGTCAAGGATTTCCCTGTCCATGTCGACTTCCTGCGCATCGGCAAGGACACCGAAGTCAATGTCGACGTGCCTGTCCACTTCATCAACGAGGACAAGTCGCCCGGCATCAAGCGCGGCGGCGTGCTCAACATCGTGCGTCACGAAGTCGAGTTCCACTGCCCGGCCAATGCGATCCCGGAGTTCATCACCGTCGATCTCACCGGCGCCAACATCGGCGACTCGATCCACATCTCGGCGGTCAAGCTGCCGGCTGGCGTCAAGCCTGTGATCTCCGACCGCGACTTCACCATCGCGACCATTGCCGGTTCGTCGGCGATGAAGCCGGAGACGGAAGAGACGGCTGAAGCAGCTGCACCTGAAGCGGCTCCTGCC
>NZ_RZTT01000318.1 GCF_003996995.1 Mesorhizobium sp. M7A.T.Ca.US.000.02.2.1 | reverse complement strand
ATCAAGGTCGCCGACCCTGCGCAGGAGGTGTTGTCGCTGTCGGGCGGCAACCAGCAGAAAGTGGTGATCGGCAAGGCGCTGCTCACCGAACCCAAGGTGCTGCTGATGGACGAGCCCAGCCGAGGCATCGATGTCGGCGCCAAGGCCGACGTCTTCCGCACCATGCGCAAACTGTCCCGCGACGGTTTGGGGATTTTGTTCGCCACCTCCGACCTCGACGAGGTGATGGCGCTGTCCGACCGCATCGCGGTGATGAGCAACGGAAAACTGACCGGCATGTTCGATCGCGCCGAAGCGACGGAGGCGGCACTCGTGGCTGCATCCGCGCTTGGCCACGGACCGACCCCACGCACGGAGAGCACCGCCCATGACTGACATCCCAGCCAAAGCGGCCGCTCCCTCCACTTCCAGCGGCTCGGTGCTGCTGACCGTGATGAAGCTTCGGACGTTCATCGCGCTGATCGCCGTGCTGATCTTCTTCTCGATCGCGGCGCCGAATTTCCTATCGACCGCCAATGTGATCCTGATGTCGAAGCACGTGGCGCTGAACGCATTCCTGGCGATGGGCATGACCTTCGTCATCATCACTGGCGGCATCGACCTTTCGGTCGGCTCGATCGTCGGCCTGTGCGGTATGGTGGCCGGCTATCTCGTGCTCAACGGCATCGACCTGCAGATCGGCTACACCATCTATTTCAACGTCTTCGAGATCGCGCTGATCACACTGGCCGTCGGCATATTGATCGGCGCCGTCAACGGATTGCTGATCACCAGGCTGAACGTTGCACCGTTCATCGCCACGCTCGGCGTGCTCTATGTCGCGCGCGGGCTGGCGCTGCTGTCGTCGGACGGCCGCACCTTCCCCAACCTCGTCGGCAAGCCGGAACTGGGAACCACCGGCTTCGGTTTCCTCGGCGCCGGCCGGCTGCTCGGCCTGCCGGTGGCGATCTGGATCCTGATCGTCGTTGCGCTGGGAGCCGCCTATCTCGCCAAATACACGCCACTCGGCCGCCACATCTTCGCGGTCGGCGGCAATGAACGGGCGTCGCGGATTTCGGGCGTCCGTGTCAACATGGTGAAGATGTTCGTCTATATGTTCTCCGGTTTCTGCGCGGCGATCGTCGGCCTGATCATCTCGTCCGAGCTGATGGCTTCGCATCCGGCGACAGGCGAAAGTTTCGAGCTCAACGCCATTGCGGCGGCGGTGCTTGGCGGTACCTCGATGTCGGGCGGGCGCGGCACGATCGGCGGCACCATCGTCGGCGCCTTCGTCATCGGCATTCTTTCGGACGGGTTGGTGATGATGGGCGTGAGTTCGTTTTGGCAGATGGTGATCAAGGGTCTCGTCATCATCGTCGCCGTTGTCGTCGACCAGGCACAACGCCGGCTTCAACAGCGCGTCACCTTGATGCAGATGGCGAAGGCGGGTTGAGCATGGCGGAGTTGCGTGGAGCGCTGATCGGCTGCGGCTTCTTTGCCGTCAACCAGATGCACGCCTGGCGCGGCATTGCGGGCGCCTCGATCGTCGCCATCTGCGACCGTGATCCGGAACGGCTCAAGATCGTCGGCGACCAATTCGGCATTGCGAAGCGCTATACCGATGCGGCGGAACTTTTTGCCCGCGAAAGCCTCGACTTCGTCGATATCGCCACCACCGCGCCCAGCCATCGTCCGCTTGTCGAAATGGCGGCCGCTCATCGCGTTCCGGTGATCTGCCAAAAGCCATTCGCGCCGACGCTGGCCGACGCCAAGGCCATGGTCCGGGCATGCGCACAAGCAGGCGTGCCGCTGATGGTGCATGAGAATTTTCGCTGGCAGTCGCCGATCCAGGCGATGCGCGCCGTGCTCGACAGCGGCGAGATCGGCACGTCTTTCTTCGGGCGCATCTCCTTCCGCTCCGCCTATGACGTGTTTTCCGGCCAACCCTATCTGGCGACGGGAAAGCGTTTCATCATCGAGGACCTCGGCATCCATGTCCTCGACATCGCCCGTTTCCTGCTCGGCGACGTCTCGACCATCACGACGCGAACCGCCCGCATCAATCCTAGTATCGCGGGCGAGGATGTGGCGACCATGCTGATGGACCACAAGAGCGGCGCGACCTCCGTGGTCGACTGCAGCTACGCGACGAAGCTCGCCACGGAGCCGTTTCCCGAAACGCTGATCGAGATCGATGGCAGCGACGGCACGATCCGCTTGGCGCAGGGATACCGGCTGACCGTCACCGGCAAGAACGGCACGGTCGTCACCGACGTCTCGCCGCCGCTGCTGCCATGGGCGTCGCGTCCCTGGCACAACATCCAGGAAAGCGTTGTCGCCATCCAGCAGCACTGGGTAGACTGCCTGGCAAAGAGGATCGAACCGGCGACCTCGGGAGCGGACAATCTCAAAACGTTCGCGCTGGTCGAGGCGGCTTACGCCGGTGCCGCGAGCCGGCAACCGGTGCAACTCGACGCCTTGCTGAAATGACCGACGATGCCTTCCTGCTCTACGGCACACGTACGGTCGAAGCCGAGCCGGTCAGGCTGCGCGCGGGCGCGCTTAGCGCCGACTTCGTCAACGGCAATCTACGCACCATCAGCCATGGCGGCACCGAAGTGCTGCGCGCCGTCGCCTATATCGTGCGTGACCGCGACTGGGGCACCTATGAGCCAAATTTGACGGACCTGATCATCGACCAGGCTGCCGACGCTTTTTCGGTCAGCTATTCGGCAAGCTGCCTGGCCCCCGATGGAACCCGGCTCGGCTTCCGCGCCACCATCAAAGGCTCCGCCGATGGCCGTCTGGTCTTCGAGGCCAGCGCCCTTCCCGAGAGCGATTTCGAAACCAACCGCTGCGGCTTCTGCATCCTTCACCCGATCGCCGACCTCGCCGGCAGCCCGGTCAAGGTCGAGCATACGGACGGCAGCGTGGAGGCGACAAAGCTTCCCGAACTGATAGACCCCTGGCAGCCTTTCAAGGATATCCGCGCCATCACCCATCAGGTTCGGCCTGGCGTCACCGCCGAATGCCGGATGGAAGGCGATACTTTCGAAATGGAGGACCAGCGCAACTGGTCGGACGCCTCCTACAAGACCTATGTGCGACCGCTGGCGCTGCCCTGGCCCTATGTGCTGCCTGCCGGCCAAACCCTGCGCCAGACGATCAGCCTGCGCATCGCAGGTGAAGGCAAAGCGCCGGCTGCCGCCGTGGCCAGCGAACCGGTCCGCGTCGAACTCGGCGAAGCCGGGCCAACGCTGCCGGATGTCGGCGTGGTCATCTATCCCGAAGATGTCGAGACGGCGCTGGCGAACCTCTCCACGCTGACGACACTCGGCCCACAACAGCTGCTGTTTCACTACGATCCGACGCGCGGCCACGGGCTCGACGCCTTGCGCGCTTTCGCCCGGCTCGCAAATGCCCACGCTGCCGCAACGACCCTCGAATGCGTCGTTGTGTGCGCCGGCGACCTTGACGCCGAGATGTCAGGTGTCGCCGACCTGGTGCGCCAGGCCGGGCTAAAACTCTCGGCCATTGCCCTGTCGCCTTCGGTCGACCGGCAGTCGACACCGCCGGGCAGCGCGTGGCCGGACTGTCCGCCGCTCGAGGATGTTTACGCGGCCGCGCGGCGCGCCTTTCCGGATATCCGCCTCGGCGGCGGCATGTTCAGCTACTTCACCGAACTCAACCGCAAGCGCGTGCCGGCGGACCAGCTCGATTTCATCACCCATTGTACTTGCCCGATCGTGCATGCCGCCGACGATCTCAGCATCATGCAATCGCTGGAGGCGCTGCCTTTCATCACCCGATCGGCGCGGGCGATCTTCGGGGCAAAGCCCTATCGGATCGGCCCGTCGACGATTGCCATGCGCCAGAACCCCTATGGCAGCGCGACCAAGCCCAATCCCGGGGGACAGCGCGTTGCCATGGCCGACAGCGATCCTCGCCACACCGGTCAGTTCGCTGCTGCATGGACGATTGGCTATGCCGCGCGTGTCGCACCGGTCGGACTGGAGATGTTGACACTTTCCAGCTTCACTGGACCTTTCGGCGTGCTCGCTTCATCAGGGGAACCTGTCGCGGAAGGATCACACCGGCCAATCTTCCAGCCCATCAAGGGGCTTTGCGAGCTGGCCGGCCTTGCGCATGTGTCGGCAAGGACGAGCGATGAAACCAAGGTGCTGGCGCTGGCCGGGCGCTCCGCCTCGGGCAAGACAATCGCGTGGCTGGCGAACCTGACGGCGGAAGACGTGCAGGTCGACATTTCAGCTTTTGGCCGAGGCCAGGTCGCAATGACGCCTTACGCGATCCTTCGGATCGGCTGAACCGCCGAGATTATTTTTCAGAATTCATCACATAGAGCGCGCGCGAGCGTTCGAGATGCTTGATCATCGCCTTCTCGGCGCCGTCGGCATCCTTTTTCTCGATGCGGCCGATGATCTCTTCGTGCTCGGTCAGCGTGAACTTTTCCTTGCCGGTCCAGATCAGCATTTCGGTGTGGTATTCCTTCAGCCAGCCCAGCATCGCCTCGCTGACGGCAATATAGATCGGATTGCCGGAGATGGCGGCGATCTGTGTATGGAACTTCATGTCAGCGGAGATGAAGGCTTCGGAATCGCCGCGAAAGCCGCGCTGTTCGGCAACGGTGGCCCTGAGCCGCTGCACATCCTCGGCGGTGGCCTTTTCGGCGGCTTCCCTGACCATGCCGCGCTCGAAGAAGATGCGCGCGGTCTTCAGGTGCTCAAGCGTGTCCTTCGACGACGACAGGATGATCTTGGCGGCGCCATCGACCTGCTTGATGATCGACTTGGCGGTCAGCTGCAGCACCTTGGCGCGCTCGCCATGCGAGATCGCGACCAGGCCCATATTGCTCAGCGCCTGCATCGCCTCGCGAATCGCCGGCCTGCCGACCTCGAAACGCTCCATCAGTTCGCGTTCCGAAGGCATGTCGTCGCCCGGCATCAATTCGCCGCTGGTAATGAGGCGTTTCAGCCGCAAGAAGACCTCATCGGAAAGCTTGCGCCGGACAATCGGTTCCGAACGGTTCATCGTCGCGAATCACTCCCTTGACCCGGCCCTATCTAACACTGCCGCCACAATTCCCGGAATTGCCGTCTGTCGATCCGGCTGCCGGATATGGCTTGCAATACTTATGTACTCATTATACCAGATTTGAAACACCAGTGAACCTTTTTCGAACGCCTCGGCTTGAGACAGCGGACCATGATAACCCTCACCTACCGCATCGAAACGCCTGGAAGCATCGAAGCGCTGGCGGCCAAGATCGCCAGCGATCAGTCGACCGGCACCTTCGTCGCGCTGCCCGGCGAGACCGAGGAACTGAAAGCCCGGGTGGCGGCGCGCGTGCTGGCGATACGGCCTCTGGCCGATGCCGAGCGGCCGTCGCTTCCCGACAGCGGCAACGGGCCGTTCAGGCGCGCCGATGTCGATATCGCCTTTCCATTCGATGCCATCGGCACCGACCTTTCGGCACTGATGACCATTGCCATCGGCGGCACCTATTCGATCAAGGGCCTCACCGGGATTCGCATCGTCGACATGAAATTGCCGGAGGAGTATCGCGGCGCGCATCCCGGCCCCCAGTTCGGTGTCGCCGGCAGCCGTTGGCTGACCAATGTGACGGATCGTCCGATCATCGGCACCATCGTCAAGCCGGCGCTGGGCTTGCGGCCACATGAGACGGCGGCAATGGTGGCGGAACTGATCGCCGCCGGTGTCGACTTCATCAAGGACGACGAGAAGCTGATGAGCCCGGCCTATTCGCCCCTGTCGGAACGAGTGAAGGCGATCGTGCCGCTGATCCTCGACCACGAGCAGAAGACCGGCAAGAAGGTGATGTATGCCTTCGGCATCTCGCATGCCGACCCCGATGAGATGATGCGCAACCACGACATGGTGGCGAAGGCTGGCGGCAATTGCGCTGTTATCAACATCAATTCGATCGGCTTCGGTGGCATGGCGTTCCTGAGGAAGCGCTCCAGTCTGGTGCTGCATGCTCACCGCAACGGTTGGGACATCCTCACCCGGCACCCCGGGCTAGGCATGGACTTCAAGGTCTGGCAGCAATTCTGGCGACTGCTCGGCGTCGACCAATTCCAGATCAACGGCATCGCCTCGAAATACTGGGAACCGGATGACTCTTTCGTCGAATCGTTCAAGGCGGTGACGACACCGATCTTTTCACCCGAGGACTGCGCCTTGCCGGTGGCGGGCTCTGGCCAGTGGGGCGGCCAGGCTCCTGAGACATATGCGCGGACCGGCCGGACGGTCGATCTTCTCTATCTCTGCGGCGGCGGCATCGTCAGCCATCCGGACGGGCCGGGCGCCGGCGTGCGTGCCGTGCAGCAAGCCTGGCAAGCGGCGGTCGACGGCATTCCGCTGGCGGACTTCGCCCTGAACCATCCCGAACTGGCGCGGTCGATCGAAAAATTCGGCGACGGCAAGGCAGCCTGAGACGATGCAGGACCTGCTTCTCAGCTATTACGGCGACGACCTGACCGGCTCGACCGATGTGATGGAGGCGCTCGAGCTCGGTGGTGTGCCGACCGTGCTGTTCATGCGCCAGCCGGACGATGCCTTGCTTTCACGATTTGCCCATTGCCGGGCGATCGGCCTCGCCGGCACCAGCCGCAGCGAGACACCGCGATGGATGGACACATATCTGCGCGATGCCTTTGCCTGGCTGAAGACACTGAATGCCGAGATTTGCCACTACAAGGTCTGCTCGACCTTCGATTCCAGCCCGACGATCGGCAGCATCGGCCGGGCCATCGAGATCGGCCGCTCGGTGTTCGCGCAAGCCAGCGTGCCGCTGCTGGTCGGCGCGCCGCAGCTCAAGCGCTACACCGCCTTCGGGCACCTGTTCGCCGCCTATCGCGACCAATATTTCCGCATCGACCGCCACCCGGTGATGAGCCGCCACCCGACGACGCCGATGGATGAGTCGGATTTGCTGATCCATCTGTCGCGGCAGACGGCGCTGAGCTCGGGGCTGGTCGACCTTGCGACGCTGCAGTCGGCATCGCGGTCGGCGGCGTTCGATCGGCTGACCGGAAACGGCACCCCCATCGTGCTTGTCGATGTCGACAATCTGGAAACGCAGGCTCTGGCCGGCAAGGAGATCTGGCGCGTTCGCAAGCCAGGCGGTTCCTTTG
>NZ_RZTT01000317.1 GCF_003996995.1 Mesorhizobium sp. M7A.T.Ca.US.000.02.2.1 | reverse complement strand
TCACGATCCTGGTGCTGCTCTGTGGCATGGCGGCTTGGGAATACGTCTCGCCTGGCGGCAATCCCCGGGTCGGCGTCCTGCGCTTCGAGACGACGCGCGGCGACCGCCTCTTTGTTTCGCTGCTCGGCAGCGCCTTTATCCATCTCGCTTGGCTGGGTCTTGTCGGACCCAACCTGTGGTGGGCTCTCGCTCTCTCCGTGGTCTACGCCATTGGCGTGTTCCGCTACGTATAGAGGGGGAAACTGTTGGAGCGACCGCGTGCCGACGGCCGCTCCAGATCGCACTTGAAACTTGAAAAGTGGAGGAAACGAAATGCGAAGGCAATTTTTAACATCAACGACTGCGCTTGTCCTGCTCTGGGGAGCAGGCCAGGCCTATGCCGGAATGGACGAAGCCAAGACCTTCCTCGATACCGAAATCAAGGACTTGTCGACGCTCGATCGCGCCGGCCAGGAAGCCGAGCTGCAATGGTTCATCGATGCCGCGAAGCCTTTCGCCGGCATGGACATCAAGGTGGTCTCCGAGACCATCGATACGCATAGCTATGAGTCCAAGGTTCTGGCGCCCGCCTTCACCGCGATCACCGGCATCAAGATCACTCACGACCTGATCGGCGAAGGCGACGTCGTCGAGAAGCTGCAGACGCAGATGCAGTCGGGCGAAAACATCTACGATGCCTACGTCAACGACTCCGACCTGATCGGCACCCATTGGCGCTACCAGCAGGCGCGCAGCCTGACCAAGTGGATGGCGAATGAGGGCAAGGACGTCACCAACCCCAACCTCGACCTCGCCGACTTCATCGGCACCAAGTTCACGACCGCTCCGGACGGCGACCTCTACCAGCTGCCCGACCAGCAGTTCGCGAATCTCTACTGGTTCCGCTACGACTGGTTCAACGACGAGAAGAACAAGGCCGATTTCAAGGCCAAGTACGGCTACGACCTCGGCGTTCCGGTCAACTGGTCGGCCTATGAGGACATCGCCGAGTTCTTCACCGGCCGCGAGATCGACGGCAAGAAGGTCTATGGCCACATGGACTACGGCAAGAAGGATCCGTCGCTCGGCTGGCGGTTCACCGATGCCTGGCTGTCCATGGCCGGCAATGGCGACAAGGGCCTGCCGAACGGTCTTCCGGTCGACGAATGGGGCATCAAGGTCAACGAGAAGTCGCAGCCTGTCGGCTCGTGCGTCGCGCGCGGCGGCGACACCAATGGCCCGGCTTCCGTGTATTCGATCCAGAAGTACCTGGATTGGCTGAAGGCCTATGCGCCGCCGGAAGCCCAGGGCATGACGTTCGGCGAATCCGGCCCCGTCCCGTCGCAGGGCACGGTCGCGCAGCAGATGTTCACTTACACCGCCTTCACCGCCTCCTTCGTCAAGGACGGGCTGCCGGTCGTGAACGCGGACGGCACGCCGAAATGGCGCTTTGCTCCGTCGCCGCACGGCGTCTACTGGAAGGACGGCATGAAGCTCGGCTACCAGGACGTGGGTTCATGGACGCTTCTAAAGTCCACGCCTGACGATCGCGCCAAGGCGGCCTGGCTCTATGCGCAGTTCGTGGTGTCGAAGACGGTCGACGTGAAGAAGAGCCATGTCGGTCTGACGCTCATCCGCGAGTCGACGATCCAGGACAAGAGCTTCACGGAACGCGCTCCGAAGCTCGGCGGCCTGATCGAGTTCTACCGCTCGCCGGCCCGTGTTCAGTGGTCGCCGACCGGAACGAACGTTCCGGACTATCCGAAGCTGGCACAGCTCTGGTGGCAGGCGATCGGCGATGCGTCGTCGGGTGCCAAGACGGCACAGGAGGCGATGGACTCGCTTTGCTCTGAGCAGGAAAAGGTCATGGAACGCCTGGAAAAGGCCGGCATCCAGGGCGACATCGGTCCGAAGATGGCCGAAGAGCATGACCTCGCCTACTGGAACGCCGACGCGGTCAAGAAGGGCAATCTCGCTCCTCAGTTGAAGATCGAGAACGAGAAGGAAAAGCCGGTCACCATCAATTACGACGAACTGGTGAAGAGCTGGCAAAAGTAAGATTGTTCTAAGCGGGCGTCTGCGCCCGTGTGACATTGGGGGAGGCGGCATCTTGCCGTCTCCCCTGTTTGTGTAAAAGACTAAGCGGGGAGGCATAATGACCGGATATATCCTTGCCATCGACCAGGGCACGACTTCGACCCGGGCGATCCTGTTCGACGGCGAGATGAAGGTCGCCGGCAGTGGGCAAAAGGAATTCGCCCAGCACTATCCGGCCTCCGGCTGGGTCGAGCACGATCCGGAAGATATCTGGGCGAGTGTGGTGTCGACCGTGAAGGCGGCGCTGAAGCAGGCCGGCCGGAATGCTTCCGACGTAGCCGCGATCGGCATCACCAATCAGCGCGAAACCGTGGTCATCTGGGACAGGGCGACCGGCAAGCCGATCCATAATGCCATTGTCTGGCAGGACCGGCGCACCGCGCCGCTGTGCCAGAAACTCAAGAAGCAGGGGCTGGAGAAGACATTCACCAAGAAAACCGGGCTGCTGCTCGATCCCTATTTTTCCGGCACCAAGATCGCCTGGATGTTGGACAAGGTGAAAGGCGCGAGAAAACGCGCCGAGAAGGGCGAATTGCTCGCCGGCACCATCGACAGCTTTTTGATCTGGCGGCTGACCGGCGGCAAGGTCCACGCCACGGACGCCACCAACGCCTCGCGCACGCTGGTCTACAACATCGCTGAGAATGCCTGGGACGACGAACTGCTGTCGATCCTCAACATCCCGGTAGAAATGCTTCCAGAGGTGAAGGACTGCGCCGATGACTATGGAATCACGGAGAAAAATCTCTTTGGCGCCGAGATAAGAATCCTCGGTGTCGCCGGCGACCAGCATGCGGCAACCATCGGCCAAGCCTGCTTCGAGCCAGGCATGATGAAATCGACCTACGGCACCGGCTGTTTTGCGCTCCTCAACACAGGCAGCGACCTGGTGCGTTCGAAGAACCGGCTCTTGACCACCATTGCCTACAGGCTGAACGGCAAGACGACTTACGCGCTGGAGGGTTCGATCTTCATTGCCGGCGCCGCGGTCCAATGGCTGCGCGATGGCATCAAGGTGATCGGCAAGGCCGAACAAAGCGGCAAACTGGCTAATGAAGCCGATCCAACCCAAAACGTCTACCTGGTGCCGGCCTTCGTCGGGCTCGGCGCGCCGCATTGGGACGCCGAGGCACGCGGCGCCATTTTCGGACTGACGCGCAATTCCGGCCCGGCTGAGTTTGCCCGCGCCGCGCTTGAATCCGTGGCCTACCAGACACGCGACCTGCTCGACGCCATGCGCAAGGACTGGAAGGGGGCTTCGGCCAAGACCGTGTTGCGGGTCGATGGCGGCATGGTGGCGTCGGACTGGACCATGCAGCGTCTGGCCGACATCCTCGATGCACCGGTCGACCGCCCGACCATTCTGGAGACGACGGCGTTGGGGGCGGCCTGGCTGGCCGGCTCGAAGGCGGGCGTGTGGCCGGATGCCAAGAAGTTTGCGAAAAGCTGGGCGCTGGAGCGGCGCTTCCAGCCGGACATGGATGGCTCCGCGCGCGCAGCCAAGCTTGCTGGTTGGCGCGATGCTGTGCGCCGGACACTGAGCGTGCAATAACTAGCCATCAGTGGTGGGTGAGGGGAAATGAAGCCAGATTGGTATCCTGCTTGGCGCGACGAGGCTATCGAACAACTAAATGCCAAGAATGACCGCTTGGAGAGAGACTTCCAACTCGGCCACTGGTCTCGCTACGACTATGACATCGAGACCAGAAGGCTTTTGTTTTCCAAGGGCGGAGAAATCAAAGTCACCGCAGAGGTCCAGATTGCCGGGTCCACGAGCGCTAAGTCGCAGAGTTGGCTCTGGGCCTGGGCAAATTCAAATTGGCCCGATGACGTTATGATCGACGCAAAGCGGGTTCGATCCTTCGGCGAGACAAATAGCATCGACGAACTGATCCAGTCCTACGTGACGGATGTCGATGACGACCTGGAAGTGCTTGGTTGGGAACTGAGCGCCGCGGCGGTTCGAATTTGCGACGCCCTTGGAGCATATCGCTCACCTTCGGAAGGCGATGCACGTTTTTACATCATCAAGGCCATCAGTTGGGCTGGCTGATGCCGGCTCCCATGCTTACTGAAAAGAGAAGACCCGCGACAGATTCTGGCACGGGTCTACTCGTCAGCTATTGGCACTCATTCACGAATCAGTAAGGCGAACGGCACTCCTTGCGAGGGCCGTAATTAGGCTGGAACGTGTTGTCCGAAGCACGGTAGCTGCGATAGCGGTCGTAGCACCACTGGACGTGGGCGTTGCCTCCGTAGACGCGATTGTTCTCGTTGTTGATGATGGCACCGGTGATCAGCGCGCCAGTCGCGAACGCCGCGAGCGGGAACCAATAATCGCCGTGACGACGGTAGCCGGGGCGATATTCGCGATAGCCGCGATGGCCGTTCCAATACGCGCCGCGATTGCGGGAAAAATTGCGGTCACGCGAAAAGCTGCGGTCACGCGAAAAATTGCGATTGTGGCGGTCCTTACGCCACTCCCGGTACTGGACTGTCTGCACATCCGGCACCGCGACCTGGGATTGCGGTACATAGTTCGGTTGGGCATTAACGGACACCGTCTCCGCCGCAACGAATGTGGCGGAGAGCGTGGCCGCCAGAAGGCTCGTTGTGATTCTGTTCATTGGTTTTCTCCTCGGTGGTTTTGGCGGACGTCCCTGTGCCGGGAAAACGAGCGGCACATACAATTGTTCCCCAGACTGGATGCCGCTGTCGGGCAGAAATGCCAGTGTTCCCTTGGCTGTTCTCCCACCGATGGCGCGGCTGGCAAGTGTCGCGACAGGGCGAAGCCGCCCGTGTTTGCGAGCCCTCTTTTTCCGGTTGACCGGTCGAGGCACTCTCCCTATGTTCCGCGCAATTTCGAGGGCCGCCTTTCGCCCGCGGGAGCGCGTAGCTCAGCCGGTAGAGCAACTGACTTTTAATCAGTAGGTCTCGGGTTCGAACCCCGACGCGCTCACCATCATTTCACGTGAAACATCAATGCGTTAGCGTTTCGGTCTCTGGAACGGAGCCGGAACGTGTGAGAAATGTGAGGCCGTGCGAGGGTTTTCTCGCACGGCCCGTTCGCCTAATGTTTCCGGTCGACAGCGCGGAAGCGCTTTCGGACCTATGCGGCGATTCTCAACAGCAGGCTGACATCGCGGTTGGCGGCCGCGATCTTGTCGAGAACCGAGTGGCACAAGCTGATGGCGGAATGCTGCAGCAGCTCGTGCTGGGAGTCCTCGACGTTCTCCGAGATGAAGATAAGGGCGGCCAGCAAGTCATGGCTTTCGGCCAAATGCTGGTCGATTCGGTGGACGGCGTCTTCGTTTTTCACTTCCAATGGTTTCCCGTACGTGTTGCTCACGCCGCCGGCCCCTCGTGCGACCGACTGCGCTGGTTGCGTCTCGAACTTAAAACCTTGCGAAATTTCCGCCGCTTCTTCCCCGTCCAAGGGAAGCCGCATGACCCCGCCGCTGGTCTTGCCCGGCCCGCTTCTATGACGGGTTGCCGTCTAGGTTGAACGACACGGCCGCTTCAATCAATCACCCTAATGTTACCGAGTGTTGCGCTATGTGATTAGTGGGGATAAGTGGTGCCACCGCGTGGGCCTTTTCGCCCACGGACTGGATGCATTTCAGAGGCTTAAGGACTCGGCCATAAGAACGGGCAATGCCCGATCCGACATTCCATGCCCGCCTGCCTGCCTCGCTGTTGAAGCGGTTGAAGATTGCTGCCGCCGAGGAAGGGCGCAGCATGAATGCCGAGATTGTGGAGAGGCTGGTCAAGTCGTTCGGCCTCACCGATGTCGAACGCGACCAGCTCAAGGCGCTGCTAGCACAGGCGCAGGCCGTGCTTGACGGATCGAGCTAGTCGCTACAGCCCGAACTCCGTTTCGCCGCCGGCGTCGTACCAGGCGGCCATCTTCCTGATGGCGCTGTCGGCCATTTCGGGATGCACGGCCAGATAGTGTTTCAAGACGCGCGTGGCGCTGGTCAGGCTGTGGCCGGTGATGGCGCAGATTTCGGGGATGGTGCAGCCGGCCAGCGCCAGCCAGGTCACCGCCGTGTCGCGCAGATCCGGCTCCTGAAAATCGGCCAGCGTCTTGCACGGCTTGATCAGCCAGTCGATGCCGTTTTCCGCGCGGACGCCGGCGACGGCGACGGCCTTCACCCGGGCAAAGACATGGCTGTAGTTCTGACCCTCGAACGGCCGCCAGAAGCACTTTTCGAAACGCTTGTCGAAATGCTCGTTGAGGATGACGCGCTTGAAGCGGCGCTCGATCGCCGGCCGCTCGTCGGCCTCGGCACCGAGCAGCGCCTCGGCCTTGGCGGCGCGGCGGCGCTCGGCCGAGGCGGCAAGCCGGCGCTCCAGCTCGGGCGCTTCCAGCACGGCGACGATGGCGCCCGTCTTGGCCTGGCGGAAATGGCGGCGGCCCTTGATCAGGCCAAAGTCTTCCAGCGCCAGCCGGTCGCCCTGGCGCTGGCCGCTCCACACGCCAAGCATGGTCATGTCACCGCTTTCGGGAATGCCCATGTGGTCGGCGACCGCTATCAGCGTCTCGATCTCGGTGCGGGTGCCAAACCGGATGCGCGGCGGCGGCGTCGCCATCTGCAGATCCTGCGCCGGGTTGACGCCGAGGTTTTCGCGGAAGGTGAACTTTCCACGCCGCTTGCCCCAGCCCAAGGCGATCGACAGCGTGGCGATCGCGCCGCGCGCCGTCGAGATCCCGCGCGCGGCGACAAGCTCCTCATAGAGGCCGAACAGAACCGGCTGCGACAGCGCATCGACCGGCGAGGCCCAAAGCGTCGGGTCGAAATCCTCGACCACGCGCAGCTTCTGCCGGTAGTCGCGCACGGTCTTCGGCGCGTAGACGATCTTTTCCGCCACCTGCCGGCGGAGTTCCGCCTTGTCGGTCGGCAGCTGGAACTTTCGCGATTTCTGCCAATCCTCGGCGAGCTGGGCGACGGTGTAGTGGCGCGCGCGCCGCGCCGGCACTGGCACGGCGGCTGGCGTGGCGGCCTGCCTCGCCGCCTTTTCAATCTGCTTGCACAGCGCGTCCGACCAGTCCACGGCCTCGCCGCGGCTGAACCATCGGCCGGTGCTTCCCTTGGTGC
>NZ_RZTT01000316.1 GCF_003996995.1 Mesorhizobium sp. M7A.T.Ca.US.000.02.2.1 | reverse complement strand
GGTCAGGTCGATCCTGAAAGACACGCAACATCTCGGCGCGCTCAATCTGGCCGAGGGCCTCGAAGCAAGCTGGCTGGAATGGGCCGACCTGACAAACGGCCAGATGCTCCCGGCGCTTCGCTCCGCTGTTGCAGGAAACGATGACGCTGTGAAGCGAGGCGTCGACCAGATCCTGGAAACTATGGGCTTTCTCGCCACGGCGGCAACGGCGGAGAAATTGATCGGAGACGTTGTTGTGGCCGGTTTGGCGCCGGCGGCGCCGTCTCTCGGTCTCCTGCGGCTCAACGCGTCACTGGCCGAGCATCGAACCAACATATGATCAATCCGGAGAACAGCAAATGAACGCAGCCATCCGTCTTCCGGTCGAGCAGGCCTATGCCGCCGAATTGCAGGCGCTCTCGCGCAATGACGACCGGCAAAGGCCTGCCGGATGGAGCCTTTCACCAAAGGCGGTCCTTACCTACCTGCTTGGCGGAAAGGCTGACGACGGGACAGTGATAACGCCCAAATATGTCGGCCGCCGCCGGCTGATGGAAACCGCGGTCGCGACGCTCGCCACCGACCGCGCGCTGTTGCTGCTCGGCGTGCCCGGCACCGCCAAATCCTGGGTGTCGGAGCATCTTGCCGCCGCCATTATGGGCGATTCGACCATGATCGTGCAGTGCACGGCCGGCACCGACGAGAACCAGATCCGCTATGGCTGGAACTATGCACAGCTTCTGGCAAAGGGCCCGAGCCAGGACGCGCTGGTGCCGACGCCGCTCTACCGCGCCATGCAGGACGGCAAGCTTTGCCGCCTCGAGGAGCTGACGCGCATGGGCTCCGATGTGCAGGACACGCTGATCACCGTGCTGTCCGAAAAGATGATGCCGATCCCGGAACTCAACACCTCGATCTACGCGCAGCGCGGCTTCAACATCATCGCCACCGCCAACAACCGCGACAAGGGCGTCAACGAGTTGTCGTCAGCGTTGAAGCGCCGCTTCAATGTCGTCGTGCTGCCCTTGCCCGAAGACATGGCGGAGGAAGTGGCGATCGTCTCCAAGCGGGTCGGCGAGATGGCCGGCGGTCTTGACCTGCCGGTGCCGAAGAATGTCGGTGAGGAGATCGCGCGCGTGCTGACCATTTTTCGCGAGTTGCGCTCCGGCGCTACAGCCGACGGCAAGGTGACGTTGAAGACGCCGTCCGGTTCGCTGTCCACGGCCGAAGCCATTGCCACCATGGTCGGCGGCCTCAGCCAGGCGGCCTGGTTCGACAGCGGCAAGCTCGGCGCCGAAGGCCTTGCCGCCAGCCTCGTCGGCGCGATCGTCAAGGATCCCGTGCAGGACAAATTGGTGCTGGAAGAATATCTGGAAACCGTGCTCAAGAAGCGGCCAGACTATGCCGGCTACTACGCGGCCTTGAACGCGGCAATCTGACGCCATGGCGCTCAGCGACGTTTCCTATTTCGGCATACGCCATCACGGGCCCGGCTCCGCCGACAGCCTGGTGCAGGCGTTGCAGGAGTTGAAACCGGTCGCCGTGCTGATCGAAGGACCGGCCGACGCCAGCCCGCTGTTGCCGTTGCTCGCCCGCCCCGAAATGCAGCCGCCGGTGGCGCTGCTCTGCTATCCCGAAGACGATCCGGCCTCGACAAGCTTCTGGCCCTTCGCCGAATTCTCGCCGGAGTATCAGGCGACGCTCTGGGCCGTCACCAACAATGCGGCAGTGCGCTTCATCGATTTGCCGTCGTCAGCCCGCACTGCGCCGATTGAGGCCGTGGGGGAAACCGAGAGCGATGGAACGGAAGCCAACGTCGAGGCTGACTTGGCGCCGCATCTGCGGGACCCGATCGGAACGCTGGCACAAGCTGCCGGCTATGAGGATGGCGAAAGCTGGTGGTCTGATATCATCGAGCAGAACCCGCAGCCGGGTCCAATCTTCGCGGCAATAGCCGACGCGATGACGACGCTGCGGGACGGCGAAGGTCCGCTTGCGGCGTTTGAGGCGAAACGCGAAGCGCATATGCGGCTTGAGATCGCCGCCGCGCGAAAGGAATTCGATGGGCCGATCGCTATCGTTTGCGGTGCTTTCCATGTGCCGGCACTGCAGGCGACGCGACCGTTGAAGGAGGACCAGGCGCTACTCAAAGGGCTCGCCCGCCGCAAGAGCATGATGACCTGGGCGCCGTGGACGGGGCCGCGTCTGGCGCTGGGCTTCGGTTATGGCGCCGGCGTTGTCGCGCCCGGCTGGTGCAAGCATCTGTGGCAGACGCGCGGGCAAGGCGACTCCTCGGTCCTGTGGCTGGCGAAGATCGCGGCGGTCCTGAGGGCGAAGGGGCACATGGTCTCGACCGCCTCGCTGATCGAAGCCGAACGGCTGGCCCGCACGCTGGCTGTGATCCGTGAGCGGCCAAAGCCCGGTTTCGAGGAATTGCGTGACGCCGCGATCGCCGCCCTGTTCAACGGGGAAGCGCTGCTGTGGGCGCTGGTCGAAGCCGAATTGCTGCTGGGCGCCGATGTCGGTGAAATTCCGCCAGACACGCCGCTGGCGCCGCTAATCGAGGACCTGCAACGCAACCAGAAAGCAGCGCGGCTCAAGCCCGAGGCGCTGGAGCGCGAATTGTCGGTCGATCTGCGCAGCGACAGCGGGCTGTTTCGGTCGACCTTGCTGCACCGGCTGTCCGTGCTTGGCGTGCATTGGGGCAAACTCACCGACAGCGGCCGCAGCCGCGGCACCTTTCGCGAGCGTTGGATGCTGTCGTGGGAACCTGAATATGCCGTTCGACTGGTGGAGAACCTCGTCTACGGACCAACCATCGAAAAGGCGGCAAATGGCCGGCTGATCCAGATGATCGGCGCGGCGACGTCTCTTGATGCGATGGCCGCACTGGTCCAGGGCGCCATCAAGGCAAACCTGTCGGAAGCGTCGATCGCCGGTCTCGCGGCCTTGGAGGAACGGGCAGCCCGCAGCAGCGAATGCCTGGAAATCCTGACATCGGTGCCGCCGCTCGCCGACATCATCCGCTATGGCGAGGCTCGCAAGACGGAAACCGCCCGTCTGTCCGGTCTGCTGGAGCGGCTGATCGTCGAAGGCGGGATCGCGCTCGCCTATGCCGCCCGCGACCTCGATGCCCAGGCATCCACGACGCTGGTCGGCGCCATGCGCAAGGCCGACGAAGCGATCAGTCTGGTCGAGCCTGAACAGGACGTGCTGGACGCCTGGCGCAATGGGCTGGCTGCGGTGCTCGATGGATCGCGCTCGACGGCGCTGGTGGCAGGCTGTGCCGCGCATCTGCTCTACGAAGCCGGCCATTTGTCAGCCGACGCGGCAACCGGTCTGATCGCACGACGTCTGTCTCCAGGAACGCCGGTCACCGAGGCTGCAGGGTTCTTCGAGGGTTTCTTCAGCACTGCCGGCCAACGGCTGATCTACGACGAGGGCCTGCGCGGTGCGGTGGATGCCTGGCTCGCATCCCTCGACGAAGACGCCTTCATTGCCCATCTGCCGTTGCTGCGCCGGGTCTTTTCGCATCTGGACTCGATGGAGCGGCGGCGGTTGATCGAAGCGGTGCTCGGTCGCGCCGCACGCCTGCCGGCCGGACTGACGCCGACTCCGGATGGCGGCGAAGCGTGGCGCCGCCATCTTGAACGGCTCGGACCCTTGCTGACGGGCGGGAGCGGCAATGGATGACGAGGCCGAAATGAGCGAACCAATCCAGGCCGGCAACGGACGGGAGCGCCGCTGGCGCCTGGCGATCGGTGCCGATGAGGAAACCTCGTCAGCGCTGTCCGACACCGACAAGCGGCTTTCCGCGGCGCTCGATGCGCTTTACGGCGATGGTGCCGGCGATGCGGCTGCCGATCCGCGCAAGCGGCGCGGCGGCCTCGGCCGCTCGGCGCCAAGGGTGGCACAGTGGATGGGCGATATCAGATCGTTCTTTCCCGCACAGGTCGTCCAGATCGTCCAGAAGGATGCCTTCGAACGGCTCAACCTGAAGCAGATGCTGATGGAGCCGGAATTCCTCAAGGCGATCGAGGCCGACGTCAATCTCGTCGCCGACCTGATTTCGCTCCGCTCGGTCATGCCCGCCAAGACCAAGGACATTGCGCGCACGATCATCGCCGATATCGTCGCCAAGCTGATGCAGCGGCTGGAGCAGAAGACAGCCGAGGCGATCCGCGGCGCGGTCGACCGGTCGCAGCGCACCAACCGCCCACGCCAGCGCGACATCGACTGGCCGCGTACGATCTCAGCCAACCTTCGCCATTACCAGCCCGAGCACAAAACCATCGTGCCGGAGAAGCTGGTCGGCTTCATGCGCAAACAGCGAAGGCTGGTCGACCTGGATGAGGTGGTGCTGTGCGTCGACCAGTCGGGCTCGATGGCAAGCTCGGTGATCTACGCCTCCATCTTCGCCGCGGTGATGGCTTCCCTGCCGGTCGTGCGGACCAAGCTTGTCTGCTTCGACACGGCCATCGTCGATTTGACCGAGGAGCTCAGCGATCCTGTCGAAGTCCTGTTCGGCGTGCAGCTGGGCGGCGGCACCGACATCAACCAGGCCGTGGCCTATTGCGCGGACCGCATCGAACGGCCGACCAAGTCACATATGGTGCTGATCACCGACCTTTATGAGGGCGGCAACGGGCAGGAATTGCTGCAGCGGCTTGCTGCACTCGTTCGCTCCGGCGTCAACGTCGTGGTGCTCCTGGCGCTGACCGACCAGGGCAGGCCGGGTTATGACCCGAAGATGGCAGGCTCGGTGGCCGCCCTCGGCATTCCGGTCTTTGCCTGCACGCCGGATCTGTTTCCAGACATGATGGCGGCGGCATTGCGTCGGGAAGATATCGGCTCATGGGCGGCCGGCGCCGATATCAAGCTGGTTCGCGCCGAGGCCGAGACTCCGGAATGAAACACCCGTCGCCAGAGCTGCCAGGATGCTTCTGCCAGCTCTGGGATAAATCGCTGGAGCTCAGCCGAACTTCGGGTCGAGGCTGCCCGACTTATAGCGCTTGGCCATTTCGGCGACCGGCAGCGGCTTGATCTTCTGCGCGTTGCCGGCGGTGCCGAACTGTTCGAAGCGCTCCTTGCAGAGCTTGCGCATGGCGGCCATGGCCGGTGTCAAATATTTGCGTGGATCGAACTCGCTCGGGTTCTCGGTCAGCACCTTGCGGATGGCGCCTGTCAGCGCCATGCGGTTGTCGGTGTCGATGTTGATCTTGCGCACGCCGTGCTTGATGCCGCGCTGGATTTCCTCGACCGGCACGCCCCAGGTCGGCTTCATCTGGCCGCCATATTTGTTGATGATCTCCTGCAGGTCCTCGGGCACCGAGGACGAGCCGTGCATGACCAGATGCATGTTCGGCAGGCGGCGGTGGATCTCCTCGATGACGTTCATGGCCAGCACCGCGCCGTCCGGCTTGCGCGAGAATTTGTAGGCGCCATGGCTGGTGCCCATGGCAACCGCCAGCGCATCGACATGGGTGTCCTTGACGAATTCCACCGCCTGTTCGGGATCGGTCAAAAGCTGGTCGTGGCTGATCGCGCCTTCGACGCCGTGGCCGTCTTCCTGCTCGCCGCCGCCGCTCTCCAGCGAGCCGAGCACGCCGATCTCGCCTTCGACGGACACGCCGCCCCAATGCGCCATGTCGACGACGCGCTTGGTGATGCCGGAATTGTAGGCGTAGTCGGCGGGCGTCTTGCCGTCTTCCTTCAGCGACCCGTCCATCATGACCGAGGTGAAGCCGTACTGGATAGCGGTGACGCAGGTGGCTTCGTTGTTGCCATGGTCGAGATGCATGCAGACCGGAATGTCGGGATGGATTTCGACCAGCGCGTCGATCAGTTTGGCCAGCACCACGTCATTGGCATAGGCGCGCGCGCCGCGGCTTGCCTGCAGGATGACCGGCGACTTGGTCTCCTCGGCGGCCTCCATGATGGCGAGGCCCTGTTCCATGTTGTTCATGTTGAAAGCGGGCACGCCGTAGCCGTATTCGGCGGCGTGGTCGAGCAATTGTCTCAGTGTTATGCGAGCCACCCAATAGTCTCCCGTATCTGGTTTCAAGCGCAACGTCGCGGGCCGGCCGGTTGCCGGCCGGCCCTTGATGCTTCTGGCCGGATTTCGAGCCAACCGCAACCTTCAGCGCTCTTCTCGATCGCAATTCTTGTTGCAGGGCTGAAATCCGGCCTGTTCGACAACCTCAAGCCGCGATCAATTCCCGCGCCGCCAGGATCTGCACGCAGGCATTGGCCGCCTCCTTGCCCTTGATGGTGAAGTGCTCAAAGAAGAAGCGGTGGTGCTCGGCGCTGTCGTGGTAGTTGTGCGGGGTGAGAACCGCCGAAAGCACCGGCACGCCGGTCGACAGCTGCACGTTCATCATGCCGTCGATGACAGCACTTGCGACAAACTCATGCCGGTAGATGCCGCCATTGACGACGAAGGCGGCGCCGAGGATCGCGGCATAGCGGCCGGTCCCGGCCAGGGTCTTGGCATGCAGGGGGATTTCATAGGCGCCCGGCACGTCGAAGACGTCAACGGTGAAGCGCTCGCCTCCGATGTCAGCCAGTGCCGCTTCGAAGGCCTGCACGCACTGGTCGACGATGTCGGCATGCCAGCGCGCGCGGATAACGGCGATGCGAGTCTTTTCGTAGTCTTTATGGGAATGCTGATTCATGGGTCCATCCTTCCGTTTCGAACCAGAATCAGGACGCACGATACGGATTAAGCCCGCGAAGAGCGGGCCGGCTTCCGTTTCGTTCTCTTCCATCCGGACTCTAACCGTCGGCTCCGGAATCACACCGGATCTGCTGACCTTTCCGAAACCGGAAAGCGCTCGCGGGCTTGGGTCGAAACCTTTACCGCCGGTGGGGACTTTCACCCCGCCCTGAGAACATTAACGGCTTTGTATGAAAGGGCAGGGCGCTGCTGTCAACCGGGGAGACCTATCAGGGCAATCGCTCCAGAACCAATGAGAGGTTCCGACTTGTGGCGGAGACCACCAATTGCCGAGTCGGCGCCGCCCCTCATTGCCCTGCCGGGCATTTCTCCCCGTATAGTGACGGGGAGAAAGAGGCTGGCCGCAACCTCGGCGCCCTTCTTGCGACGCTGGCGATTGGCGAAATCGCCGATGAGAGAACCCCTCTCCCCGTCACTATACGGGGAGAGGATGCCGGCAGGCAGGTGAGGGGCGGCGCCAGCG
>NZ_RZTT01000315.1 GCF_003996995.1 Mesorhizobium sp. M7A.T.Ca.US.000.02.2.1 | reverse complement strand
GCGGCATGCAGACTTCCATGTCGGTTTCCGGCCGCCTGTTGTAGTCGATGCGGTATTGCGTTTCGCCGGCCTGGGCGAGGCGGCTCTTGTTGGTGATGCCGGCTTCGTAGTCGACCAATGTTTCGGTGCGCAGAAGGTCGGGAATGCCGGCCGGTACGTAGCGGATCTTGGTGCCGGCCGCCTCGGCATGCCATTTGGCCAGCAGCGTGCGGTCGAAGCCGTCCGGTGCCTCTTCTATCTCCAGGCTCTCGCGGATTTCGCCGGTGAGACCCTCGTCCTGGCTGAGGCCGAGAAGCCAATCGAGCGACACCTTGAACTCGGCGGCGATGTTGAGCAGCGTTTCCGCTCGGGGCAGGCGCGTCGAGGCGCCCGACAGCAGCTGCGACAGCGCCGAACGGTCGATGCCGACCGCGGTCGCAAAGGCCGACTGGTTGAGGTCGGAGCGTGTCAAGAGTGTTTTCAGGCGCTCGCGGAAGATCGTCGACAGGTCGCGCTTGTCCATGTGCGTGCTCCACCTCGATTGAGGAAAAATTTGCGCCGAATCGTTTCCGAGCGCACCTCAGGCGTAAATGAATCCCTAAGCCTGTTTACAATGTGTAACATGTGCGGTCAAAAACGCGCAACCGCAACAGTTTGTGTACTTTGTCTCGTTGAGTGGAATCACTTCTCCTGACACAATGTTGTCAGGAGCCAATTGGGGCTCCGGCGACTGAGGGGCAGTGGTCGATAGCATGACGAGCAAGAGCATCAGGCGACACAGCGCACCGGCCATAGAGTGGCCGACCGTGGTACTCGCCTTCTTCTGCTACGCAACTTGGCTCGCCACCGGTTTCCTGCTCTGGCCATCCTACCCCGTCCTGGCGCTCGCCATCCTGGCTTTGACCGCCGCATTGCAATCGTCGATCATGCACGAAGTGCTGCACGGTCATCCGACACGCAACGCGCGGGTCAATGAAGCCTTCGTGTTCCTGCCGATCGGTCTGGTCTGGCCATTCCGCCGCTTCAAGACCATTCATCTGCGCCACCACGCCGACGAGCGGCTGACGGACCCGCTGGACGATCCGGAAAGCTATTATCAGGCGCTCTGGCAGCACGACGAACTGCCGCCGACGATGAAATTCCTACTCAAGATCAACAACACCATGGCCGGCCGCTTCGTGCTTGGCCCGTGGCTGTCCTGCGTCGGCTTCTTCATCGACGATGCCAAGCACGTGATCGCCGGTGACAAGGCGATCCGCAAGGCCTGGCTGCTGCATGCGATCGGCCTTGCCGTCGTGATGCCGATCGTGCAGTTCGGCTTCGGCATCCCGCTGTGGCTTTACATTCTGGTGCCGGTCTGGCTCGGCCAGTCGCTGATCTCGATCCGTACTTTCGCCGAGCATCAATGGTCGGAACATCCGGAAGGCCGCACGGTGATCGTCGAGCGCTCGCCGCTGTCGTTCCTGTTCCTCAACAACAATTTGCACTTCGTCCATCACAAGACCCCGACCGTGGCCTGGTACAAGCTGCCCAAGCTGTTTCGCGACCGCCGTGAGGAATGGCTGCGGATGAACAATGGCTATGCCTATCCCAACTATTTCGCGCTGATCAAAGCCTATGCGTTCAAGGCGAAGGAGCCGATCGTGCACCCGGTGCTGCGGCGTCAAGCCGAGCCGGGCAGGGCCTTCAAGCCGCGCATCAGGGCGCGCAGCATCAGCGGACTCGGCAGTGCGCCGGTTCCCGCAGAGCCGCCGAAGGAATAATTCCGGTCTACCCGGAATCCGTGTCGGCCAATTCTGATTGGGCGCCGCGTTTTTGCGATCATTTTTCCAGACATGATGATTTGATATCCGGCATGAGTGAATTGGTTGCGGCGTTGCCGATGTATGACTGGCCCGAAATACGCGGCGAGGTCGACGCGCAATGGGCGCTGTTGCGCGACGCGTTTCGGCAAAAGGGTATCGACGCACCGCAAACCATCGTGCGGCGCAATGGAGACCTGCCGCCGGTGCCGGGCGGTATTCGTGATGCTGCCGGTGCATTGATCGCACCCGATCCAGTGACATTGCCGCCGGACGAACTCGATTTTCACAGACTGTGGCTGCACCCGGCGCTGCTGTTCGCGCAGACCTGCTGGGGGCCGATGGAACTCGGCCTGTCTAGGCATGTGCAGGTGGTTGCCCAGCCAAGCTACGACGCCTACGAAGGCGGGCAGGGCGAGCTCTATTCCAGCGCCATCGTCATGCTGGCGGATGGCGCGCCGTCGGTTGCCTCGCCCAATGACGGCAGCCCGCTGATCCCACTCGATCGGATCCGCGGCAAGCGCTTCACCTTCAACAGCCTCGATTCGATGTCGGGGTTCCTCGGTTTGACGCGCGACCTGGAGGCGATGGGCGAGAGCCTTGACCTCTTTGCCTCGCGCAGCGAAAGCGGTGGGCACCGTTCCTCGATCGTCGCAATTGCAGAGGGCAAGGCCGATATAGCGGCCATCGACTGCAAGAGCTGGGCGCTGGCGCAACGCTTCGAGCCGGCGGCGAAAAAGGTGGCGGTCGTTGGCTGGACCGGACGGCGCAAAGGCCTGCCCTACATCACCGCCGCAGGGACACCGGAAAAGACGGTTGGGGCGTTGCGCGAGGCCATTGCCGGGCTAGCCGAGCAGTATCTTATCCAACGGGTAGGTTGAGAGCTGTTCGTTGCCCGTCTCGGTGATCAGTATCTGTTCCTCGATCTTGACGCCTTCGCGCCCGCCAAGCCTGCCGATATAGCTTTCCACGCACAGCACCATGCCCGGTTCCAGCACGCCGTCCGGAGTGTCCGATGTCCAGTCGCCGGCATGCGGCAAGGTCGGGTATTCATCGGCCAAGCCGACGCCGTGATAGAGCACGCCGTAGCGCGTCGGGAAGCAGTCGCGGGGCGGCACCGCCGAGCGTTCGACGAGGTCGCGAAACGAGATGCCTGGCTGCATCAGTGCCGTGTTGTGCCCGATCTGGTCGGCAGCGATGCGGAACAGGTCGCGCTGTTCGCTGGTCGGCTTTCCATCGCCGCACAGCCATGTGCGCGACAGGTCGGCGCAGAAGCCGTAGGGGCCGATCAGGTCGGTGTCGAAGGCGACGAGATCGCCAGCCTCGATCTTGCGCGACGAGCATTCCTGGAACCATGGATTGGTGCGCGGGCCTGACGTCAGCAGTCGCGTCTCGATCCATTCGCCGCCGCGCGCGATGTTGCCGCGGTGCAGTTCCGCCCACAATTCGTTTTCGGAAATCCCCGGCTTCAGCGCTTGTTCCATCTCGCCCATCGCCGCCTCGCAGGCGACGATCGCGCGGCGCATGGCGAGGATCTCGTCCGGCGATTTGATCAGCCGCGCGTTCTCCATCAACGCTTCGCCATTGCCGATGGAAATGCCGAGGCGAGCCAGCTCCTCGACGCCTTCCGGATTGATATGGTCGACGGCGATGCGGCTGTTGCCGCCGCCATGCTCTTTCACCAGATCGGCTATTCCTGCGGCCCAGCGGCGGACCTTTTGCTCGGTCAACTCACCGCCATAGAGATACATCCACGACACTGCCGGTCGCACTTCGTCGACGACGCCGGAATGGTCGGACAAATGCTCGCAGGAGAAATAGTCGAACAGCACCACCGGCCCGTCGGTGGCGACAAAGCAATGCCGCGTCGGGTTGTGCGCCACCCACAGCTGCATGTTGGTCGAGTCGGTGGCGTAGCGGATGTTAACGGGGTCGTAGAGCAGGGCGCCGGCATAGTCGCGGCGCCTCAGTTCGGCGCGGATGCGCTCCAGCCGGTATTGGCGCATCGCCGGGAGGTCGGGAGTGGCAATGCCCGCCGCGACCCATTCAGCCTCGGCCTGCGCGCCATAGCCCAGCACATGCTGGTTGAGCGAAGCCGCCTTCTGGCGAGAGGCGTCGCGCAAGGCTTCGATCGAGTCGGCTTCGAACGGCATGATCTTGCG
Organism: Mesorhizobium sp. M7A.T.Ca.US.000.02.2.1; assembly: GCF_003996995.1. Classification (GTDB taxonomy): domain Bacteria; phylum Pseudomonadota; class Alphaproteobacteria; order Rhizobiales; family Rhizobiaceae; genus Mesorhizobium. The sequence continues at coordinate 3,252 of NZ_RZTT01000315.1, read as the reverse complement.
ATGCCGGCCAAAGCTGCCCTTCGGCGCCGGGTTGTCCATGGTCGAAACTCAGGTCCGCATCTTCTCGCCGCTCGGATCGAAGGGCGCTTCGACATTGATGCGGGCCGGGCGCCGGTGACCGAGGATCTCGATCTCGAACAGCCCGGCACTTTCGTCCTCGGCAAGCGCTGCGGGGACGTAGCCCTGCGCCATCGACTTCTGCACATAATGCGCATAGCCGCCTGACGTGACCCAGCCGACCACGCGCCAGTCACCGTCGACGATACCCCGCACGGCGGAAGCGCCTTCGGTAGCCTTGGAGCCACGTATTTCCTTGCCGCCCTCGTCGAAGCGGGGCGCGCCATAACCATGCGGCTTTTCAACCGTGCCATAGTCCTTGCTGACCTTGGCCCAGATCGGCTCATCGCCCATGACATCGGCGTCGGTGGCATCGACGATGAAGGAGACGCGGCGCAGCTTTGGCCCCTCGGCCTGTTCCTTGGCAGCGGCCTCGCGGCCGATGAAGTCGTTCTTCTCGAGCTTGATGAAGCGGTCCATCGCGCCTTCGAACGGTCCATAGATCGGCCGCAACTCGCGGAACCAGGTCGGAAAATTCTTTTCGAGGCGCATGGAGAGCAGAGCGCGCATGCCGAAATCGACAAGGCCGAATTCCTCGCCGGCGTCCTTGATTGCTTTGTAAACCAGGCGCTCGTAGGCCGGTGCCATCCAGATTTCGTAGCCGAGGTCACCGGTGTAGGTGATGCGGTTGACCATGCAAGGCGCCCCGCCAACCGCCATCTCGCGGAAATCCATGAAGCGGAAGGCTTTTGTCGAGACATCGACATCGACCAATTTCTGCAGCAAGTCACGTGACTTCGGCCCTGCGATCGACAGGCCGACCAGCGTCTGGTCGAAGCGGTGGATGCGCACCGTTCCGTCCTTCGGTAGATGCTTCTCGAACCAGCGCATGTGGTATTTCTGCGCCGCCGAGGAACCCCAGATCATGAAGCGGCCTTCTGCCGCCTTGGCGATGGTGAAGTCGCCGATCAGCTTGCCGAATTCGTTGAGCATCGGCGTCAGCACGATGCGGCGGGTCTTCGGCATGCGGTTGGTCATCAGCCGGTTGAGGAAATCCTCGGCTGCGGGTCCCGAGACTTCGTATTTGGCAAAATTGGCGATCTCGGTGACACCGACACGCTCACGCGTGGCGCGCACTTCCTCGCCGATCGGCCCAAAATCGTTGGAGCGGTGGAAGGAGACGATATCCCTGGGTTCCTTGCCTTCAGGTGCGAACCAGAGCGGCGTCTCAAGTCCCCAGCTGTCGCCCATGACGGCATTGTTGGCCAGCATCGTGTCGTAGAGCGGTGTCGTCTGCGCCGGGCGTGCCGCCGGCAGTTCCTCATTGGGGAAGCGGATGGAGAAGCGGCGCGAATAGTTTTCGCGCACCTTGGCGTTGGTGTAGCGCAGGCCAGCCCATTCGCCGAAGCGGGTGACATCCATGCCCCAGACGTCGAAGCCGGGGTCGCCGTGCACCATCCAGTTCGACAGCGCGAGGCCGACACCGCCGCCCTGGCTGAAGCCGGCCATGACGGCGCAGGCGCACCAAAAATTGGTCAGGCCCTGCACCGGGCCGACCAGCGGGTTGCCGTCGAGAGCGAAGGTGAAGGGGCCGTTGATGATCTGCTTGATGCCGGCTTTCTCGATGCCGGGGAAATGCTTGAAGCCAATTTCCAGCGACGGCGCGATGCGATCGAGGTCCGGCGGCAACAATTCATGGCCGAAATCCCACGGCGTGTTGACCGGCGACCACGGCTTGCAGGCCTTCTCATAGGTGCCGAGCAGGATGCCGTTGCGCTCCTGGCGGGTGTAGATCTCGCCCTTGAAATCGAGAACGCCGATCATTTCGCGGCCGGTAGACTTGTTGAATTCCTCGACCTCCGGCATCGGCTCGGTCAGCAGATACATGTGCTCCATGGCCAGCACCGGCAGTTCGACGCCGACCATGCGGCCGATCTCGCGCGCCCACAGGCCGCCGCAATTGACGACATGCTCGGCCTTCACCGTGCCTTGTTCGGTGACGACGTTCCAGGTGCCGTCGACCTCCTGTGTCAGTTCCACAACGCGGTTGCGCAGCACGATCTCGGCGCCGAGTTTTTTCGCCGCCTTGGAGTAGGCGATGGTGGTGCCCGACGGATCGAGATGGCCTTCCACCGGGTCCCACATGGCGCCGACGAAGTTGGTCTCGTCCATCAGCGGAAACATCGCCTTGGCTTCGGAAGGGGTGATCAGTTCTGTGTCCATGCCGAGATAGCGGCCCTTGGCGTGGGCCAGTCGCAGGAAGTCCATGCGCTCGGGCGTGTCGGCCATCATCACGCCGCCGGTCAAATGCAGCGAGCAGGACTGGCCGGATATCTCCTCGATCTCCTTGTAGAGCTGCACCGTATAGGCCTGCAGCTTGGCGACGTTGGGGTCGCCGTTCAGCGTGTGGAAGCCGCCCGCCGCGTGCCAGGACGAGCCGGAGGTGAGCTCCGAGCGCTCGATCAGCATGATGTCGGTCCAGCCGGCCTTGGCCAGGTGGTAGAGAACCGAGCAGCCGACGACGCCGCCGCCGATGACAACCGCTTTTACATGAGATTTCATCTAGATAGGTCCGTTTTTGCGTAAACTGAATCAGATGGGGTGTCGGCGGGGAGCCGATCAAAAATCGGTCGGCGCGCCGCCTTCGGACCGGCGCTTGGCGACGAAGGCGTTGAGTTCCTCGCGGATGGCCGGGTCCATGTAAGGCTCCTCATAGGACGCCAGCCGCTCCTTCCAGACCTTGTTGGCCTTTTCGAGCGCCGTCGGCGAGCCGGCTTCCGCCCAGGTCTCGTAATTGCGCCAGTCGGACAGGATCGGCGAGTAGAAGGCGGTCTTGTAGCGGTCCTGCGTGTGCTGGGTGCCGAAGAAATGGCCGCCAGGACCGACCGACTGGATGGCGTCGAAGCCGAGTGCCTCGTCGGAAAGATCGAGGGGGGTCAGGAATTCGGCCACCATCTGCAGCAGGTCGATGTCCAGGATGGTCTTCTCGTAGGAGCAGCGCAGGCCGCCTTCGAGCCAGCCGGCGGCATGCATCATCAGATTGCCGCCGCCCTGGATGGCGCCCCACAGCGAGAACACGCTTTCATAAGCCGCCTGTGCGTCGACCGTGTTGGCGGCGCAGGTGTTGGAGGTGCGGTAGGGAATGTTGTAGCGGCGGGCAAGCTGGCCGCCGACGAGCTGCGCCTTCATGTATTC
>NZ_RZTT01000314.1 GCF_003996995.1 Mesorhizobium sp. M7A.T.Ca.US.000.02.2.1 | reverse complement strand
ACCCACGCCGGCAAACAGTTCCACGTCCCCAACCGGGAAGGCGAGGAGCCGCGCTGGACCGCCGCAGAGCTGACTGACGCCATAGGCGAAATCGAGGACCGTAGGCTGTTCATGTACGACAGCTTCGGGGCCACCGACTGGGACGTGATCAAGTCCACGATCCGATACCTGGCCCACTCCGAAGGGGTCCGGCTGTTCTACCTCGACCACCTCACGGCGCTTGCCGCCGCTGCGGACGAGGAGGAGCGGATCGCCCTCGAAAACATCATGGCCGAGATGGGGTCCCTCGTTCAGGAACTCAACATCACGATCCACATGATTTCACACCTCGCCACCCCGGACGGCACCCCCCACGAAGAAGGCGGTCGCGTCATGATCCGACACTTCAAGGGCTCCCGCTCTATCGGCTTTTGGTGCGTGACCATGCTCGGTCTCGAACGCCACCAGCAGCACGACGACAAGGCGCTTCGCTGCGTCACAACCGTCCGAGTTCTCAAGCACCGGCCCGTAGGGGCAGCGACGGGGGAGACCATCTTCTACCGTTACGACGGTGTGAGTGGCCGCCTCCTCGAACTCGATCACAACCCATTCGAGGAAGAAAATGACACCGAAGACTTCTCGGGAGAAACCGACCTCCCCTTCTGAACTGATGGAGGCCCAAAGGCTCACCATCGGTGACCTCGTTATGTCCCGCCGCCTCGCCGCCAAGGGCCACGTCAACGCCCAAATGGCGCTGGCGAACATGCGTCAGAACCGCGACCAGCGGGCCGTCAAAATCAGATCCACTTTCCAACTCATCCAAGGAGGCAAGGCATGAACTACGCCCTGCTCGAAGACGCCATCCGCCGCCTCTGGAAAGCGGAAGACGACCTGAACGCAGTCAAAGGCCAGCTTCGGCAGGCCCGAGGCGAACGCGAACAAGCCATGCAGGAGGCTAGCCAAGCAAGGCAGGCCCACGACGCCATGGAGAGAATGCTGAACGCCCACCTCCTCGGGGCGCGACCATCCGCCTGATCTTCGACATCGAGACAGACGGCTTTCTGGACAAGCTAACTACCGTCCACTCACTGGTTCTGAAGGACGCCGATACCGGCCAAGTTTGGAGCCTCAAACAGGAAGACACCGGAGCCTGCCAGAACGTCGCAGACGGCGTTCAGATGCTCATGAAGGCCGACGAGCTGATCGGCCACAACATCATCAAGTTCGACATTCCTGCGCTCCAAAAGGTCTACCCGTGGTTCAAGCCGGTGGGTGTCATGATCGACACCTTGGTCCTGTCCCGGATGATCTGGCCGGAGCTGAAGGAGACCGATCCCAAGCTCATCAAGCGCGGCAAGCTGCCTCCGGGTCTCCGGGGGCGGTACAGCCTCGAAGCCTTCGGTTACCGCCTCGGCAACTGGAAGGGCGACTACTCGAAGATGATGGAGGAAAAGGGGCTCGATCCGTGGGCCTCTTGGAACCCGGAAATGCAGGAGTATTGCGAGCAGGACGTGGTGGTCAACGCCGACCTCTACGACAAGCTCTGGACTGCGTGGAAGGACCTCAAGACCGACGAGAAGCTCCGCGCCCCATTCTCCGACAGGTCCGTCCTGCTGGAAATGAACGTGGCCCGCATCATCGCCCGACAGGAGCGGTGGGGCTTCGCCTTCGACACCAAGAAGGCCGAGAAGCTCTACGTCAAGCTGGTCGCCGAACGTGACAAGCTCGAACGGAGCCTGAAGGCAACCTTCGGGTCATGGCTGGCCTCCAACGGGCAAGTCACGCCGACCAAGGATCGGTCCGTCCAGCAGAAGGACTTCCCGCCCATTGGGTGGGTCAAGACCAGAGGCGGCCAGTCGCTCAAGATCGGCAAGGATGGACAGCCCATCCCGATCTACCCCAAGGCCCACTACGAGGCCGGCGCTCCGTACACCAAGATCAAGACCGTCGAGTTCAACCCCGGCAGTCGGCAGCATATCGCCGAGCGTCTGAAGGTTCTCTACGGCTGGCGGCCCATGGAGTTCACCGACAGCGGTGAGCCCAAGGTGGACGAAACGGTCCTATCGCAGCTCCCATGGCCGGAAGCGAGGCTCCTTACGGAGTACCTGACGGTCGCCAAGCGCATCGGTCAGATCGCTGAAGGCAAGCAGGCGTGGCTCAAGAAAGAGGTGAACGGGCGCATCTTCGGCGGCGTCATCACCCTCGGTGCGGTCACGCGCCGGATGACCCACTCGAACCCCAACATCGCACAGGTGCCGAAGGTCAAGTCCGACGACGACGGCAACGTCCTGTGGGGCTACATCGGCGGCTACGGCGCAGACTGCCGTGAGCTGTTCACGTCCACCGCCGGCTTCGTGCTGGTCGGCTGTGACGCTGACGCCTTGGAGCTTCGTTGTCTGGCCGGCTACATGGCCCGCTACGACGGCGGCGCGTACATCGACACCATCCTGAAGGGCAAGAAGTCCGAAGGGACGGACATGCACACCGTCAACGCGAGGGCGCTCGGGCTGGACCCGATGAAAGCCTATACCGTTGAAGGCAAGACGGTCTCGGGTCGAGAGATAGCCAAGGTCTGGTTCTACGCCTTCATCTACGGCGCAGGCGACTACAAGCTGGGCACGATCCTCGGGGTCCTGGGTTCCGAGAAGAAGATCAGGGACGCAGGGACGGCATCGAAAGCCGCCTTCATGCGCAACCTCCCGGCGCTCGGCAAGCTAGTCGAGCAGGTCAAGAAACGCGCCTCCAAGCGCAAGTTCTTGTTCGCCCTAGACGGCGGCAAGCTGAAGGTCCGCAAGGCCCACGCGGCGCTCAACACGCTGCTTCAGTCTGCCGGCGCAATCATCATGAAAGTGGCTCTCGTCATCCTCGACGCCGACCTCCAAGCCGCTGGTTTGGTGCCCGGTGTGGACTACGAGTTCTGCGCCAACGTCCACGACGAATGGCAGATCGACACGCTCCCGCAGCACGTCGAGACCGTCAAGCGTCTGGCCGAAGACAGCATCAGAAAGGCAGGAGACGACCTTGAGTTCAAGTGCCCCCTCGCGGGCAACGCCGACGCGGGGAGCAACTGGAAAGAAACGCACTGAAACACGACGAAACAAAGGAGCAGGATATGTCTACGTCATCACTAACCCGGCTTGGCCTGGCTATTGCAAAGTTGGCCGCACGACTGGTCTCGCCGAGAGACTTCGGACCTACCAAACGGCCTCGCCGCTGCGAGACTTCCGGCTCCATTATCATCGTTGGTTCGCCGATGCTTGCCTTGCCGAGCGCACGTTACGGCGGACCTTCAGTGCTGCTTCCGGCGGCGCAAAAGGGGAGTGGTATCGCATCCACCCCGACGACGCCGCCAGCCTCATCGACAAAACCCACAAGCGCCTTCGACGCGGAGGACTGGAGCGAGAACCTGAAGGCGACCTACGGGATCGCCCTCGCCCAAGACTTTGACGACGACAACTAGGAGACAGCAGATAACAACCCTACTCGTGGATGGCGACCTGTTCGCCTACCAGATGGCATGTGGAGTGGAGAAGCCCCTAGAATTTGACGGGACATTCATCCTCTCGGCTGACGCCGACGAAGGCAAAGCCAACCTCGACGCGATGTTCGACCACTTCAAGGAGACGCTCGATGCCGACCGCATCATCGTCTGTCTGTCGGACACCGAGAACTTCCGCAAGACGGTCCTGCCGACCTACAAGAGCAACCGCGACGGCATCCGCCGGCCAATGATCCTCGGTGCCCTTAAGGCGCACATTGAGGAGAATTACGAGACCTTCACGCGGCCCACGCTGGAGGCCGACGACGTTCTCGGCATCCTGCTGACGAACCCCAAGGTGGTCACTGGCGAGAAGATCGTCATCACCGAAGACAAGGACCTTCGCTCTGTTCCGGGGCTCCATTGGAACCCCAAGAAGGACACCGATCCGGTCCTCGTCAGCGTCGAGCAGGCTGACCGGGAGTTCTACGCACAGACCCTCTCGGGGGACATGGTGGACGGCTACGGAGGCTGTCCCAACATCGGCTACGTCCGGTCACGAGAAATCGTGGACGAGCGCCGGCTGCTGGTCCGCACCGAGGAGGAAATCAAGCGGGGCAAGAACGCCGGCAAGACGCGGGTCCAGTGGTTGGCGCAAGCCGGTCACGACGACCTGTGGGCTTGCATCGTCTCCCACTACGAGAAGGCCGGTCTCACCAAGGCCGACGCCCTCTCCGCAGCGCGGGTCGCCCGCATCCTCCGCACCGAAGACTACAACTACAAAACGAAGGAACCCATTCTCTGGACACCGAGCAAATGATCATCGGCCTCTACTCCCCGGCCCCGCAGTCGGGAAAGAGTGAGGTGGCCCGTGAGCTGGTGAGATACGGCTTTGTCCGCAAGGGCTTTGCCGACGCACTCAAGGCAATGATCCGGCCCCTCTTGGCGACCTTTGGGTACGCCGAGGGCGTCATCGAGCGAATGCTTTACGGCGACAAGAAGGAAGCTGTGATCCCCGAGACGGGGCACTCGACGCGATCCCTAATGCAGACCTTGGGGACCGAGTGGGGCCGTCAGGTCGTCCACCGGGACCTTTGGGTACGCGCTGTTCTCAACGACCGCCGGCCTGACATGCTCGTCATTGACGACGTGCGGTTCCCCAGCGAGTACGACGCGATCCGAGACGAGGGCGGCCAAGTCTGGAAGGTCCTACGTCCCGGCCAACAGCCGACCAACGGGCACCCTTCGGAGGGCCTCTTGGATGACCGCGAGTTTGACGAAGTAATTGTCAATGACGGCTCGCTGTCCGCGCTCGGCGAGAAGGTCAGAAACGCCCTTACGGGTCCCTTCTGAATACCACTCCCTTCAGGAACAATTCATGAGCCAAGAACAGCAAGTTCCGCCAATCCCCGCAGACGTGATCGACTGGCTGGACCGCCTGTATCCCGAGAAGTGCGCCGACCCAAAGGACGCCGACCGGGAGATTTGGATGAAATCTGGAGAGCGGCGGCTGGTCCGTCGCCTCCGGCTCGAACTCCAACGACAGGAAAACACCGTTTATGTGCGTAGCACCTGATTCACCAAAGGTGGCGAACATCGTCACCAAGCCTTCCGAAGCGCCTGAAAAGGCTCCCGATCCCGTGCCGATCAACACCAACGCCGACGACAAGAAGCGCAAGGGCCGTTCGTCCCTCCGCATCGACCTCGCCTCTGGCGGTCCTGCCTCTGGGGTTAACGTCTAACCTCGCATGGCCGGCGCGGCAGCATCGCGCTATGGCACTCTTGAGAGCCAGCGCAAGGCGTATCTGGACCGGGCACGGGTCTGTGCCAAGCTCACCATCCCGACGCTCCTCCCCGATGAGGGAGCCAACGGTTCCACCAGTTTCACCACGCCAGAACAGAGCCTCGGGGCTCGTGGTATCAACAACGTAGCGGCCAAGATGCTGCTCGCCCTTTTCCCGCCGAATGCCCCCTTCTTCAAGATGGAAGTGGACGACATGACGGCGGCCGAAATCTCGGGCCAAGAAGGTGCCAAGGACGAGGTTGATAAAGCCTTCGGCCAGTTCGTTCGCCGCGTCATGACCGACGTGGAGGGACGTGCCCTTCGCTCCGACCTTTACGAAGCCCTGCGGCTCCTCGTGGTTAGCGGAAATGTCCTCGTCTACATCACCGAGGAAGGCCGCTGCCGCGTCTACCGTATGGACAAGTACGTGGTCAAAAGGGACCCAGCAGGGAACCTACTGGAAGTCGTGATCAAAGAGAGCATCGCGCTCGCTGCGATCCCTGAAGACGTGAAGAAGGAAATCCCGACCCAAGCCCTGCCGCCGGCAGCGCCGCTTGAGAACGGGGTCCAGACCGCACCGTCCGAGAAGCCATTCTTCCTGTTCACCCACGTCGTGCTGAACGACGAAGGCCAGTATCAGGTCTATCAGGAAGTCGAAGGCGTTGTCATACCCGGCTCTGAAGGCACGTACCTCCGCGAGGAGCTACCCTTCCTGGCCCTTCGGTACAACAAAGTCGACGGCGAGGATTACGGACGCGGCCTAGTCGAGGAATATTTGGGGGACCTCCTCCACCTCGAAAGCCTGTCCAAGTCGATCCGCGAGTTCGTCGCTATCTCGTCCCGCGTGATCCCGATGGTGAACCCGAACGGTTCTACGTCGGTTCGCGATCTGATGAACGCTGCCAATGGTGAGCCTATCGCAGGCAATGCCGAGGACATCACGTTCCTCCAGATCGAGCGGTACAACGACTTCCGCGTAGCCAAGGAAATGATCACCACGCTCGAACAGCGCATGGCGTTCGCCTTCCTGCTCAACACCGCAATTCAGCGACCGGGTGAGCGCGTCACGGCGGAGGAAATCCGCTACATGGCCCGCGAACTTGAAGACACCCTCGGCGGTACCTACTCCGTCCAAGCGGTCGACCTTCAGCTCCCTCTCGCTACTGTCCTGATCAAATGTCTGGAACGCCGTGGCTCCCTCCCGGAGCTGCCACACGGGATCGTCTTCCCGAAGGTGGTCACCGGTATGGACGCACTTGGCCGAGGCAATGACCTCTCCAACCTCATCCAGTTCAAGGCGATCATTCAGGAAACCCCAGCAGTCCAGACCATCAAGTGGGACGGCTTTGCTCAACGTGTGGCGAACAGCCTGAACGTCGAGACCGCCGGCCTGATCATGACGGCTGAAGAAAGCCAAGCCGCGCAGCAGCAAGCCATGATGCAGCAGCTCGTGGACAAGCTCGGCCCCAACGCTGTGAACCAGCTTGGTGGCATGGCCCAAAAGTCAATGGAGACACCGACAGCATGACCAAAATCAACACCGGAAATCGCAGCAAGACCGAGGACGAAAAGGCCCTCGCCGACCTGAAAGAGAACATCGCCCACGATCAGGAAATCGTCGTTGAAGGCGATGCAACCTACATCGTCACGAAGTCCGCTTTCGGCGTGACCGTCAAGACGCGGATCGCGTAATGGGTGGCGCTGTCGAACTGAACATCACCTCGGAGCCGACCGGTCCCGAGGCCCCCGTCCAGACCGACCGTCCGGCCCACATTCCCGAAAAGTTTTGGGACGCCGATACCAAGTCGGTCCGCACGGAAGCTCTCCTCCAGTCGTATGGCGAATTGGAGAAGAAGGTCGGAGCCCCGAAGGAAGAAGTCCAGACACCTCCGGCCCCCGAAGCCGCGGTAGAGCAGACCGAAGCCGAGGTCGAGGAAGACGCCGATCAGAAGGCCGCTAAGGCCGCCGCCGACGCCGCTGGCATTGGCAT
>NZ_RZTT01000313.1 GCF_003996995.1 Mesorhizobium sp. M7A.T.Ca.US.000.02.2.1 | reverse complement strand
GTCCTATAATGGGACAGCGCGGTCAATGACTCGTTAAAATGCTACGAGACTAATTAAGCGTGTGCTAAATTGAATCGCAGTTTGCGAGTCAGTTCATGCGTTTGAAGTTCATCAAGCCGCAGGAGCCTGTCCTGGCGCTGAAGCCGCCGGTTAGCAACGGCTGGCTGTGCGAAATCAAAGATGATGGCTGTTGCACCCAGATCATTCTCGATTGGGCCGGCGCGCTCACCTTCACCCGCATGGGGATAGACCGGTTGAAACGTCACCGGCCTGTCGTCACTGCCGCCGAGCAGCTGAAAGCGAAATCCTTCATTCCCGGCGGCGAGATGATCGCGCCGCAGCCGGGCGGCCGGCCGAACTTTCACGCGATGCATTCGCGCATGGCGTGGAATGCCGAGCTGCTCGCCTTCGTCGCCTTCGATATCCTGCACAAAAGTGGTGAAGATCTGCGCTGGCGGCCAGCAGTCGAGCGCAAGGCAATCCTGCGGGAGCTCATCCAGCCGGCCGAAGGCATCGTCCAGTGCAGCCAGCATGTCGAAGGCGGGGTCGAGATCTACGAAGCGGCCGATCGGATGAGCCTCAAAGGTATTGTCTCGAAGCGCAAGGTCACCCCTTACCGCAGCAGGGCAAAGGATGCAGTCTGGCTGAAGTGCTGGGACATTGATTTTGAACTTATTGGGATCAAGCGGCAGCCCGGCGAGTGGACAGAGAGGCTGTTCGCACGACACGTCAAGAATGTCGGCAAGGCGGTGATCGCCAAAACCGATGCAATCAAGAACTGGCTCTGGACACGCGAGCAGAAGGCCAAGGCCGGGCCACCGAATGGCGTTCCCACGGCGCAGGTCACGCCTGAGGTCGAATGGGTGAAGCCGGACATCAACGCTCGCGTCCGGACGCTACGCGGCGAGCCCAAGCTGCGCAATGCTCCCGTGCAGGATCTGTGGGAGATCAACAGTGGTGGCGCTGGCTGAGGAAGACAGATCGGAAAAGTTGCCCAGTTATGCCGCATCCGCGGCCGGGCTCCTCGCGGCCATGGGCAACGAGAAGCGACTTCTGTCTCTGTTCATAATGGCCAAAGGCGAGATACGGGTCCGCGATCTGGCATTTCGGGTTGGACTGAGCCAACCCGCTCTCTCTCAGCATCTTGTCATGTTGCGGAAATTTGATTTGGTTGCCAAGAGACGCGAAAGGAACACAACCTTTTATTCGTGCACCGACCGGGCTCTGAAGCTCATTCAGCTTTTGGAAAGATGGGTAGAAAACGACATGCTTTCTGACCTCAATCCGTGACAGCCAGTCGGTTTGGTGATGGCCTGGGGCAAGGGAGTTCGACTGTTCGTTTGCAAGTAGTTGGACGGCGCATTACGGCAGCGTATCAGTTTGAAATTTGACGCCGCGCTTATCGCGAACCGGGGCAGATCGTGGGCGCCCCGTCGCGACGACGTGGTGCGCTCAACAGTGCACATTTTGACAGCGACGGATCGTAGGGGAGGCGCTATCGCGGAATGGCCGACGGGCTACCTAGACCATCAGGTTTAATTGCTGGATTCCTATTGTGCCGGTAGCGTAACTGAGCTGGGGCGTCCAGCACTGGCCGGCACGGCGTGGTCCACCCCCAAATTCGCAACCGTGCCGGCCTTCGTTAGGTCAGACGCTACCCCATGGCAGGGTGGCCGGTCAGCTTCCCGGCCTAGACTGAAGTGCGTTGTCGATATGTCTTGCTGCGGTGGCGGCATGACCAAACGCAACGGCAATTTGATTGAGGCCCTCAGCCACGTCTCCAATGGCATAGAGGCCCGCAGTCGACGTTTCGAGGTGTCGGCTGACCAGAACATATCCTTGCGCGTCACACCCTGCACCGAGTGCGACGGCAAGTTTCAGAGCGCACATCAGAGCCCATTGCGGGGTACACCACATCCACGTCCCGCATTGGCGCTCCGTCGGCCATGACAACGTCGAACCCGGTTGCCCGAGCGACCAGATTCTCGACGGTGTCCCAGATTCGATGACCCCTGCCGAGGCCATGCCGCGAGCGTCCTCGGAAATATCCTCCGGATAGCTGGCGAGCAAGGTGACCTGACCGCTGTACTCCTTCAAGAACAGGGCCTCCTTGAGTGCCAGATGCACTGGGCCTACGACGCCGATGCGCTTGCCCATGGCCTCGTAGGCGTCGCAGACCGGACACAGTGCCGGCCGCCACCGCCTCCTCCAGCTCTTCTATTGCCGGGGCCTTGTCCACAATCCCGGTTGCAAGAACCATGCGCTGTGCTCGGATGGTCCCGAAGGTGGTCGTCAGCAGAAAGGTCCCGTCGCGCTTCTCGGCGCCCGCTACACGACCGTCCACAACGCCTGCACCGTGCCTGGGCTTTGAGACGGCCGAGCAACTCTGGCCCGCCTACGCCGTCCGGGAAGCCAGGACAGTTATGCCATTTTGGAATGAGCTTGGCTCGTGCGTCGCCTGCGTCGACCAAGATCACCGAACGCAAGAATCTCGCCAGATACATGCCTGCCGCAAGTCCTGCGGGGCCGCCGCCGACAATCGCCACGTCAAACACATGACCGGAGGAAGAACTTGGCATTGCGCCTAACATTGCCCAAAGGATCTTGTTCCCTGCTTTGGCAGGGGGATGAGTAGCTGACGGTCAGGCCTTCAAGGTGGATTTTCGCGGCAACTCGTCGAGGTGTCTCTCACCGGGCGGCGGTGCGCGCCTCGATTTGATTTGCGCGGTCTGCGACACCGAGGGGTTCCAGCTTTTGCAAGGCTTCAATTCGAGGTGCCCGAAAATGCCGACATGGCATTTCACCGGCCAACTTGCCATTAGACGAGCGACCGTTCGCATTACCCGGGCCCACGCGATTGGACCGAATCGACCTAACGGAAAAACCTAGCCTGATAGTTCTGTCCTTCCGACTCGGAGTGGCGCGATGCCCACCGTCTGAAGGCCGCTCAGATTTTCTGACCAGTCGAGGTGCAGACTATCATAGTTGATTGTTGCTGCCGGTGACCTCGCGTAATCAAAGGCTCACGTAGCTTTCCAACAGAGGACGGTATGTTGTATCCAGGTCGATTTTTAGAACCGAGCGATATTGTGATGCTTGCCCGTGTTTGTGAGACGGTCTGCAAAGAGCGCGGCGTACCTGTTGCTTCGCGGGCGGGAGAGCGCACGGCTGCGCACGTACTCAGGCTGTTCATGAACGGCTTGAGTGGGGAGAATGAGCTGCTCGATGCTGAGAGGAACTGGGCTCGACGGAGTGATCTGGCTTTCGAGAAGGCTGCTGTCAGCTACGATGACACAAGAGAGGCCGCGTGATTAGCTTCCTGAGAATCGAAGTAGCGAAGAAAACCGCTCGCTCCACGCGACGAGCCCCAGAGGCACCCTCCGCATAGAGCGGGGTGTTGCTGCGGCACTCTTAAGGTGAGGTAAAGCTTCCGCAGCCCGATTCGTGGGCGATCGGCTCTGTTGGAGATTTGGTGGTGAGACTAAGGACAATCGACGCGTAGTGTGTTCCGGGCGATCTTCCAGGCGGACTCGACATGCCGCCGCGCTGCTGCTTCCGCCGCTTCCGGCTTGTGTGCGCGGATCGCATCCATGATCTCGTTCATCTCGGCGATCGCCGCTTCGCGCCGGTTGGTCGAGACGATTGTCATCGAACGAAGCTGGTTGATGCGGACATTCAGCCCGGAGACGATTTCCCAGGCGACACGCTTGTCGGCGGCCTCGAACAGTGCCTCGTAGAATTTGGTCGTCGCCCGCATCACCGCAGGCGGCGTCGCCGACGCCCACGCATCGAACAAATCCGCCAGCGCCCCTTCGAGCGTTGCCAACTGCTCGCCGGTGGCCGACAGGGCACAGGCTCGGGCCGCGATGCCTTCAAGCAGAGCCCGAAGCTCGTAGATCTCATCGGTACGGCCGAGGTCCGGCCTGGCGACGGCCGGCCCATGCCCAGGGATCATCTGCACGAGCCCCTCTGCCTCCAGCTGCCGCAGTACCTCACGCACGACGGAACGGCTGACGCCGAGCTGGTCGCAAAGCGGCCGTTCGACAAGCCTTTCGCCAGGCTGGAAATGGAAATCCATGATCGCTTCGCGCATGCGCTCCAGCGCCAGCGTCCTCAAGGTCTTGGAGCTGCGGTCGATGCGAAGCGTATCGTCTGGCATGTATGCCTCCTGCGCCGCTACGAAAACAGATTCGATGCCCGGTTGACAAGGTACTTGGCGCTCCATAGCATGGTATACCATAAGATGATAGCGGGATTGGATGTCCCGAGGCACCACCTACCCGAGGAATTCCATGCAGCCCGCCATTCGTAAGATCGTTACCTATACCGAGAACACGCTGATCGAAGGCGGCAAGGCCGCCCCCCGGCCGCTGCGCCTTATCGGCGTCGCAGCGGTGCTGACCAATCCCTGGGCCGGTCGCGGCTTCACCGACGATCTGTCGCCCCAAATCCGAGCCTGTGCGCCGGTGCTGGGAGAGATCCTGACCCACGAGATCGTTGCCGCCGCCGGTTCCGGCGAGGCTATCGAGGGCTATGGCAAGGCCGCCATCTGCGGTACGTCGGGCGAGATCGAGCATGCGTCGGCGTTGATCCATACGCTGCACTTCGGCAACCACTATCGGCGTGCCGTAAGCGCCAAGACCTACCTTGCCTTCACCAATCTGCGCGGCGGGCCGAACACCCCGATCATCATTCCGCTGATGGACAAAAATGACGAAGGGCGGCGCTCGCATTACCTCACCGTGCATTTCCAGATCGGCGATGCACCGGCGCCCGACGAGCTGGTTGTGGCGCTCGGCGCCTCGATCGGCGGCCGCCCGCATCATCGAATCGGCGACCGCTACCAGGACCTCAAAGAGCTTGGGGACGTGCATGGCTGACGCTTCCGCATCGGCATGGGTTCGACGGGGTGCGGCGCCCGACGGCACCGGCTTCATCCGTGTCGGCGCGGGCGCACCGGTGCTTTTTATTCATGGCGTTGGTATGAACGCCGCGATCTGGCAGCCGCAGATCGAGCGGATGTCCGATAGCTTCGACGTCATCGCCATCGACATGCTCGGCCACGGTCAGTCGCCGCTGCCGCCGCAGAACCCAGAACTCGCCGACTATGCTGATCAGGCCATTCGCCTGCTCGACCATCTCGGCCTCGACAAAGTATCCGTCATCGGCCACTCGATGGGCGCGCTCGTTGCCCAGGAACTCGCGCTACGCGCAGCCGAGCGCGTCCGCCGCATCGTCTCGCTGAATGCCGTGTTCCGGCGGCCACCTGAACTGGCCGAAGCTGTTCGCCAGCGCGCGGTGGCGCTTACCGGCAAAAGTGACGTGACCGGCACGGCACAGACCATTGCCCGCTGGTTCGGAGATCCGGTGCCGGTCGAGCTCGAGGCGGCTGCACGGAAGACGGCCGCCGTACTGGGTGCCGTCGACCCGGAAGGTTATGCTCGCACCTATCGCCTGTTCGCTCGTGCCGACAGCGACCACGCTGACCGCCTGCCGAGGCTAGCCGTACCGGCCCTGTTCATGACCGGTTCCGAGGACAGGAATTCTTCGCCGGCAATGTCGGCCGCGATGGCGCGGCTGGCGCCGCATGGCCGCTGCACAGTGCTCTCAGGCGAGCGGCATATGATGGCGGTGGCGGATCCCGGCCTGACGACGCGCCATATCGTCGACTTCCTCAAAGAAGGCGAAGCGATCGAGCAAGACAGCGCTGCCGCGGCGAACACCGGGTTCGACGGCAGCGACTTCCGCCGTGCGCTGGGTTCCTTCCTCACCGGCGTCACCATCGTCACCACCATCGGGCCCGAAGGCGAGCCGCGCGGCTTCACCGCCAACTCCTTCACCTCGGTGTCGCTTGATCCACCTTTGGTGCTGGTCTGCATCGCTCATAAGGCGGTTGGCCATCCTGTCTTTGCGACATCGAAAAGCTTCGCCATCAACGTCCTCAACGAGGATCAGAAGGCAGCGTCCGGCATATTCGCCTCGAAAGCGGCCGACAAGTTCGCCGCCGTTGCCTGGCGACCGGGACGAACGGGCAGCCCCGTGCTGGACGGCTCCGTCGCATCCTTCGACTGCGACATGGAGCGGCTGGTCGATGCCGGTGATCATTCAATCCTCATTGGCCGCGTCCGCGATTTCGAGCACAATTCCGCGCAGCCGCTCGGCTATTGCCGCGGCGCGTATGTCGCGCCCGGCCTCAGCCAGGACGCGCTGGCAGCCACCCAGCCCGGCACCGATGTCGGCGCCATCCTCGAGAATGGCGGCCGGATCCTGTTCCTGGAGACGGCGGATGGTTTTGAACTGCCGCGCGGTCGGGGTCTGGGTGCGGCTGGCGATGGGAAAAGCCTGCGAGGGGTGCTTGCCGCGAGGGCCATCGAGGCCAAGCTGGGCTTCCTTTTCGCCGTCTGGGACGATGCCAGAGATGTTTCGCGCACACATGTCTACTATCGCGGCACGTTCGACGTGCCCGCTTCCAGCGATCGCGGCATCAGGCTGGTCGAGATCCACGCGATCGAGGCGTTGAAAATCGCCGATCCGGCGATCCGCTCGATGCTCGCACGCTATGTCAAGGAATGCTCAGTGGATGCATTCGGCGTCTATGTCGGCAACGATGTCGAAGGCGAGGTCCGGCCGCTCGCCAGGACCGCCGGTTCCACAGCACCCAACACAGGTGACCAGCGATGAAATTCTCGCTCTTCGTGCATATGGAACGGTCGGACCTCGCCAAGCCGCATTCCGAGCTCGTGACCGAGCTCGAGGAGTTGGTCCTGATGGCCGAACAGGCCGGATTCGAGACCGCCTGGATCGGCGAGCATCACGGCATGGAATTCACCATTTCGCCCAATCCTTTTATCAATATCGCTTATCTCGCGGCCAAAACCAGCCGGATCCGTCTCGGTACCGGAACCGTGATCGCGCCCTTCTGGCATCCGATCAAACTTGCCGGCGAAGCGGCGATGGCCGACGTCATTAGCGGTGGTCGGCTCGACATCGGCATCGCGCGCGGCGCCTACAGTTATGAATATCAGCGTATCTTTCCAGGCCTCGACGCCTGGGGCGCCGGCCAGCGCATGCGTGAGATCATACCGGCGATCCGCGGCCTCTGGGAAGGCGACTTCGAGCTCTCAGGCGAGTTCTGGCAGTTCCCGCCCACCACCTCCTCGCCCAAGCCGCTGCAGAAACCCTACCCCCCGATCTGGGTGGCGGCGCGCGATCCGAACTCGCACGATTTTGCCGTTTCCCATGGATGCAAGGTGCAGGTGA
>NZ_RZTT01000312.1 GCF_003996995.1 Mesorhizobium sp. M7A.T.Ca.US.000.02.2.1 | reverse complement strand
ATCCCTGGTTCTTCTGGGATGGCCGCCGCGACAGCCTGTGGGCGCAAGCGCTGACGCCGCTCGAAAACCCGCTGGAGCAGGCGGGAAACCGCACCGCCTACGCGCATTACATCAAGGCGCGCTTCGGCGAACGCTATGAGCGCATCTTCGGGCCGCTGCCTGATTTTTCCGGCATGCCGTTGGATGCCAGCCCGCTTGGAAACGATGTCGAGAGGGCGGCCTGGAATGCCATGAGCGGCCCGCAGCGTGACGCTATCAACGGCGTCTTTGCCAATCTAGGCAAGGCGATTGCCGCCTTCGAACGCTCGATCGCGCCGGCGCCAACGCGCTTCGACCGCTTTGCGCTGGACCTCGCCACCGGTGCCGAGCCGAAGGGCGATGCTGTCTTTTCCAAACAAGAAATCCTTGGGCTTAAACTGTTCATCGGCAAGGCCAATTGCGTGACCTGTCACAACGGCTCGCGCTTCACCGACAACAGCTTCCACAACACCGGCGTGCCATCCGTTGCGGGCCTGCCGCCGGATCGCGGCCGTATCGAGGCCGTGCACCAAGTCGAGGCCGACCCGTTCAACTGCTTCGGCGCTTATCGCGATGGCGACGCCAACGCCTGCGGCGAGTTGCGCTTCATGGTCAAGGATGCGCCCGAACTCGTTCGCGCCTACAAGACGCCATCGCTGCGCGGAGCGGCAACGCGGCCGCCCTATATGCATGCCGGGCAGTTTTCGTCGCTCGACGAGGTCGTGGCGCACTACGCCAAGGCTGCCCCCAGCGTCGAAGGGGTATCAGAGGTTCACCCGTTGGAGCTTTCAGACCGAGAGCGTGCCGCGCTGGTGGCGTTTTTGAAGACACTTTCGGATTAGATCATCGATCCTTCACCGTCTCCATCGCCACGAAGGTCGAGGTCTGGGCGACGTGGGGGAGGGCCGAGATGCGCTCGCCGAGGACGCGCCGATAGGCGGCGATGTCCCTGGTGCGGACTTTCAGCAGATAGTCGAAGCTCGACGCCATCATGTGGCACTGCTCGATCTCCGGCACAGCCTGTACGGATCGGTTGAAGGCGTCGAGCGCGGCGGATCTGGTGTCGGACAATTTCACCTGGACGAAAGCGACATGGCCTTCGCCCATGCGCTCGCGGTCGATGATCGCCTGGTAGCCTCGGATGTAGCCGTCCTTTTCCATCCGCTTCACCCGCGCCTGCACCGGCGTCTTCGACAGGCCGACCTTTGCAGCCAGTTCGGACATGGAAAGCCGGCCATCGCTTGCCAGCGCCGACAGGATGTTCCTGTCGATGCGGTCCAATTGGTCTTCTGTCATCGAAAATGCAGTCCATATGTCAATTCTAGGCCACTAAGATAGATCGAATGACCTGTAATGTCGATTTCTTTGGACCGGTCGAAATTTCGCACTTGTGCTAGCTTGCGCCATTCGGTCCGGTGACCGCCGGCCCGATCCCCTTTGCTCGATCCACGGGACCGCCATGCCAGCGCTCGATGCCATCCGCCAGCAGATCCGCGCCAACTACCTGCCCGACGAAGACGAGGCCGTGAAGCGGCTTGCCGAGGCGACGGGGCTCTCCGGGAAAGACCGCAAGGCGATCTCGGCTCGCGCCGCCGATCTGGTGCGCGCGGTGCGTGGCTCGTCCGATCCAAGGCTGATGGAAGTCTTCCTCTCCGCTTACGGTCTCTCCACCAAGGAAGGCGTCGCGCTGATGTGCCTGGCCGAGGCGCTGCTGCGCGTGCCCGATACCGAGACGATGGACGACCTCATCGCCGACAAGATCGCGCCGCACGACTGGTCGGCGCATTCGGGCGGTTCGAGCTCCATCTTCGTCAACGCCTCGACCTGGGCGCTGATGCTGACCGGCCGCGTCCTCGATGAGGGCGAGGGCGGCATCGAGGGCACGCTGCGCTCGATGGTCCGGCGGCTTGGCGAGCCGGTCATCCGCAAGGCGGTGGCCGCCGCCATGCGCGAGATGGGTGAGCAGTTCGTGCTCGGCCGCACCATCACGGAAGCCGTCAAGCGCGGCCGGCCGATGACCCAGAAGGGCTATCTCTATTCCTTCGACATGCTGGGCGAAGCGGCCCGCACCGAGGCCGACGCCTTGCGCTATCTCAAGGCCTATGCCGACGCGATTTCGTCGCTCGATTCCGGCTCCAACGGTCCTGACATCAGGCAGAACCACGGCATCTCGGTCAAGCTTTCGGCGCTGCATCCGCGCTACGAGGTGGCGCAGAAGGACGAGATGCTGCCTGTGATGGCAGACCGACTCTTGTCGCTGGCGTTGGCCGCGCGCCATTCGCGCATGGGTCTCAACATCGATGCCGAGGAGGCCGATCGCCTCGATCTGTCGCTCGACGTCATCGAGCGGGTGCTGGCCGAGCCGGAACTCGCCGGCTGGAACGGCTTTGGTGTGGTGGTGCAAGCGTATGGGCCACGCGCGGCCTTCGCCATCGATTGGCTCTATGCGCTGGCGAAGAAATACGATCGCAACATCATGGTGCGGCTGGTCAAGGGCGCCTATTGGGACACCGAGATCAAGCGGGCGCAAACGCTCGGACTCACGGGCTATCCCGTCTTCACCCGCAAGACCAACACCGACGTTTCCTACATGGCTTGCGCGAAGAAGCTGCTTGGCATGACCGACCGCATCTATCCGCAATTCGCCACTCACAACGCGCATACGGTCGCCGCCATCCTGTCGATGGCTGACAATCGCGACGCCTTCGAGTTCCAGCGCCTGCACGGCATGGGCGAGGCGCTGCACGAGACGGTGCGACGGTCCGAAGGCACACGCTGCCGCATCTATGCACCGGTCGGTGCGCATTCCGATCTGCTGGCCTATCTGGTCCGCCGGCTGCTGGAGAACGGCGCCAACTCCTCCTTCGTGCACCAGCTGACTGATGAGGATGTCGAGCCGGAGGACATTGCGCGCGATCCGCTCGAAACGATCGAAAGCCAGGGTCCGGCCGCCAATCCGGCGATTGCCCGGCCTTCCCAGATCTTTGGAGCCGGGCGTCGCAATTCGAAAGGATTCGACATCACCGACACGGTGACGCTGGCGGCGATCGACAAGGCCAGGGCGGCCTTCGCCGGGCCGGATCGTTGGCATGCCAAGCCGATCACGCGGGCCGCCGGCTACGGCAAGCAGCGTCCGATCGTCAATCCGGCCAAGCCTTCCGAAGTGGTCGGCACGGTCAGCGAAGCCGCTGCCAAGCAGGTCGCGACCGCCGTGCGCTTTGCGGTGGAGGCGCAGCCGGCCTGGGCGAAACGTCCTGTCGCCGAGCGCGCAGCGATCCTCAACCGCGCCGCCGATCTCTACGAGACGAATGCCATCGAGTTCTTCGCACTCGCCACCCGCGAGGCCGGCAAATCGCTGGCCGACGGCGTTGCCGAAGTGCGCGAGGCCGTCGACTTCCTGCGCTACTACGCCACCGAGGCGGTCAATGCCGAGGCGGGCACGCAAGCGCGGGGCGCCATCGTGTGCATTTCACCGTGGAACTTCCCGCTCGCCATCTTCACCGGTCAGATAGCCGCCGCACTCGTCACCGGCAATTCGGTCATCGCCAAGCCGGCCGAGCAGACGCCGCTGATCGCCTTCCGTGCCGTCGAACTGCTGCGCGAGGCCGGTGTGCCGGAAGACGTCATCCAGCTTCTGCCCGGCGACGGCCCGTCGGTCGGTGGCCCGCTGAACGCTGACCCGCGCATTGCCGGCGTTTGCTTCACCGGCTCGACCGAGGTTGCCAAACTGATCGAAAAGCAACTGGCCGAGACCGCCGCGCCCGACGCCATGCTGATCGCCGAGACCGGCGGCCTCAACGCGATGATCGTCGATTCCACCGCGTTGCCCGAACAGGCGGTGCGCGACATCCTGGCATCGGCCTTCCAGAGTGCCGGCCAGCGCTGCTCGGCGCTGCGCGTGCTCTACGTGCAGAAGGACGTCGAGAAGAAGATGCTGGAGATGCTGAAGGGCGCCATGGAGGCGCTCAGCATCGGTGATCCCTGGCGGATTTCGACCGATGTCGGCCCGGTCATCGATGACGAGGCACAGGCTTCGATCCGCGAGTACTGCACGAAGATGGGCCTGCAGGGCCGGCTGATCGCCAAGCTAGAGGCACCCAAGGAGGGCCGCTTCGTCGCGCCGCATGTCTTCCGCGTCAAGGGTATCGAGGACATGGAGCGCGAGGTGTTCGGGCCGGTGCTGCATGTCGCCAGTTTCGACGCCGACGAGATCGACGCGGTCATAGCCGCCATCAACCGCAAGGGCTATGGCCTGACCTTCGGCCTGCACACCCGCATCGAGGGCCGCGTGCAGCATTTCGTCGACGGCATCCATGCCGGCAACATCTATGTCAACCGCAACCAGATCGGCGCCGTCGTCGGTTCGCAGCCGTTTGGCGGCGAGGGGCTTTCAGGCACCGGACCGAAGGCCGGCGGCCCGCACTACCTCCGCCGCTTCCGCAAGGGGCCCGAGGCTGGCACCGATTTGCAGGATGGCCATAAGGTGACGGCGACCGAACTTGCCGACAATCTGCCCGATCCCACACTTGGCGGCTGGTCGACCCGTCCGGACCGGATCGCCATTCTGAGGAAGCATCTGCGCGGCAAGGGTGCTGCGGCCATAGGTGCCGCCGCCGGCATCGATTTCGGCCAGATCGACCTGCCCGGGCCGACCGGCGAGGCCAACACGCTCTCGCTGTCGCCACGCGGACGGGTGCTGTGCCTCGGTCCCGATGGTGATACGCTGCTGGCGCAGACGATCCAGGCGCTCGCCGCCGGCAATGCCGTGCTGGCCGTTGCGCCGGGTGCACCGGCAGCCCTTTCCGCGTTGACCGGCAAGGGCCTGCCGCTGGCCGCCATCGACGGCCGGCCGGATCCGGTCGAGGCGCGCGCGCTACGCGTCGACGTCGTCGCTTTTTCAGGCACGTCCGAGGCCGCGCGCATCGTGCGCAAGGTCATCGCCGACCGCTCCGGCCCAATCGTGCCGCTGGTCACCGAGGTGCTCAACCCGGCGGCTTATGCGCATGAGCGCGCGGTCTGCGTCGACACCACCGCTGCGGGCGGCAATGCGAGCTTGCTGGCCGGGGCCTGACCCCGGTCAACTTTTGCTTCTATGCATGTCGTTGTCCCAAAACCGGGACCACTTTTGGACGACATGCATTACGCGCCTTCGACGACCGAAAAACCCTCGAACTGGGGGTGGCCGAGATAGTGGACCTTTGTCGTGCCGACATTCCTGTGGGCGGCGCGGAAATTCTCGGACTTGGTCCAGGCGATAAAATCGTCGTGGCTGGCCCACACCGTGTGCGACGCGAAAAGCGTGTAGCCTTCGGTCTCGTTGACCGGGCCACGCAGCAGATGGAATTCCCTAAACCCCTTCATCTCAGCAAGGCTGGAGTCGCGGTTCTTCCAGACGGCTTCGAAGTCGTTCTCCG
Organism: Mesorhizobium sp. M7A.T.Ca.US.000.02.2.1; assembly: GCF_003996995.1. Classification (GTDB taxonomy): domain Bacteria; phylum Pseudomonadota; class Alphaproteobacteria; order Rhizobiales; family Rhizobiaceae; genus Mesorhizobium. Next base: position 1,853 of record NZ_RZTT01000312.1, on the reverse strand, counting down.
AGCCGGTCTGCACCTTGAAGCGGTTCATTGCGATGTACATTGCGGTTCCTTTCGTGCGGATGTTGATGATTGGCGGCTGCAGCGTTTGTTCTGCGCACATTCAAAATGGGCCGATTTCGGTCTCGAACTCCAAATTTGCGCTTGCTGCCTGCGGTGGAATCGGAGGGAAGGGGGCTGCCTTGCGGACAATGCCAAGCGCTGCCTGATCGAAAGCCGCCGATCCTGAGGTTTCCAGAATGCGCAACTCGTTTATGTTGCCCTTCCTGCCTATGACGAATGTGACAACCGCATTGTTGCGTGCCGCCAGCTGTAGGGAAGGCGGGAGGGTGCGATTGACGCTGCCGAGCTTTCTAAAAACATCGCCGCGGTAGTTGTCTTCCGCGGCCGTGCCTGCCTCTTTTTGCCTTTTGCCCTTGCTGGCTGCTTGCGCCGACCGGTCCTCGCCATACGCCGTGCCGCGCTTCTCATCCGCCATCTCTGAAGGGGCAGCTGCCGGAGTTGGCCTGGCTCTAGGGATCGGAGGCCGCTCCGGAACGGCGACAGGCGCTTCCGTGCTCTCGGCCTGAACGGTTGGCTCCGCTGGTGTTTCGGCCTTCCTATCCACGGTCTGATCATCGGAGCGCGGGGCGCCGGCCACCAATATGTCGGGCGTCAGCGTCTGCTGTTTGACAGCTTCCGGCAAAGGCTTGAGCGGCTTTGCTGCGTCCTTCACGGGTTGCGAAGGCTCCGTTGGCGGCGACGGCTTGGGCGGCGTTGCCGGCTGTGGTTTGGCCGGTTGCGGGCTGGGCACCAGTGCAACGTTTATTGCCGCCGGGTCCTTGTCCAGCGCGCTGCCGGCCACGTTGCTGCCCGACTGTTCACTACCTTCCGGCTGCTCGGCGTCCTGGAAACTGGAAATCCCCGTAGGGGAGATCAGAAAGGCCGCCGCCACCGCGACATGGAGCAGGCAGGAGACGACGATCGCCGCCGTCCATTTGCGGCTCCAGGCCGATGGCCGCGGCAGCGCGAGCGGCTCGCTTGGCTCTATGGTCAGCTCGGCGCCGGCCTCGGGGAGGGGATTGATGTCCTGCATGTCTCGCCGCGAGACCTGCAGCGACAAGAGCAGAGTTGTCAAATCAAGATCGTTCGCCGGCAGTCTGCTATCGCCGGCCAGAGGCTGCACTACGGTGTTTCGCGGGAATGCATGATGCAGCCCCACCTCAGACTCCGAAAGCGATCCCGGTCTTGGTGTCCGTCTTCAGCTTTCGCATGCAGGCGTTCGGTTCGACGCCGGCACCGGTGCATTCGGTCGCGCTGTTGATCAGCACGCGGCTGACTTTCGAGCACTCGGTGCCGGCCAGATCGAAACGCGTCACCTTGGTCTTGCCTGCCGGCAATTCCTTGAAGTCGAGCACGGTCAGCCGGTCGACGACGCCGGCCTCGTTGAACAGGGCGATCTCGAACGCCGCCTTGGACAGGTCGGCGCCGAGATTGTTGTTGACCACGAACGTCAGGCGGCAACCCTTGTCGGAAGGTTGCGCACCGTTGAGTTCAAGGGTCAGCGCAGGGACCGGCGCGGACTCTTGTGCCCACGCCGGAACCATCGCAAGCGACATCGCCAGCATCGAGGTCAGCAGACGAAGGGATGTCATCAAGCTCGTCATGGTCATCAGCCTCCAAATCGCATCGTCGCCGCCAGCTTCAGGGTGACGCCGGGCTCGTAGGCCGCGAAAACCGGCTGCGGCGGCTGGCCGGCCGTGGTCAGGTTGAGCGGGTTGGCGTATTTTACATCGAACAGATTGTCGGCGCGGAAATCAATCTTCAAATTGTCCGTCGCCTGGTAGCTGGCGAAAGCATTCACCAGCGTGTAGTCC
>NZ_RZTT01000311.1 GCF_003996995.1 Mesorhizobium sp. M7A.T.Ca.US.000.02.2.1 | reverse complement strand
CTGCATCACCGGCTTTTACAAGCCGTCGGAAGGCATGATCACGCTCAACCGGAACGATGGTTCGACCTTCCTGCTCGAGCGGCTGCCCAACCATGAAATCCCGGCGCGCGCCAAGGTGGCGCGCACCTTCCAGAACATCCGCCTATTCTCCGGCATGACCCTGCTGGAGAACCTTCTGGTCGCCCAGCACAACAAACTGATGAAGGCATCGGGCTATACGGTCCTCGGCCTTTTCGGCTTCAGCGGCTATCGCAAGGCCTCGGCCGAATCGGTGGAACTCGCCAAGCATTGGCTGGAAAAGGCCGATCTTGTCGACCGTGCCGACGACCCGGCCGGCGACCTGCCCTATGGCGCGCAGCGCCGCCTTGAGATCGCTCGCGCCATGTGCACGGGACCCGAACTTCTGTGCCTCGACGAACCGGCGGCCGGCCTCAATCCGAAGGAATCGGCGGCGCTGAACGAGCTGCTGATCGACATCAAGAACACATCCGGCACCTCGATCCTGTTGATCGAGCACGACATGTCGGTGGTCATGCAGATCTCCGACCATGTCGTGGTGCTGGAGTACGGCCGCAAGATCTCCGACGGCAGTCCGCAATCGGTGAGCACGGATCCGCGCGTCATCGCCGCCTATCTCGGCGTCGACGACGAGGAAGTCGAGGCGGTTCTTACCGAAGTCGGCGACGAAGATGTGATCGAACAGCTCGATACCGGGCCGGATTACGCACATGGTCCGGGGACATCGTCGTCCTATCTCGCCGGGCCGGTGACCGACACGGTGGGCCACAGTTCAGGTGAGCGGGTTACGGTCGCCAAGGGCGCATCAAAGGCGGGTCAAGTCGACGCAAGAGCCAATGCCGCGCCCAGAAAGCCGTCCGAGCGGGTGAAGGCCAAGCCGGCCGCGAAACCTCCCACAGCCAAGCCGCGCGGAGGGCGTAAATGATGGCCGCGACAACGCTGCTCGATATCAAGGGCGTGCAGACCTATTACGGCAACATCCGGGCGCTGAACGGCGTCGATGTCACTGTGAAGGAAGGTGAGATCGTGGCGCTGATCGGTGCCAACGGCGCCGGCAAGTCGACGCTGATGATGACTATTTTCGGCGCGCCGCGCGCTCGCGCCGGCACCATCACCTTTGCCGGCACCGACATCACCCAGATGCCGACGCACGAGATCGCGCGCATGCGCATTGCCCAGTCGCCCGAGGGCCGGCGGATCTTTCCGCGCATGACGGTGATGGAAAACCTGCAGATGGGCGCCAGCCTCGACAACCTCAAGCACTATGACGAGGACGTCGAGAAGGTGTTCACGCTGTTCCCGCGGTTGAAAGAGCGCATCACCCAGCGCGGCGGCACGCTGTCGGGCGGTGAGCAGCAGATGCTGTCGATCGGACGCGCGCTGATGGCACGGCCGAAGCTGCTTTTGCTCGACGAGCCGTCGCTGGGTCTCGCGCCACTGATCGTCAAGCAGATCTTCGACGCCATCCGCGAACTGAACCGCACCCAGGGGCTGACCGTGTTCCTGGTCGAGCAGAACGCCTTCGGCGCGCTCAAGCTCGCCACGCGCGGCTACGTCATGGTCAACGGCAATGTGACGATGAGCGGCACCGGCAAGGAGCTGCTCGCCAATCCGGAAGTGCGCGCCGCCTATCTCGAAGGCGGACACCACTGAGTTCGGAGCGGAATGCGTGCATCCGCCATTCCGCTCCAAATTGTTTGTTTGTCGCATGATCTTTGTCCGGAAAGTCCGCAACTTTTCGGGGTCATGCTAAGGAGACTTCACCATGCAGGGCATTCTTTACGAGGAACCCTCGATCTGGCAGTTCTTCTTCGTCACCTGTCTGCTCGGCGGCTGGGCGGCGTGGATGACGGGCAAGGCCAGTGCTCAGACGTGGCGCAGCTTCATCCAGCTGTTCGCCTATATGCTGGGCCTCGGCATCGCGATCCGCTTCATCCATCACGCGCTGTTCGGCGGCACCATGTTCTCGCTGCATTATTATGTCGTCGACACCATCGTGCTGATGATCCTCGGCTTCGTCGGCTATCAATACACGCGCACCAACCAGATGGTGACACAGTATAATTGGCTCTACGAAAGAGCTTCAATCTTGAGCTGGAAACCGAAAGGTTGACGTTCATCATTAACGCCGCCTCGGAATTGAATCGGCGTGACAAGTGCCTGAAAATCGGCAAACTATGCTTTCTGCGATAAGGGTGGGCATCGCATGAAAGCTTCATCCACGCCCACTCCGTAAATGGGAGCGTTTAAATGAAAAAGTCACTTTTGTCCGCCGTAGCCCTGACCGCGCTTGTCGCGTTCGGCGGCAACGCGTGGGCCGATGTAATGTTCGGCGTTGCCGGCCCGATCACCGGTCCGAATGCCGCCTTCGGCGCACAGCTTCAGAAGGGTGCGGAAGCGGCTGTCGCCGACATCAATGCCAAGGGCGGCATCAACGGCGAGCAGATCAAGCTCGAAGTCGGCGACGATGTCTCCGATCCGAAGCAGGGCATCTCGGTTGCCAACAAGTTCGTCGGCGACGGCGTCAAGTTCGTGGTCGGCCACTTCAACTCGGGCGTCTCGATCCCGGCGTCGGAAGTCTATGCGGAAAACAACATCGTCGAGATCACCCCGGCTGCCACCAACCCGCAGCTCACTGAGCGCGGCTTGTGGAACGTGTTCCGCACCTGCGGGCGCGATGACCAGCAGGGTAGCATCGCCGGCGCTTATCTCGCCGCAAACTTCAAGGACGCCAAGATCGCCGTCGTGCACGACAAGACCACCTACGGCCAGGGCCTTGCCGACGAAACCAAGAAGGCGATGAACGCCGCCGGCGTGACGGAAGTCATGTACGAAGGCATCAATGTCGGCGACAAGGACTTCTCGGCGCTGATCGCCAAGATGAAGGAAGCCGGCGTTTCCATCATCTATTGGGGCGGCCTGCATACCGAAGCCGGCCTGATCATCCGCCAGGCGGCCGACCAGGGCCTCAAGGCGACGCTGATTTCCGGCGACGGCATCGTGTCGAACGAGCTGGCTTCGATCGCGGGCGACGCGGTTGCGGGGACGCTCAACACGTTCGGCCCGGATCCGCGCCTGATCCCTGCCAACAAGGAACTCGTCGAGAAGTTCCGTGCGCAGGGTTTCGAGCCGGAAGCCTATACGCTCTACGCCTACGCTGCCGTGCAGGCGCTTGCCGAAGCAGCGACCGTTGCCAAGTCGAACGACCCGCAGGCAGTTGCCAAGGCGCTGCATGAAAACGGCCCGTTCAAGACCGTGCTCGGCGACCTGTCCTATGACGCCAAGGGCGACCCGACGCTGCCCGGCTACGTCATGTACGAATGGAAGAAGGGCGACGACGGCAAGTACACCTACATCCAGAAGATGTAAGCGTCAGTCTCCAGACCGTTCACGGATGCCCGGCGCCTCGCGCCGGGCATTTTCTTTTGCCATCACGTTCAGGGGGCGGCCGACAGAGCCGGGTCCTTAGCCGGTGAATGATCGTGCGCTAGCTGCAAAGCCGGCGCTTTTCTTGCTGTTCGGATGAATGCGAAGGGCTTCTGGCGCAATGATTCCATTTCAATCGGTTTAAGCGCACGTCAATTTCGTTTGCACTGCAGCATTTTCACGCTAATCATTGCGCCGATTTCTCTTCCTTCCGTTGCTGGAGCCCAGTCCTTGGCCATCACGAAGATCCTCGTCGCCAACCGGTCCGAAATCGCCATTCGCGTTTTTCGCGCGGCCAACGAACTCGGCCTCAAAACCGTGGCGATCTGGGCCGAGGAAGACAAATACTCCCTGCATCGCTTCAAGGCCGACGAGAGCTACCAGGTTGGACGCGGGCCGCATCTGACCCGGGACATGGGGCCGATCGAAAGCTATCTGTCGATTGAGGAGGTGATCCGCGTCGCAAGGCTGTCGGGTGCCGATGCTATTCATCCCGGCTACGGATTGTTGTCGGAAAGTCCCGAATTCGCCGATGCCTGTGCCGAGGCCGGCATCACCTTCATCGGCCCGAAGCCGGACACAATGCGGCGACTCGGCAACAAGGTCGCGGCGCGCAATCTCGCCATCGAGGTCGGGGTGCCGGTGATCCCCGCCACCGATCCGTTGCCGGATGACATGGAGGCAGTCAAGAAACTGGCCAAGGAAATCGGCTATCCGGTGATGCTGAAGGCGTCATGGGGCGGCGGCGGCCGCGGCATGCGCGCCATCCGCGCCGAAGCCGACCTTGCTCGTGAAGTCACCGAAGGCAAGCGTGAGGCGAAAGCCGCCTTCGGCAAGGACGAGGTCTATCTTGAAAAGCTGATCGAACGCGCCCGCCATGTCGAGGTGCAGGTGCTGGGCGACACCCATGGCAATGCGGTGCACCTGTTCGAGCGCGACTGTTCGATCCAGCGCCGCAACCAGAAGGTCGTCGAGCGGGCGCCGGCGCCCTATCTCGAAATGTCGCAGCGCGAGGAGCTTTGCGGCCATGCGCTGAAGATCGCCCGCGAGACCAGTTACATCGGCGCCGGCACGGTCGAGTTCCTGCAGGATGCCGACACCGGCAAATTCTATTTCATCGAGGTCAATCCGCGCATCCAGGTCGAGCACACCGTCACCGAGCAGGTGACCGGCATCGATATCGTCAAGGCGCAGATCCACATCCTCGACGGCTTTGCCATCGGCACACCGGAATCAGGCGTGCCGGCGCAGAAGGACATAAGGCTGAACGGCCACGCGCTGCAGTGCCGCATCACCACGGAAGATCCCGAACACAATTTCATCCCCGATTACGGCCGCATCACCGCCTATCGCGGCGCAACAGGCTTCGGCATCCGCCTCGATGGCGGCACCGCCTATTCGGGCGCTGTCATCACCCGCTTCTACGATCCGCTGCTGGAGAAGGTGACGGCGTGGGCGCCGACGCCGGCCGAGACCATCGCCCGCATGAACCGGGCGCTGCGCGAGTTCCGCATCCGCGGCGTCGCCACCAACCTGACCTTCCTCGAAGCGATCATCAACCATCCGAGCTTCGCCGACAATTCCTACACGACCAAGTTCATCGACACGACGCCGGAACTGTTCCAGCAGGTCAAGCGCCAGGACCGCGCCACCAAGCTCATCAACTATCTCGCCGACGTCAGCGTCAACGGCCATCCCGAGACGCGCGGCCGGCCGCAGCCGAAGGCCGATGCGGCCGCACCCGTGGTGCCTTACCTCAACGGCAATGTGCCCGGCGGCAGCAAGCAGAAGCTGGATGTGCTCGGGCCGGAGAAGTTCGCCGCCTGGATGCGCGATCAGAGGCAAGTGCTGGTCACCGACACGACGATGCGCGATGGCCACCAGTCGTTGCTCGCCACCCGTGTGCGAACGCATGACATTGCCGGCATCGCCGGTACCTATGCGCGTGCCTTGCCGCAGCTTCTATCGCTGGAATGCTGGGGTGGCGCCACCTTCGACGTCGCCATGCGGTTCCTCACCGAGGATCCGTGGGAGCGGCTGTCGCTGGTGCGCGAGGCGGCGCCCAATCTGCTGTTGCAGATGCTGCTGCGCGGCGCCAATGGCGTCGGCTACACCAACTATCCCGACAATGTCGTGCAGCATTTCGTCAAGCAGGCAGCAAGCGGTGGCATCGACCTGTTCCGGGTCTTCGATTGCCTGAACTGGGTCGACAACATGCGCGTCGCCATGGATGCGGTCGGCGCCGAGGGTAAGCTGATCGAAGCGGCGATCTGCTATACCGGCGACATCCTCGATCCGGCGCGGGCGAAATACGACCTCAAATACTATGTCGGCCTGGCCAAGGAATTGCAGGCGGCCGGCGCCCACATCATCGCCGTCAAGGACATGGCCGGACTGTTGAAGCCGGCGGCGGCACGCGTGCTGTTCAAGGAGCTGCGCGAGGCGACCGACCTGCCGATCCATTTCCACACCCACGACACGTCGGGCCTGTCGGCGGCGACGGTGCTGGCGGCGGTGGAAAGCGGCGTCGACGCCATAGACGCGGCGATGGATGCTTTCTCCGGCAACACCTCGCAGCCATGCCTTGGCTCGCTCGTCGAGGCGCTGAAGGGCACCGAACGCGACCCCGGTCTCGACCCGCAATGGATCAGGAAAATCTCGTTCTACTGGGAAGCGGTGCGCAACCAGTACGCCGCCTTCGAAAGCGACCTCAAGGGACCGGCCTCGGAAGTCTATCTGCACGAGATGCCGGGCGGGCAGTTCACCAATCTGAAGGAACAGGCGCGCTCGCTCGGACTGGAGACGCGCTGGCACGAGGTGGCGCAGACCTATCACGACGTCAATCTGATGTTCGGCGACATCGTCAAGGTGACGCCGTCCTCCAAGGTCGTCGGCGACATGGCATTGATGATGGTCAGCCAGGACCTGACCGTTGCCGATGTCGAAAACCCGGACCAGGATATCGCCTTTCCGGACTCGGTCGTCTCGATGCTGCGCGGCGATCTTGGCCAGTCGCCAGGCGGGTGGCCGACGGCGCTGCAGAGGAAGGCGCTGAAGGGCGACAAGCCGATCACGGTGCGGCCCGGCTCACTGCTCAAGCCAGCCGACCTCAAGGCCAACCGCAAGGAAATCGAGGAGAAGCTCGAGCGCAAGCTGTCGGAGTTCGAATTCGCCTCGTGGCTGATGTATCCGAAGGTGTTCACGGATTTCGCCGGCGCGCAGGAAACCTATGGGCCGGTCAGCGTCCTGCCGACGCCGACCTATTTCTACGGCATGAAGCCGGAAGACGAGATCTTCGTCGACATCGAGAAGGGCAAGACGCTGGTGGTGCGCTGCCTGGCCATCGGCGATGTCGACGAGAAGGGCATGGTCACCGTGTTCTTCGAGCTCAACGGCCAGCCGCGTCGTGTCAAGGTGCCCGACCGGGCGCATGGCGCGTCCGCCGCCAAGGCCCGCCGCAAGGCCGAACCCGGCAACGAGGCGCATGTCGGCGCACCGATGCCGGGCGTCGTCTCGGCGCTTTCGGTGGCTGCCGGCCAGGCTGTGAAGGCCGGTGACGTGCTGCTTTCCATCGAAGCGATGAAGATGGAGACGGCGCTGCATGCCGAGCGCGACGGCACGGTCGCCGAGGTGCTGGTCAAGGCCGGCGACCAGATCGATGCGAAGGATCTGCTGATCGCTTTCAGCTAATTGATACCTTCCTGGGGATGGCTGTCCGCATCGTGGCGGCAGCGTCAGTTCGATCATCGATAACAGCTTGACCCGCCGCCGCCGGTCGGGCATCGAGCCCGCTCAATTCGCCGCTGCATGCATCCCGAGTCGCGGCGCAGAAACGATGTGGAGAAAAAATATGGCCGACGATATCAC
>NZ_RZTT01000310.1 GCF_003996995.1 Mesorhizobium sp. M7A.T.Ca.US.000.02.2.1 | reverse complement strand
GGCAAATACCTCAACGACCGCACCTATGTCACGATCCAGAAAGGCGACAAGCCGGGCTCGGGCAAGGCTACGATCGACCTCAATGTCGGGCGCGGCGTCAAGCTGCGCGGCGAGGCCAACGATGCCGGCGAAGCCAAGGGCGGCATCTTCTACGAGAAGGAATACTGATAGTTCGGCAGGACTTTTGGCCTCATGATGGATCGATTCTGGCGCTGTCCGGGCTGGAGTAAATGTCTCAGTTTAATCGACTACCGAGATTCCAGAAGAATCCGTCGGACAGTAGCAAATTTGCGCCAAGACTGTCGTTATCACGCGAACCGCTCCCCTTTCAAAGTTGCACATTCCCTAACATGTTCTCAATCCACGCCGTCTTTGACATCATGGCCTGGATGCGGAATGTTAAAAGGCGGAAAGCCAACAATGGGAGTTAAGTCATGACAATTTATAAGAGTAATGGCGATCGCGTTCCGGATCACATCCTGGCCATGGCCGAAGAAGCCAAGGCAGGCAAGGTGGATCGCCGCGAATTCCTGGCCATGGCCAGCGTCTTCGGTGCATCGACGGCAATGGCTTACGGCTTGCTCGGCCTCGCCGATCCGACGCCGGCGAAGGCCGAAGAGGTAAAGGGCAAGAAGGGCGGCACGCTGAAGATCGCCCAGTGGATTAAGGATCCCAAGGACCCGCGCAAGGCCGACTGGTCGGAAATCGCCAATGCCGAGCGCCAGGCGCTCGAGCCGTTGGTCAAGTACACGTCCGAATACACGTTCCGCCCTTATCTGCTGGAAAGCTGGGACGTCAACGACGATGCCACGCAGTACACGCTGCATGTGCGCAAGGGCGTCACCTGGTCGAATGGCGATGCCTTCACCTCCGCCGACGTCGTCTTCAACCTGAAGCGTTGGGCCGACAAGAAAGCCGAAGGCAATTCCATGCCAGGCCGTCTTGGCTCGCTGGTCAAGGACGACAAGCTCGACGAAAGCGCCGTGACCATGCCGGACGACCACACGGTCGTGCTGAAGCTCACCAAGCCGGACATCGCGCTGATTCCGAACATGTGCGACTATCCCGGCCTCATCGTCCACAAGACCTTCGATGAGAAGGGCGGCGACTTCAAGGCCTGCCCGATCGGCACCGGTCCGTTCGAACTCGTCTCCTACGATGTCGGTCAGAAGGTGGTCTACAAGCGCCGCACCGACGACAAGTGGTGGGACGGCGAAGTGTTCCTCGACGGCCTGGAATTCATCGACTACGGCACCGATCCGGCGGCCATGGTCAGCGCTTTCGAAGCCGGCGAAGTGCACACCAATTTCGAGACTTCGGCCGACTACGTGTCGATCCTCGACGGCATGGACCTGGTGAAGTCGGAAATCGTCACCGCGTCGACCATCGTCTGCCGCACCAACGTCAACAACAAGCCCTATGGCGACCAGAAGGTGCGCAACGCGCTGCAGCTTGCGGTCGACAACAATGTCGTCTTGCAGCTCGGCTACGGCAATGCCGGTTCGGTCGCCGAAAACCACCATGTCTGCTCGATCCATCCGGAATATTACGAGCTGCCCAAGGTTGCCCGTGATCCGGCCAAGGCAAAGGCGCTGATGGCGGAAGCCGGCCAGGCCGACTTCGAACACGAGCTGATCACCGTCGATGAAGACTGGCACAAGAATACCGGCGATGCGATCGCCGCCCAGCTGCGCGACGCCGGCATCAAGGTGAAGCGCACCGTTCTGCCGGGTTCGACGTTCTGGAACGACTGGACGAAGTATCCGCTGTCGATGACCAACTGGAACATGCGCCCGCTCGGCGTCCAGGTTCTGGCCATCGCCTATCGCACCGGCGAGGCCTGGAATGAGGCCGGCTGGTCGAATCCGGACTGGGATGCCAAGCTCAATGCGGCGCTCGCCGTTGCCGACGCCGCCAAGCGCAAGGAAATGATGAAGGAGATCGAGCAGATCCTGCAGGATTCCGGCATCATGATCCAGCCGTACTGGCGCAAGCTCTACAGCCACTCGGTCAAGGCGGTGCAGAACTACAAGATGCACCCGACCTTCGAGCGCGACTACGGCAAGGTCTGGCTCGAGCAGGCTTGATCGCATCGACATGGGGGAAGGGGCTCGCTCCCTTCCCTTGCTCTTTGCATCGTCCGTCCCTGCTGGTCCGCACTTTCTCAAAAAAGTTGCGGACTCGCGGGCAAGGCCATGCAACAAAACAGGGTTGATCGCATCCGAAGGCCTGTTTGACAGCCAGCCCCGCCCGTTACGGCAGGGTTGGCTTTCATAGCCGGCTCAAGCACCAACCCATCGGCAGGGGGCCGCCATGCTTTCCTTCGTTATCAGGCGTCTTGGCACCATGGCATTGACGATGCTGTGCCTGACCATGGTCGTCTTCTTCCTGATCAACCTCGAACCCAATCTGAAGAAGCTGGCGATCAGCCAGACCGAAATGCATACGTCGGCCGAGCAGCTCGAGAGCTGGCTGGTCAATCATGGCTACCGGCAGAACTTCTTCGTCCGCTATGGGCAGTGGCTGGGCGTGGTGCCCAAGCAACCTGTTACAGACCCGGCGACCGGCAAGCCGGCGCAGCGTTTCTCCTTCTGCAACGATCCGCTCGTGCCGACCTTCGCCGGCGTTTTCCAGGGCGATTTCGGCTGCTCGACCAAGTTCAAGGCGACCGTCGCCTCAAAGCTGTTTCCGGCACTCGGCGCTACGGGCATCCTGATGTTCTGGGTGCTGGTGGTGATGGTGCCGATCTCGCTGCTGATCGGCATTCTGGCCGGCATGCGCGAGGGGTCGCGAACCGACCGGGTGCTGTCCGTGGCGTCGATCGCCTCGACGGCGACGCCTGAATATGTGTCAGGCGTCATCTTCACCGTCATCTTCGCCTCATGGCTAGGCTGGCTGAATGGCTCGGCGGCTTCGGCCAGCCAGGGCATCACCTTCTACAATTTCACTTTGCCGGTGATGACGCTGGCGATCTACGGCATCGGCTACATCGCCCGCATGACGCGTGCTTCGATGGTCGAAGTGATGACGCAGCAATATATCCGCACTGCCAGGTTGAAGGGTCTTTCCTTCGGCAGCGTCGTGGTCAAACATGCCTTGCGCAACGCGCTGATCGCACCGTTCACCGTCATCATGCTGCAGTTCCCCTGGCTGCTCACCGGCGTCGTCATCGTCGAGGTGATGTTCCGTTACCAGGGCTTCGGCTACACGCTGGTCGAGGCGGCCGGCAACAACGACATAGACCTTTTGCTCGGCTGCTCGCTGGTCTCGGTGTTCATCGTCTTGATCACGCAGCTCATTTCCGATGTCGGCTACGCATTTCTCAATCCGCGTATCAGAGTTCAGTAGGGAGCGAAGCGGATGCCGGTTCAATACATCAGTGGCTTCACCATCGTTCTCGAAGTGCTGTCGCGCTTCTGGCCGGTCTGGATCGCGCTCGTCATCGTCATGGGCGCGAGCTTCGCCTACAAGAAGAAGCTGGCGCTCTACGGCCAGCTGTTCGACAGCGGTGTCGGCATCGTCGGCGTCGGCATCTGCCTGTTCTGGCTGTTCACGGCGATCTTCGCCGCGACCATTTCTCCCTTCGACCCGCTGGCCCAGATTCCCATCATGAAGGATGTGCTGCCGGGCGCCGTCGAACCGAAATCGGGGCTGACCTATCTGTTCGGCGGCGACAAGCTGGCGCGCGACGTGTTTTCGCGCATGGTCTATGGCAGCCAGATCGTGTTGATCATCGCGCCTGCGGCAACCGGCTTCGCGCTGATGGTCGGCATCACGCTCGGCCTGCCGGCCGGCTATTATGGCGGCAAGATCGACACCGTACTGTCGTTCCTGGCCAACCTCGTGCTCGCCTTCCCGGTCATCCTGCTGTTCTACCTTTTGGTGACGCCGGGCATCATGGACACGCCGATCCCCTATGGCATGGCCGGCGTCTTCTTCCTGTTCCCGATCATCTTTTTCAGCGTGCTGTTCTGGACCCGCTACAAGAACCGGCCCGACCGGCTCTACATCCTGCTCGGCATCACCCTGATCCTCGGCGGCTGGATCTATGCCGGCCTGGTCTTCGACGCCGATCCGCTGAAGATCGTGCATATCGACCCCAACCAGCTCAATATCTTCGTGGCCGTGGTGTTCGCCTCCAGCCCCGGCGTGTTCCGCATCGTGCGTGGCCTGGTGATGGACATCAAGACGCGCGATTATGTGGCGGCGGCGCAGACGCGCGGTGAATCGCCCTGGTACATCATGCTGTGGGAGATCCTGCCCAATGCGCGCGGGCCACTGATCGTCGACGCCTGCCTGCGCATCGGCTACACCACGATCCTGCTCGGCACGCTCGGTTATTTCGGCCTTGGCCTGGCACCGGAAAGTCCTGACTGGGGCACCGCGATCAAGGACGCCAGCCGCCTGCTGCGCTCCTTCATCCACCCGGCGTTGCCGCCGACGATCGCACTGATGTCGTTCGTGCTGGGCTTGAACCTGCTCGCCGACTCGCTGCGCGAACAATCGATGAAAGACTGATCTCGGGTTTCGACCCGATGCGCCTGAGAGAAACAGGCCTAGAAGAACCAGGATTGGAGCGACCCATGAACGAGGCAGTTCGAAATCCCGTCACGCCAACCAATGGGCCGGCCAACGCGCCGATCATCGAGATCGAGAACCTGTCGATCTCTTTCTTCACCCGCAAGGGCGAGATCCCGGCGGTCATGGATTTCTCCTGCACCGTCATGCCGGGCGAGGCGATGGGCATCGTCGGCGAATCCGGCTGCGGCAAGTCGACCGTGTCGCTCGGCATCATGCGCGACCTCTCCAACATCGGGAAGATCGTCGGCGGCAAGATCAAGTTCCAGGGCAAGGACATGGGCGAGCTCTCCGACGAGGAGTTGCGCTCAATTCGCGGCAACAAGATCGCGATGATCTACCAGGAGCCGATGGCCAGCCTCAACCCGGCGATGAAGGTCGGGCAGCAGTTGATGGAAGTGCCGCTGATCCACGACAAGGTGTCGAAGGAAGAGGCCTATAAGCGCGCGATCGAAATGGTGCGCTCGGTCAAGCTGCCCGATCCCGAGCGCATGATGCGCTCCTATCCGCACCAGCTTTCGGGCGGCCAGCAGCAGCGTATCGTCATCGCCATGGCGCTGCTGTCGAAGCCGGCGCTGCTTCTGCTCGACGAACCGACGACGGCGCTCGACGTGACGGTGGAGGCCGGCATCGTCGACCTGGTCAAGGGGCTGGGCGAGAAGTTCGGCACGTCGATGATTTTCGTGTCGCACAATCTCGGCCTGATCCTCGAGACCTGCGACCGCATCACGGTGATGTATTCGGGCGAGGCGGTGGAGACCGGCAAGATCAAGGACGTGTTCGACCGGATGCGCCATCCCTATACGCAAGGGCTGTTCCGCTCGATCCCGCTGCCCGGCGCCGACAAGAACTCACGGCCGCTGATCTCGATTCCCGGCCAACTGCCGCTGCCGCACGAGCGGCCCAAGGGCTGCAATTTCGGCCCGCGCTGCCACCATTTCGTCGAGGGCGTCTGCAACGCCGCCGAAATCCCGATGATCGAGGTCGCGGGTCACGAAGGCCATTTCTCGCGCTGCGTGCGCTTTAACGAGATCGACTGGGAAGCATTGCCGCCCGGCGCCAAGAAGGTCAATGAGCGCGTTGTGCCCGGCGCGCCGGTGCTCAAGATCGAGGATCTCAGAAAATACTACAGGGTCGGCGGCAGCGAGGTGTTCGGCTCGAGCGAGGGCCGCGTCGTCAAGGCCAACGAGACGATCTCGTTCATGGCGCGCGAATCCGAGACGGTTGCCATCGTCGGCGAATCCGGCTGCGGAAAGTCGACGCTGGCCAAGGTGCTGCTCGGGCTGGAGACGGCAACTGCCGGCACGGTGACGCTGGGCAACACGGAAATCCAGTCGACCGGCATCGAGAAACGGAGCGTCGACACGGTGTCGTCGATCCAGATGGTGTTCCAGAATCCGTTCGACACGCTCAATCCCAGCCATTCGGTCGGTTCGCAGATCATCCGCACGCTGGAAAAGTTCAACGTCGGCAAGACGGTTGCCGATCGCCGCAAGCGCATGCTGGAACTGCTCGACCTGGTGAAGCTGCCGCGGGCATTCGAAACCCGCAAGCCGCGCCAGCTATCGGGCGGCCAGAAGCAGCGCATCGGCGTGGCGCGCGCCTTTGCCGGTGACGCCAAGGTGGTGGTGGCCGACGAGCCGGTGTCGGCGCTCGACGTTTCGGTGCAGGCGGCGGTGACCGAACTGCTGATGGACATCCAGCGCAAGAACAAGACGACAATGCTGTTCATCAGCCATGATCTGTCGGTCGTGCGCTACATCGCCGACCGCGTCGTGGTCATGTATCTCGGCTATATTGTCGAGCAAGGCACGACCGACCAGATCTTCGCGCCGCCCTACCATCCCTATACCGAGGCACTGCTGTCGGCGATCCCGATCGCTGACACAAGCGTGGTCAAGCGGCACATCGTGCTGGAGGGCGACATTCCCTCGGCGATGAACCCACCGTCCGGCTGCCCGTTCCAGACCCGCTGCGGCTACAAGAAGCTGGTGCCTGATAATCTTTGCGAGACCAAGGTGCCACCGGTCAAGCATCTCGGCGGCGGCCATATGAGCCTGTGCTGGCTCTCCGACGACGTGCTGGCCAAGATGGAGCCGGTGATCAAGTTCGACAAGGAACACGCTGCGCATGAGGGTTTGCCGGATGACGCGCCGCACGGCGATGGCCCCGGTTTTGCCGGCACGCCGCCAAAACGTCCGCGCGGCAAGACGGGCAGCGCGGCAGCCGATGCGGTGGGGCAGGCTGCCGAGGAGGCCGAAGCCGTTTCGAAAGCCCGCCGTCACGAGGTCCGCGACGAGGTTTCGGAAACCGGCCGTTCTCCAAAGCCCGGCAAGCCCAGGAAACCGAACTGACCTGCATCACGCAATTTCATATGCTGCGCCATGTGATGCGTGATGTTTGATGCTTGGAGGGAGGGCGAATTGTGAGAACGACACTTGCAATCGATGACGATGTCCTTCTTGCCGCCAAAGCTATGGCGCGGCAGCAGGATCGCAGTGTGGGCGAAGTCATTTCCGATCTGGTTCGCCGTTCGCTGCGTCCGCCGCAGGCGGGCGGTGAGCGTAACGGCATTCCCTTGCTTTCGTCGCGGCCCGGCGGGCCGATGGTCGATCTCGAAACGGTCAATGCGCTTCGCGACTAGCCGCGCTGGAACAGAGGATCTGGTAGGGTTGGGGATCTGTCGGCAGCAAGATGTCTTCCCTCGGTGGACCATCGCTGGCATTCGGGATTGGCTGGAGCCTCCCCAAACTTCGTCATCCTAGGGCGTAGCAGGAGCGA
>NZ_RZTT01000030.1 GCF_003996995.1 Mesorhizobium sp. M7A.T.Ca.US.000.02.2.1 | reverse complement strand
GCTTCGACAATCAGGGTCGCCTCACAGCGGCCCTGAAGGTGTTTGTCCGTCGCCCAAATATTGGTCCCGGTTCTGGGAGGACGACATGCGCAAACCAAAAGACCGTCAGGCGGCGAACTTCAGCCCCATGATGCCGCAGACGATGAGCGCGATGCAGGCCAGCCTGATCGCGGTGGCTGGTTCGCCGAGCAGCCAGATGCCGAGCAGTGCCGTACCGACGGTGCCGATGCCGGTCCACACCGCATAGGCGGTGCCAACGGGCAGCGCCTTCAGCGCCAGGCCGAGCAGAGTGAGGCTGACGACCATCGAGGCAACGGTCAGTACGGTCGGCACCAGCTTCGAGAAGCCATCTGTGTATTTGAGGCCGATTGCCCAGCCGATCTCGAACAGGCCGGCGAAAAAGAGAAGAATCCATGACATCGACAACGCTCCATCAGAGCATCGGACCGAAAGGTGATTTCGGCGTCCGACGATCAGTCAAACAATGGCGGGTCGTCCCGTCCGGATTTTGGGGGAGCGCGAGGTCGTCCCCGCCATGCCCATATAGGAACTTCGAGCGCTCGATCAACAGCGGCCGGCAACAGTGTCGCCGGCCGTAACCCTTATTGCGAAGTGGATCGCCGGACCTACTTGTCCTTGAGCTTCATCGCCTTGACCGGCGGCGCCTTCAGCGCGGGAGCCGGAGCGGGCTTCTTGGCGTCCTTCTTCGGCTTGCGGGCTTCCTTGCCTGCCTTCATCGCACCTTTAGCCATGATTCGTTCCTCCTGATGTGGGACGCCAAGTGAAACAAGAGAACCGCCCGACCGCAAGGGGTTAGCGACCGTTGCCGGCGTCGCCGGATCGCTTTCAACCGGTTTCTAATTTGCTCGTAAACCATGACGGTCCGTGCGATGGTGATTTTCGCACTGCAGCATCGACCCGAGCTTCGCCGGGTGATCGTCAGGCAGGCCGTCAGGACGACAATGCGAATCCACATCGGCTGCGAGATGAGCTTCGACTTTCCGCAGGAAACGCCGCTCATCGCGATGCTGAATGTGCATTATTCGCGTGCCTCCGATCTCGAGCGGCCGGATTTCCTGATTTCCAACCCGCCGGTGCCGATCGAAAGCTATCGCGACAGTTTCGGCAATTGGTGCAACCGGTTCGTCGCGCCGCCCGGGCGTTTCACCTTCGGCACCGACGCGGTGATCCGCGATCCCGGCACTTTCGAGATGGGCGACCTGATGGCCTGGCAGCACGAGGTGCGCGACCTGCCGGCGGACACGCTGCTGTTTCTGCTGCCCAGCCGTTTTTGCGAAAGCGACCTTCTGGCTGATGAAGCGTGGCGGCTGTTCGGCAACACGCCGCTGGGCATTCCGCGCGTGCAGGCGGTCTGCGACTTCGTCCATAACCACATCGTCTTCAACTACGGCAATGCACGGCCGACACGCACCGCCGCGGAAGCGTATCGCGAACAGAGCGGCGTGTGCCGAGACTACGCGCATCTCGCCGTCACCTTCTGCCGGGCGCTCAACATCCCAACGCGCTATTGCACCGGCTACATCAGCGACATCGGTATGCCGAAGCCATGGGCGAGCATGGATTTCTGCGCCTGGATGGAAGTCTATCTCGGCGGCCGCTGGCATGTCTTCGATCCGCGCAACAATGCACCGCGCATCGGCCGCATCCTGATCGCCTCCGGCCGCGACGCCGCCGACGTGCCGCTGACCCATATATTCGGCCCGGGAACGCTTGCCGGCTTCAAGGTGTGGACCAGCGAGATCGTCGAGTAGTCGCCGTTTTCCATAGGCCGATCTCTCATGACCGCTGGCTTGGACGACCCGACATTCGCGCGGTGTGATGCCTGTGGAGCTTTAGCGGCCTGGCCGCTAGACTGCGCCTTGAATGGGAACAAATGCCATGGCCGGGCACGGCGGCTCAAAAAAGGTGATCTACGCGGCGCTCGCCGGCAATTTCGCCATCGCGCTGACCAAGTTCGCCGCCGCCGCCTTTACCGGCAGTTCGGCGATGCTGTCGGAGGGCGTGCATTCGCTGGTCGATACCGGCAATGGCGGCCTGCTGCTCTACGGCATGCACCGCGCCGCCCGCCCGGCCGATCGCACGCATCCGCTCGGTCACGGCCGCGAACTCTACTTCTGGAGCTTCATCGTCGCGCTCCTCGTCTTCGCGCTGGGCGCCGGCGTGTCGTTCTACGAAGGCGTGATCCATATGATGGCGCCGGAGCCGGTCGCCAACGCCGAGGTGACCTACATCGTGCTCGGCCTTTCCTTCCTGTTCGAAGGCAGTTCGTGGTGGGTGGCGCTGAAGGAGTTCCGCCAGCAGAAGGGCAAGCAGGGCTGGCTGCGGGCGGTGCAGTCGAGCAAGGATCCGAGCGTCTACACCGTGCTGTTCGAGGACAGTGCAGCACTTCTCGGCCTGATCGTCGCGTTCGTCGGCATCCTGGCGGCGGAAGTTCTGGAGATGCCGGAACTCGACGGCGCCGCCTCGATCGGCATTGGGCTGATCCTGGGCGCGACGGCAATCTTCCTGGCCCGCGAAAGCAAGGGCCTGCTGATCGGCGAGCCGGCATCGCCCGAGGTGCAGATGAAGGTGCTGGCGATCGCCCAGCAGGATCCGGCGGTGCAGCGGGCGAACGGCGTCCTGACCGTCCATATGGGGCCGGCAGAGATCGTCGCCGGGCTCAGCATCGAGTTCGAGGACCATTTGACGGCGCCCGAGATCGAAGCTTGCGTCGAGCGCCTGGAGGCGCAGCTGAAGAAGGAAATGCCGGAGATCACGCGGCTGTTCGTCAAACCACAGACGGCAGGCACCTGGGAGCAGCGGCGCAAGCTGATCGAGACCGCATCCGATCCGGCTCTGGACTAGCGCTGCGCCATTGCCTCACGGCCTTGCCCCGCTAGATTGAAGGGACTTTGGAGGAACGAAGATGAGAATAGACGGCGGCTGTCATTGTGGCGCCATCACTTACGAGGCCGAGGTCGACCCGGAGAACACCGGAATCTGCCACTGCACCGATTGCCAACAACTGACCGGAACGGCTTATCGCGTGACCGTGGGCGCGCCGGAAGGCCACTACCGGATCACCAAGGGTGCGCCAAAGGTCTATATCAAGACAGGGTCGAGCGGCGACAAGCGCGCGCAGGGCTTTTGCGGCGAGTGCGGCTCGCATCTCTACGCGACATCGGTTGGCGACGGGCCGAAGGTTTATGGCATCCGGGTCGGCACGGCGCGACAACGTGAACAGTTGGTCCCGAGACGGCAAAGCTGGCACCGCTCGGCGCTGCCCTGGTTGCCGGAATTCCCGGGTATGACGACCAAGGAAGAGCAGTAGCGCCGGTCCGGCGCCGCGCCTCAATCGTCGCCTTCGACGACCCTCAGCCTGAGCTGCCCGCTTTTCGAATCGGCAACGCGCGCGCCAGTATCGACCTTCGCGGCGGGAGCCCGTGACGCTGCGTCCGCGGCGGCATCGCCGTCGGGCTGTGCGCCGAACTCCAGCGCTTCGATCTTCTGGCCGCGCTTGGTGACCTTCGACGTCGAAACCAGGATGTCGTCGATGTCCTTGGCCGATTGGCCAAAATGGACCTGCAGCTTGCGCACCCGCTCATCGACGCGCGCTACATCCTCCATCAGCCGAATGACTTCGCCCTGGATCAGGTGCGCCTGTTCGCGCATGCGGGCATCCTTGAGGATCGCCTGGATGACCTGGATCGACAGCATCAGCAGCGACGGCGAGACGATGACGATTCGGGCGCGGTGCGCCTTGTGGACGATCGCCTCGAAATTCTCGTGGATCTCGGCGAACACCGATTCCGACGGCACGAACATGAAGGCGGTGTCCTGCGTCTCGCCCTGGATCAGGTATTTTTCCGAGATATCGCGGACATGGATCTCGATGTCGCGGCGGAAGGCCTGCGAGGCGGCCTTCTGCAGGTCGGCGCCGTCGGCGGCGCGGATGGCATTCCAGGCTTCGAGCGGAAACTTGGCGTCGATGGCCAGCGACGGTGCGCCGTTCGGCATCTTCACCAGGCAGTCAGGACGGCTGCCGTTCGACAGCGTCGCCTGGAATTCATAGGCGCCGTGCGGCAGGCCGTCGGCGACGATCGCCTCCATGCGCGACTGGCCGAAGGCGCCGCGCGTCTGCTTGTTGGAGAGGATCGCCTGCAGCTGCACCACCTGGCCGGCGAGCGACTGGATGTTGCCCTGCGCGACATCGATGATGGCCAGCCGCTCCTGCAATTTGGCCAGGCTCTCATGCGTGGATTTGGTCTGCTCGGTCATGGTCTGGCCGAGCCGGCCGGTCATGGCGTCGAGGCGCTGGCCGATCGATTGCGTCAGCTCCGCCTGCCGTGCGCCGAACACTTCCGCAATGGCGCCCATGCGTCCCTGCATTTCGGCCTGGCTTTGCAGAATTCCGGCCATCCGCACTTCCGCGTCGCGGGCATGATCGGCGGCTTCCGCAGCCGCCACGGCACGCGCCTTCGCCGACCGCCACAGCGCAATGACCAGCGCCACGAACAGGGCCAGAAACAGCAAAGCGCCGAAGGCCAGCGCATGGCCGAGCGTGATCGTTGTGGCGCCGAGCCGGGCGACAGGCTCCGAAAGGATGGTGCTCAAATCATTCATGTGGACAGCATAGACGATTCGCCGCGACAGCACAGATCAAAACGTGAACGAGCCTGATGCCGACCGGTTGACGCTTTTCTCTGGAGGTCTTAGGTGGAACGCCATGTCGATCAAGCCGCTTATCATCCTTCCCGACCCCATCCTGCGCCAGGTTTCCAAGCCCGTGGAGCGTGTCGACGCGCCTTTGCGCAAATTAGCCGACGACATGCTGGCGACCATGTATGACGCGCCGGGTATCGGGCTGGCGGCGATCCAGATCGGCGAACCGCTGCGCTTACTGGTGATCGATCTGGCCAAGGAAGACGAGACGCCGGCGCCGCATGTCTTCATCAATCCGGAAATCCTGGAGAGCGCAGATGCGCGCTCCGTCTACGAGGAAGGCTGCCTGTCGATCCCGGATTATTACGCCGAGGTCGAACGCCCGGCCGCCGTGCGGGTCAAGTATCTCGACCGCGACGGCAAATTGCAGGATATGGAGGCCGAAGGCCTGATGGCGACCTGCCTGCAACACGAGATCGACCACCTCAATGGCGTCCTGTTCATCGACCACATCTCGAAGCTGAAGCGCGACATGGTGGTGAAGAAATTCAAGAAGCTTGCCAGGGACAAGGCGCCGGGCAAGCTGGCGGGATAGGGATCATTCGAGCACGCCACGCAAAACCCAATCCCTGCCAAGCTCGAACGCTTTTGCACCGATCTCTAACGCAAGCGCGCGAGATTCTGGCGAGATGATCAGCACCAGAGAGACAACCACGGCTAACACCATCAGTAGCAGGGTGTTATAAATGGCGAAATTGCTCTCTCTTCGCCTCGACAATTCGCCTTTCTCGTATCGTTCTTCGACCGATTTGTATTCAGCTATTGGCTTCCTGCGTTTCCCAAAGGGATTTTGAGCGCGCTGCATATGAAGCTCCCAGGACAGATCCGCGAAGCATACGCCTGAACAGTTGGTGTAGACTTAATGGACCGTTTTGAGTGGCTGGGTGAAGGGGCGGAACTCTTGTTGATCAATGACTCCGGGGGTGATATCAGTGATATCAAATCTTGGAGGCATCCATGGGCGATATGTTGATCAGAGATATTCCCGAACCGTTGAAGCGCGAAATCGAATACGCGGCGCGCAAGGGCGGCCAAAGTCTTTCGGGCAAGGCGATCGATCTCTTGCGTAAAGGCATGGTCGCGGAGAAAGAAGCCAAACCGGAGCCGGGACTTTCCGCGTGGGATGCCATTCGTTCGGCGTTCGCTGCTGAAAATGCAATAGGCGATGAATTTTCCGAGATAATGGACCAAATCGAAGCGGACGGAAAACGCGACTTCGGCCATCCAGTCGAGGATTTCGAGTGATCATCCTCGATACCAATGTTGTTTCCGAAGCCAGCAAACCGGCGCCCGACTTGAATGTCTCCGCCTGGTTCCGCAAACAGGATCTTCTCGCACTCTACATGTGTGGGCCAGTCATCATGGAGCAGTCTTTCGGGGCCGAACGGTTTTTGAACAAGACGGGATCAGACCGTTATATTCGCGTGCTCGATCAGCTGATTTCGCAGCAGTTCGCCGGCCGCATCGTGGACTTTTCCGGTTCGATCCCCCGACTTGCCGGCAAGCTGCGGGCGACGCGGGAAAGAATTGGCCGTCCGATCATTCTTTCCGACGCCATGATTGCCGCGATCTGCCTCGCCCATGATGCGACGCTTGCCACGCGCAACGTTCGCGACTTCGACGGGCTTGACCTGAAGCGCGTAAACCCGTTTGAAGCGGATGCTTGAGCCGGCACACGGCGCGAGCAAGAAGACAGGATACCGGAAGAAAAATGCCCCTTCGCGTCATCTTCATGGGCACGCCGGAGTTTTCGGTGCCGACTTTGCGCGGGATCGCCGAGGCTGGCCATGAGATATCAGCCGTCTATACCCAGCCGCCGCGCGCCGCAGGACGGCGCGGGCTGGAGTTGACGCCATCGCCGGTGCAGCGCGAGGCGGAGCGGCTGGGCATTGAAGTCCGGGCGCCGGTTTCGCTCAAGGGCGAGGCCGAGCAGGCCGCTTTCCGTGCCTTGCGGGCCGATGTCGCCGTGGTCGTCGCCTATGGCTTGCTGCTGCCGAAGGCCGTTCTCGAGGCGACCCGGCTCGGCTGCATCAACGGCCATGCGTCGCTTCTGCCGCGCTGGCGCGGTGCCGCGCCGATCCAGCGCGCCATCATGGCCGGCGACCTGGAAAGCGGCATGATGGTGATGCGCATGGAAGAGGGGCTGGACACCGGCCCGGTCGGGCTGGTTGAAAAATGCGCCATCGAACCCGATATGACAGCCGGCGATCTGCATGATCGGTTGATGAGTGTCGGTGCTGCCTTGATGGTGGAAGCGCTGGCGCGACTGGAAAGGAATACCCTGACATTCACCACACAAGCTGTGGATGGGGTGACCTACGCCAAGAAAATCGATAAATCCGAGACTCGCGTGGACTGGACTCGCTCAGCAAGTGAGGTCCACAATCATATTCGCGGCCTGTCACCCTTTCCCGGCGCCTGGTCGGAGATAGGAATTGGCGGCCGTCAGGAGCGGCTGAAACTGCTTCGCTCGACGCTGTCGCAAGGCCTGTCGCTTTGGGAAGAGTTGGGCGAGTCGGGAGGAATTCTCGATGACCGGCTGACGGTCGCCTGCGGGGCAGGCGCGATCAGGCTGGTCGAAGTTCAACGCGCGGGCGGAAAGCCCGCTGCCGCGTCGGAGTTCCTGCGCGGGGCCAAGATCGAAAAAGGACTGAAATTCTCATGAGCATGATGTCGATACGCGCGGCAACGCCGCGGGATCGCGAGGCCATCCGCCTCGTCGAGGAACACGCTTTCGGCCAGCAGGCGGAGGCCGGTCTGGTCGACGCGCTGGTGACCGGCGGCGACGCTGTTGCCGAACTGGTGGCGGAAGAGGACGGCCAGGTGGTCGGCCACATCCTGTTTTCGCGGCTGTTCGTCCAGAATGGCGGCAAGACTTTCGCGGCCGTGGCGCTGGCACCGCTGGCGGTGGAGCCCTCGTTCCATGGCAGCGGCATCGGCGGCGCGCTGATCCGCGAGGCGCATATCCGCCTCAGGGATGCCGGCGAAACGCTGGCTGTGGTGCTCGGCGACCCCATCTATTACGGGCGTTTCGGATATAGCCACACGCGTGCCGAGAACTTCGAGAGCGAATACCAGGGCGAAGCGCTGCAGGCGCTGGCCTGGGGCGACGCGCCTGAGGCCGGCACGCTGGTCTACGCCTCCGCCTTCACCGCTCTCGCCGCGTAGGCGAGAGCGTATAGCCGCCCGGCATGCCGCGTTTTCGCCTCGACATCGAATATGATGGCAGTCTGTTTGCCGGCTGGCAGCACCAGGCGGATCAGCCTTCGGTGCAACAGGCGATCGAGCGGGCGATCGAAAAATTCTGCGGCGAAGCGATCCGGCTGCGCGCCGCCGGCCGCACCGATGCCGGCGTCCATGCGACCGCGCAGGTGGCGCATGCCGACCTCGCCAAGGCGTGGCCGGGCGACAAGGTGCGCGATGCCGTCAACGCCCATCTGCAGGCGGGCGGGGCGCGTATCGCCATCCTGAAAGCGACAGTCGTCTCCGACAGCTTCGACGCCCGCTTCTCGGCCATCGGCCGCCACTATCTCTACCGCATCCTGAACCGCCGTGCCCCGGCCGCGCTCGACAAGGGCAAGGTATGGTGGGTGCCGAAGCGGCTCGACGCCGGCGCCATGCACGAAGCGGCGAAAGTCCTGCTCGGACGGCATGATTTCACCACCTTCCGCTCGACCCAGTGCCAGGCCAACAGCCCGATCAGGACGCTGGAACGGCTCGATGTGAGCCGACAGGGCGACATGATCGAGGTCAGGGCTTCGGCGCGCTCGTTCCTGCACAATCAGGTACGTTCGATGGTCGGCTCGCTCAAGCGCGTCGGCGACGGCGGCTGGACTGCGGCCGACCTGAAAACGGCGCTCGAGGCGCACGACCGCGCCGCCTGTGGCCAAGTGGCGCCGCCCGACGGGCTGTTTCTCACCGGTGTCGATTATCCAGTCGAGACGAGCCCGGACAGGCTCTGAACTCCGACATCCTCCGGCACGGTGATGCCGAGCAGCGCCTGCAGGCCGAACAGCACCAGCAGCGAGACGATGAACATGCCGACGAAAACGGCGGTGCCGACCGATGCGCCCCTGCCGATCGTGGCGTTGGTCATGCGCCAGGTCAGCACCATCGACAGGGCAAACAGGAACAGCGACACAAGGCTCGCAGCCTGGCTTGCGGACGAGAGGAAAAGCCGGATCAGGGCCGAGGGCAGCATCAGCCAGGCGGTGATGGCCGAAGCCCAGTTGCTGGCGACGACGTAGTGGACGAAGCGGCCGCCTATGCCGGCGCGCGGCGCGATCAGGGCGAGCGCAATCAGCGGCAGCACCCAGGAGCCGATGTCGACCGTCGCCAGGCGCACCAGCATGCTGAAGCGGCCCGCGAAGGCGTCGGGATCGCCGATTTCGTTGGCGATGCCGACCCAGCCGACGATCAGCGCCGGTGCTGCAACGACAATGGCGAAGAAGGAATTCCAGAAGCCGTCGGCCGACAGGTCGAGCAGGCGCAGGCCGTCGGCCTTGCCGAGCATCAATCGCCAGGCGCCCGTCAGCGAAGCTTGGATTTCGTCCGCCGAAAGCATGCCGTTCAGCCCTGTCCGAACCAGTCTTCTATGAAGCGCTGGTAGATTTGCGTCAGCGTTTCCAAATCGGCAATGGCGACGCGCTCGTCGACCATATGCATTGTCTTGCCGACCAGCCCGAACTCGACCACCGGACAATAGTCCTTGATAAAACGCGCGTCGGACGTTCCACCGGAGGTCGACAGTGTCGGCTCCTTGCCGACCGCCGACTTGATCGAGCCGCGCAGCGTTTCGATCAGCCTATCGTCGCGGGTCAGGAAGACATGGCTCGGCCGGTCGCGCCAGACGAGCTCGTAGTCGACCGGCGTCTTCTTGCCCTGCCGGTACTTCCTGCGCCTGGCCGCCTGGTCGAGCCGGTTATGGATCTCGGCCTGCAGGGTCTCGTCCGTCCAGGTGTCGTTGAAGCGGATGTTGAAGGTCGCGGTCGCTTTGGCCGCAATGACATTGGTGGCGGGGTTGCCGACATCGATGGAGGTGATCTCCAGATTGGTCGGCTGGAAATCCCTGGTTCCCTTGTCGAAAACCGGATGCAGCAAGGCGTCGACCAGGCTCATCAGCCCGCGCACCGGATTGTCGGCAAGCAGGGGATAGGCGACATGGCCCTGGCGGCCATTGACGGTGACCGCGCCGGACATCGAGCCGCGGCGGCCGATCTTGATCATGTCGCCGAGAGCGTCCGGATTGGTCGGCTCGCCGACGACAGAGGCATCCCATTTCTCGCCCCGCGAAGCCGCCCATTCGAGCAGCTTCACCGTGCCGTTGATGGCCGGGCCTTCCTCGTCGCCGGTGATCAGCAGCGAGACCGACCCTTTCGGACCGCCATTGGCCTCGACATGGCGTGCCACGGCGGCGATGAAACAGGCAATGCCGCCCTTCATGTCGACGGCGCCGCGGCCATACATCTCGCCATTGGCGATCTCGGCGGCGAAAGGCGGATGCGTCCAGGCGGCTTCGTCGCCGACAGGCACCACGTCAGTGTGTCCGGCGAACATCAGATGCGGGCCATTGCCGGAGCGCCTTGCATAGAGGTTTTCGATATCGGGCGTGCCGTCTTCGGAAAACACCGGCCGATCGACCAGGAAGCCGAGCGGTTTGAGCATCGTCTCCAGCGCGGTCAGCGCACCGCCCTCAGCGGGCGTCACCGAAGCGCAACGGATAAGGGCGGCGAGGTTTTCGGCGGGATCGGTCGGCAGCGTCATGGCAAAAGCGATAGTCGAAAGCGCAGGGCCTGTCACGGCCAGACATAGGGGCCAGCGTCATGGCTGGCGATGCCGCCAATATTATGGTTTTCATGTCGTATAGCTCCGACCCGGCGCGGCGACAGGATGGCAGACAAGGACAGAAGGATCGTCATAGCCGGTGCCGGCAGCATCGGCTGCTATGCCGGCGGCTGCCTGGCGCTGGCCAACCGAGAGGTCATTCTGCTGGCTCGGCCGCGCATCGAGGCAGCGTTGCGGCAGGGTGGATTGCGGGTCAGCGACCTCCAGGGCCGCGATCGCTCGATCAAGCCCGAGGCGCTTGTCGTCACCGTCGATCCGGCCGCCGCTTTGCCGCTGGCGGACGTGATCCTGGTCACGGTCAAGAGCGGCGCCACCCAGGATATGGCGGATCTTATCAAAGCCCATGCCCGGCCCGACGCCGTGGTGATCAGCCTGCAGAACGGCGTCGACAATGCCGACAGGCTGCGCGCTGAACTTGCCGGACGTACGGTGCTGGCCGGCATGGTGCCGTTCAATGTGGTGCAGTCGCCGGACGGCGAACTGCCGCTGCGCGTTCACCGCGCCAGCGACGGCACGGTAATGGGCGAGGATGGCGCCGCCGGCCTGGTCGGCCTGCTTGGCGTCGAAGGGTTTGCGGTCGAAGCCCATGGCGACATGAAAGCCGTGCTGTGGGGCAAGCTGCTGATGAATTTGAACAACGCGCTGGTGGCGCTTTCCGGCCTGCCGCTGGCGACCGAACTGGCCGATCGGCGCTGGCGGCTGATCCTGGCCGGCCAGATCGACGAGGCCCTGAGAGCGATGAGAGCGTCCGGCATCGAGCCGGCGCGGATCGCCGGCCTGCCGCCGGCGTTGCTGCCGAAGGTGCTCAGGCTGCCGGACTGGCTGTTCAAGCTGCTGGCGCGGCGCTTGCTGGCGATCGACCTGCAGGCGCGCTCGTCGATGTGGGACGATCTTCAGCGCGGCCGGCCGACAGAGATCGACGACCTGCAAGGCGCCATCTTGCAGCTGGCGGGGAAGGCCGGCACGCCCGTGCCGACGGTTCAGCGGGTCACCGCTTTGGTGCGCGCGGCGGAAGCGGAGCGGCTTGGCTCGCCGGGCCTGGCGCCGGAGCAGGTTGTTGCACCGGCCGGCCGTCGATCAACGTGATCTTCTGCCAGATTTTCCGCGACAGGTTGGATGCCAGGTTCTCGATGTCGTTGACGCCGTCGATGACCACGTCGTCATTGACCGACTGTGCGAACAATGCGGCGATCTTGCCCGTGATCGACAGCATTTCGGAGCAATAGTCGAGGTAACGCGCCAGGTCGGCGGCATTGGTGATGCGGGCCGGCGAGTGCGCCGTCGGCTTGAAATCGGCCGAAAGGGCTGCCGGATCCTTGGTCAGCTGGTGCATGTCGATGACATGGATCAGCGAACGCAGGCCGTGCAGCTGGCGAAACACCCTTTTGCGCTTGATGCGCTCCTCGGTGCGGATCAGAGCAAGCAAGCCCAACACAGCGAGTATGACGGTGTTGATCGAAGCCTCTATGCCTTGCACCGACTGCAGGGCATCGTGGGTTCCCGAAATGCGGTCGATCGGCAAGATAGTACCGACGAACAGGAACACCAGCACACCCGTGACGAAGGCGGCGACGATGAGCCCGCGCAGCCACCAGATCGGTGCTTCGAGCACCTTGGCCGCCTTGGCCAGATCTCGCGACAGCGAGACCAGTTCGGCGGCGACGCCACGCAATCCCGCTTCGGGGAAACGGTCGGCGATCCGCTCTTCCAGCCGCTCGGCGGTTTCGACGATCAGTTTCGGATCAAGCGTGCGGTAGCGCATGTCCGATCGGCCCTCAGGATTGTTCCGGCTCGTTGGTGCGCCGGCCATAGCGGTTGGGTCCAGGCTGCCCTGGAAACAGGCACAACACAAGGAAGGCGACGATCGAGACCACCGGCACGAACAGGATCAGCGCGGCAATGCCCGGCTTGTCCAAATCGTGCAGCCGCTTCACCGCCAGCGCGATGTTCGACCACAGCGAGGCGATGAAGGCGACGAAGAAGATGAACGACCACATGTTGCTCTCGGCCGAGCCTTCCGGCACCAGCGTGAAGCGGTAGAGCGGGAAGGCCTGGATGATGGCGACGAGCAACCCGCCAAGAAAATAGGCCGCGCGACTGACGCGGCCCGAGGTTTTGAAGAAAAGCCAGGTGAGATCTGATCTGTCAGGCAAGCGGGTCCGGTCCATATTGATTGGCGCCTCTGGCGCCTTCGAGAATGCCGCATTCCACCAGAAACCAGATCGGGCCGATGAGCGGCACCAGCATGATCAGGCTCCACCAGCCCGACTTGCCGCGATCATGCCAGCGCTTGGCGTAGACTGCGAGCGCGAAATAGATCGAGGCCAGAGCGATGAGAATGCCGATGATGCCGATCTGGGCGCCACTGGCGGTGGTGAGACGTGTACCGAGGATCGCATCGAGAATGAAGGCAACGATACCAATGACGATGAAAACGCCAATCGCGGCCCAGAACTTGCCACGGTTGATGCGACCATCAAAACTTGTGAGCAGATACTTCCAGTCCATGTCACCCCTCCATATTGAACCAGCGCGACCGATTGTCGCGCCGGCGGAAGGTGCGCTCGCTTTGCGCAAAGATCAATCGCGCAGCAATTCGTTGATCGAGGTTTTGGAGCGGGTCTTGGCGTCGACACGCTTGACGATGACGGCGCAGTAGAGGTTGGGACCCGGCTCGCCGTTCGGAAAGGGCTTGCCCGGCATCGTTCCGGCGACGACGACGGAATTCGGCGGCACTTCGCCATAGAAGATCTCGCCGGTGGCGCGGTCGACGATCTTGGTCGACTGGCCGATGAAGACGCCCATGCCGAGCACCGAGCCTTCGCGCACGATGCAGCCCTCGACCACTTCCGAACGCGCGCCGATAAAACAATTGTCCTCGATGATGGTCGGGCCGGCCTGCATCGGCTCCAGCACGCCGCCGATGCCGACGCCGCCGGACAGATGCACGTTCTTACCGATCTGGGCGCAGGAGCCGACCGAGGCCCAGGTGTCGACCATGGTGCCGCTGTCGACATACGCGCCGACATTGACGAAGGACGGCATCAGCACGGCGCCCGGTGCGACATAGGCCGAACGGCGCACGACCGACGACGGCACGGCTCGGAAGCCCGCCTTTTCGAAATCGACGGCACTCCAGCCGTCGAACTTCGACGGCACCTTGTCCCACCACACCGCCTCGCCGGGTCCCCCCTTGATGATCTCCATCGGGTTGAGCCGGAACGACAACAGCACGGCCTTCTTCAGCCACTGGTTGACATGCCACTTGCCGTCGGCCTGCCGCTCGGCGACGCGGACGGCGCCGCGGTCGAGCAGATCGAGCGCCGACTGGATGGCGTCGCGCGTTTCGCCGCGCGTTGCCGTCGAAATCGCGTCGCGTTCCTCGAAGGCCTTCTCGATGGTCTTTTCGAGGCTCGCCAGATCGGGCTTCGACATGAATTCGCTCCATTACCAAGCTGTTAAGGGGCAACGCCTTAACCTGTTTTGAAAGTCGCGCGGACCCCTTGGCAGGCTTTGCCTGCCTGGATCTTCGCATGTAGCAGGTTCTTGTCACAAAACCGCGGGACACTTTTGCGGAACCTGCTTATGTGAAGCCTTGGTGAGGGTCAATCGCGGCTGCGTCATGGGGCGGCGCAAGTGAAGAATTTGGACGGGTAGAGCATATGACACCTATGGAAAAGGCGGGCTGGACGCCACTGCCGCATTCGGACGAGGATCTGGAGCGGTCGAAGAGTGTGCCGGATACGCCGCAGACGCGTGCCGAAACCTACCGGCTCGCCTGGAACGATCCCGACTTCATGACGCGGCGCGAGTTGCGCGCGGTCCGGCTGCAGCTTGAACTCCTGAAACCGGAAATGATCCTGGCCGAACGCGGCATCCGTTCGACGGTGATCCTGTTCGGCGGCGCGCGCCTGCCGGAACCCGGCGGCGAGGCCTGGGCGGCCAAGAACGAGACGCAGAAGAAGAACCTCGAGGAGAACAGCAAATACTACGAGGAAGCGCGCAAATTCGCCCGCCTCTGCTCGCAGCAGTCGGCTACCTCCTATTACCGCGAATATGTCGTGGTGACCGGTGGCGGGCCCGGCGTGATGGAAGCGGGAAACCGCGGCGCCGACGATGTCGGCGCGCCGTCGATCGGCCTCAACATCGTCCTGCCGCACGAGCAGGCGCCGAACATCTATGTGACGCCGGAGCTCTGCTTCAACTTCCATTATTTTGCTATCCGCAAGATGCATTTCGTCATGCGCGCCAAGGCGGTCGCGGTGTTTCCGGGTGGCTTCGGCACGATGGACGAATTCTTCGAGACGCTGACCCTGATCCAGACAGGGCGCATGGAGCGCGTGCCGGTGATCCTGTTCGGCAAATCCTTCTGGAAGCGGGCGATTGATCTCGATTTTCTCGCCGAGCAGGGCACGATCAGCCCCGGCGATCAGGACATCATCGACTTCGTCGACACCGCCGACGAAGCCTGGGGGATCATCAGCCGGTTCTACAAGTTAGGGGAGTAGGGAAATGGGGAATTGAAGAGCTGACGAATTGAAGAACTGGGGAACTCGGGGAATCCGTAGAGACCGTCCTTCATTCTTCAATTCTTCAATTCTTCAATTCTTCAATTCCCCTCTTCCTTCCCCCTCCACAATCGCCGTCAGAAACCCCGCCAGGTCGTCGGTGACGAAATCGACGTCGTCCTCGTTGGTCGGGTCGCGCTCCCAGATCTCGGAAAAGGTCGGCTCGAAATTGCGCGGCACGATAAGCACCGTGGTCATGCCGAGCGACTTCGGCACCGACAGGTTACGGGCAAGGTCTTCGAACATCACCGCATTGTGGCCGGTGACGGCGTGGAGTTCGGCGAACTTCTCGTAGGTCTGGCGCGCCGGCTTGGGATTGAGCCCGGCGGCGACGATGTCGAAGATGTCGTCGAAATGGTCGAGGATGCCGAGTTGGCGCGCGGTGCGCTCGGCGTGCCTGCGGTCGCCATTGGTGAAGATGAACTTGCGGCCCGGAAGCTGGCGGATGGCGGTGCCGAGAACGGGGTCTGGCACCAGCCATGAATAGTCGATGTCGTGGACCTTCTCGAGGAAATCATCGGGGTCGATGCCATGACGTGTCATCAGGCCGTTCAGCGTCGTGCCATATTCGCGGTAGAGTTCCTTCTGCAACTTGCGCGCATCGTCGCGCGGCAATGCCAGCAGCTCGCCGACATAGGCGGTCATCTTGACGTCGATCTGCGAGAACAGATTCGAATGATGCGGATAGAGCGTGTTGTCGAGATCGAAAACCCAGTCGGTGACATGGGCGAAGCGGGCGGGGTCAGGGAGCGTGGTCATGGGCTCCTTATGGCATGAAACGCGCATTCCGGAAGCGACTTTATCCACAACTTCTGCTCGTTGAGGTTGCGTAAATCGCCTCACGATTCAAATTTTAGGCATCTGGGAAAGGTGGCCTTTAGGGCTTGCTGGCAGAGAGGCAGTCTTGTGGGAGCAAGCGATGAACAGCATAATTCTGAGATCCGCCGCCGTTGCTTTCGCCTCAGTCGCGGCCTCTCTCCTGCTGACCCTGATCATCGTTCCGGCCATGGGATTTCCGGTCAACCGCACGATCTGGCTGACCTCCACCCTCTGTCCGCTGGTGCTGGCGTGGGCTGCCAGCGCAAGCACTTTCTGGCAAAGCGACAGGCTGAAAAACGCGCATCGCGATCTCGCCCGAGCCCATGCCCAGCTCGCCGCCGCGCATCGCCGCCTGGCGGAAAAGGCGAGCCGCGACGACATGACCGGCATGCTCAACCGGGAAAGTTTCTTTGCCGCGCTCGACGGTTCGCGCCGCAAGTCCGATCGCGGCGCGCTGCTGATCATCGATGCCGACCACTTCAAGACCATTAACGACAATTTTGGCCACCTGACAGGTGATGACGCGCTGCTTTTGATCGCCAGCGCGATCCAGCGCGGCGTGCGCAGCGGCGATGTGCTCGGCCGCATCGGCGGCGAGGAGTTCGGCGCCTTCCTGATCGGCGCCACCGAGCAGGAGGCCAAGCGCGTCGCCGAGCGAATTCGCCGCGAAGTGGAGCTGATCCGCTTCCGGCCCGTCGACGAGCGGACCATTCCGCTCACGGTCAGCATCGGCGGCACTGTCTGCGGCGAGGAAGCCAGTGTGTCGGAGCTGATGCGCGCCGCCGACCGGCGCCTCTACCAGGCCAAGCACCAGGGCCGTAACCTGACGATCATCGACACCGGCATTTCCGAGGCGGCGTGATCCGATCTGCCGCAACCGGCCTGTTAAGAAAATTCTAACCCTGTTTGCACTCGGTTGTACCGCTTAGCCGGGTTTTCACTGCTTTGCGGCCAGACTTGGCACGATACTGGCTTCCACGGTGATGCATGTGTCGTTCCGGGAATTGCCGTTCTGGGAACGCCATGCAGTGCCGAAGCCCAGCCGAGAGACCAGCCATGAGTTTCATCATCAAGAAAATGTCACGCCGCGCGCTCGTGCAGGCGTTGATCGCATTGCCTGCCCTGTCTTTGTTCCGCAAGTTGCCTGATGCCGATGCAGCCGATCCTGAGCCCAACCCGAACGAGATCGTCGAGGTCAATGGCTGGATTCTGAGGCGGAGCGACCTGGCATGATCTTCGACAGCTACGAGGCGTATCGCGCCGCGAACTTCACCCCAAAAGTGTGCATCCTAGGCTCCGGTCCGGCCGGCACGACCATTGCCCGCAAGCTTGGCGCGGCCGGCATTCCGGTGGTGGTGATGGAGGCCGGTCCGCGCGAATTCAGCGACGAGTCGCAGGACTTTTACCGTGGCAGCACGGTCGGCGATTTCTATTTCGATCTCGACATAACCCGGCTGCGGTTGATGGGCGGCAGTTCCAACCACTGGGCCGGCTGGTGCCGCGTGCTCGACAAGCAGGATTTCGAGCCGAAGGCCTGGGTACCCGATACGGGCTGGCCGATCCGCCGCACCGACATCGAACCCTATCTGCCGGAAGTGCGCGACATTCTCGACCTTCCGGCCCTCCGGCCAGATGTGCCGATCTCGGACGACATTCACTGGGTGCAGCTGATCAAGAGCCCGGCCGTGCGCTTCGCCGAGAAGTTCGGCGATGAACTCGACAAGGCCAAGAACATCGCGGTGGTGCTCAACACTTGTGCCACCGAACTTTCCGGCGACGGCAAACGTGTGACGGGCGCCAGACTGTGGTCGAACGGGCAGGATGCCGGCTCCTTCAGTGCCGACTATTTCATCGTCTGCACCGGCGGGCTGGAGAATTCGCGGCTGCTTCTGTGGTCGAACCAGCGTTCGAACGGCGGCGTCGTGCCGAATGCGACGGCGCTTGGCCGCTACTGGATGGAGCATCCGACCTTCGAGGGCGGCAACGCGATCCTGGCCGACTACAACGCGTTCGAGGTCGACGCCGTCAATGAGGCCTTCTTCTCGCCGGCCCTTGCCGCCATGGAGCGGCTGCAGATCATGAATTTCGGCATCCGGCTGATCGAGACGCCGTATCCCGGCGTCAAGAGCCTTATCGCCGACCTCGCCTGCACGGCACCCGACATGGCCGAGTGGATGTCCTCCAAGCTCAGTCAGAGACTGCGCTGCGCCGCCCAGCTCTACGTCGCCTGGGAACAGGCGCCGCTGGCCTCCAACCAGATCGAGTTGTCGAAGACCGATGTCGACCATGCCGGCGTGCCACGCATCGAATTGCACTGGAAGAAATCGGAAATGGAGCGCCGCACCCTGCTCGAAGGGCTCAGACTGTTCGGCAAGACGCTGATCGAGAAGAATCTCGGCCGCGTGCGTATTGCCGACTGGATCAGCAATGGTCAGGATTATCCGACCAACGACGAGACGGCGGGCCATCATCACATGGGCGGCACGCGCATGGGCACCGACGTCAGCAAGAGCGTGGTCGACGCCAACTGCAAGGTGCACGGCATGGACAATCTCTATGTCGGCGGCTCCTCGGTGTTCTGCACGTCGGGCCAATGCAACCCGACGACGACGATCACCGCGCTGGCCTGCGGCTGGGCGACCATCTGAGCAAGGTGGTCACCGCCTGACGGCCGCAGGGCAACTGCTGCCTAGAGCGTCGCCGGGTCGAGCGCCGGCTGGTCCTTGCGTCGGGCGACGATCGCCGCGAAATCGGCGGTCTGGAAGGCATCGCGCAAGGCGTCGAAGGACGGCAGCACGAAATAGGCGCGCTGGAACTTGTCGATCTCGTAGCCGGTGCGCATCACCGTTTCCAGGTCGAAGGGCACGTGGTGGGCGTCCTTGCCTTCGACCGCGAACTGCAGCTCGGTAAACGACGACATCAGGCCGGCGCCAAAGGCCTTTAGCGGCTGGCCGGCCTCCTGCATCAAGCCGTATTCGGCCGTGTACCAGTAGAGCCTGGAAATCATCTCGTCGCCGCCCAGCGCGATGATGTCGCCGGCCTTCTCGCCATACATCTGCATGAAGTCGGCGAACACCGGTTGCGACAGCGCCGGCACGTGGCCGAAGAAATCATGGAACATGTCGGGCTCGACAATGTAGTCGAGCTCCTGCCTCGTCCGCAGCCAGTTGGTGACCGGGAAGCGGCGATCGGCGAGATGATCGAAAAACGGGGCCGCGGGAATGAGACCGGGCACCGCGACGATCTCCCAGCCGGTCAATTTGCGCAGCTTGGCGCTGACCTCGTCGAAATCGGGAATACGGTCGAGCAGGCCAAGTTTTTCGACGCCGTCGAGATAGGAATGGTGGGCGAGCTTGCGCGTCAATTTGGTCTGGCGGTCGCACAGCGTGCGCCACACCGCCTGCTCTTCTTCGCTGTAATCATAACCCTGGGACACGGTGAAATCGGCGCGGCAGACCGAATAGTCACCGCGCAATCCTTGCGCCGCGCAGTCGCGGGCATATTCGGCAACGCTCATCGTCGTCATGGTTTTCCTCCTCGCAAATCATCAATGGCTGACGTGCCGAAAGGCTAACCGGATTTGCCGAGGCAAATCGGTTTTGATGATGGCTCGAACGGAATATTTTGGATAACATCCACTCACAAAACCCTCTATCGGAGTGAAAATGCCTCAATTCGACGATTTCGAGATCAAGATGCTCGATGTCCTGCAGCGCGACGGGCGCAAGCCGGTTTCCGAACTGGCGCAAGAGATCGGCCTGTCGACGACGCCGTGCGCGCGGCGCTTCGAGGCGCTGCAGGAGGCCGGCATCATCAAGGGATTTGCCGCGGTGATCAGCCGCCGCGCGGTCGGCCTGATGGTCGAGGTGTTCATCCAGGTGCGCCTGGTCAGCCACAGCGACGGCTCGCCCGAAAGCTTCATCGCCGCCGTGCAGCGCATGGACGAGGTGTCCTCGTGCTGGACGATGACCGGCGACCACGACTTTCTGCTGCATGTCATGGTGCCGTCGGTCGACGAGCTCAACGCTTTCGTCATGCACCGGCTGATGCGGCTCGACGGCGTGCGGGACGTCCACACGCAGTTGGTGCTGCAGAACATCAAGGGGCCGGGCCATGTGCCGCTCGGGCATCTCAGGCGATGACAATGCCTCTCTTCGCACTCCTTGGGGAAAAGCTGCACGCAAACTGCTGAAACGGGCCAAGCGCGTGTCCACATCGCCGGCCAGCTTGCGTGGACCAACCGCCCAGAGGTCCGCCATGAAAATCGTCCTGATCAATCCGCCGCACACCGCCATCGGCAGCCGCGTGCCCGACGATCATTTGCCGCCGCTCGGCCTGCTGGCGATCGGCGGGCCGCTGATCGATGCCGGCCATCAGGTGCGCCTCGTCGACGCCGAGTTTGGGCCTATGCCGCTGGATGACGTCGTACGCAACGCACTGGATGACCACCCCGACTTCGTCCTGATCGGCCATTCCGGCTCGACCTCGGCGCACCCGACCGCCTTGCTGATTGCTGAGCAGATCAAGCAGCGGGAGCCGGCGACCATCATCATCTATGGCGGCGTTTTCCCGACCTATCATTGGCGCGACATCCTGGCCGCCACCGATGCCTTCGACTTCATCGTGCGCGGCGAGGGCGAGGCGACCGTCGTGGCGCTGGTCGAGGCGCTGGAAATGCGCCAGCCGCCGGCGAGCGTGGCCGGCATTGCCTATCGCGACGATCTCGGCCGTCCCGTCGCCACACAGGCGGCCATGACCATTGCCGACCTCGACGCCTACCGCGTCGGCTGGGAGCTGATCGACCATACCAGTTACAGCTACTGGGGCGGCAAGCGCGCCGTGGTCATGCAGTTTTCGCGCGGCTGCCCGCATCTGTGCAACTATTGCGGCCAGCGCGGCTTCTGGACCCGCTGGCGGCATCGCGATCCGGTGAAATTCGCCAGGGAGATCGCCTGGCTGCACCGCGAGCACGGCATCGAGCTGATCAATCTCGCCGACGAGAATCCGACGGTCTCGAAGAAGGCCTGGCGTGCCTTCCTCGACGCCCTTATCGCCGAGAACGTGCCAGTGCTGATCGTCGGTTCGACCCGTGCCGACGACATCGTGCGCGATGCCGACATCCTGCATCTCTACCGCAAGGCCGGTGTCATCCGCTGGCTGCTCGGCATGGAAAACACCGACGAGCAGACGCTGCAATTGATCCGCAAGGGCGGCAGCATCTCATCCGACCGCGAGGCGATAAGGCTGCTGCGCCTCAACGGCATCCTGTCGATGGCGACCTGGGTGGCCGGCTTCGAGGACGAAGGGTTTCGCGACCTGTGGCGCGGCTTTCGCCAGCTCATCGCCTACGACCCGGACCAGATCCAGGCGCTTTATGTGACGCCGCATCGCTGGACGCCGTTCTTCCGCATCGCGCGGGATCGCAAGGTGATCCAACAGGATGCGCGCCTGTGGGACTACAAGCACCAGGTGCTGCAGATGACGCGGCTGAAACCCTGGATGCTGTTCTTCAGTGTCAAGCTGATCGAGCTGGCTGTGCAGTCGCGGCCGAAGGCGCTGGCCCGCATCCTGTTCCACAAGGATCCCGAGCAGCGCCATTCGATGCGCTGGTACACGCAGATGGGCCGCCGCGTGTGGTTCCGCGAGGTCTGGGGCTTTCTGGTCCGCGACATCAGGGTGAAAGACGGCCCGACGCTGGCCGAATTCTGGGGCGCGCCGCAGGACGCCGAGGAGGAATCGATGTCCGTTCGACGCCCGGTACGCAAGCTGGCACCGCCCGAGGTCACGATTTTGCCGAGTGCCTGACTGTTGCTGTGCCCTGGTTAAGGGGTGTTGAGATTCAGGTCAGGCCGAGCCGAAAACGGTGGCTTTCGAGAACCGGAGCGCAGCGGACGTTCGGGTCCGTGAGCACCGGAAGCGGAGAAAGTCGCCGTTTGCAGGCCGGCATCACCTGAATATCAATGCCCATCAAGGCACGATCAGCGTGCCGGCACCGTGCTCGGTGAACAGTTCCAACAGCACCGCATGCGGCGTCTTGCCGTTGAGGATGACGACGCCTTCGACACCGCGTTCGATCGCTTCGATGCAGGTCTCGACCTTGGGGATCATGCCGCCCGAGACCGTGCCGTCCTTGATCAGCGCCTTGGCCTCGGCCACGGTCAGTTCGTCGATCAGCTTCTTGTTCTTGTCGAGCACACCAGGCACGTCGGTGAGGAACAGCAGGCGCGTCGCCTGGCAGGCGCCGGCAATGGCGCCGGCGAAGGTGTCGGCATTGATGTTGTAGGTGTGGCCGTCGCGGCCTGGCGCCACCGGCGCCAGCACCGGGATCATTTCGGAGCGTGCCAGAAGATCGAGCAAGGTGCGGTCGACCTCGACCGGCTCGCCGACGAAGCCGAGATCGAGCACGCGCTCGATGTTGGAGTCCGGATCGATCATGGTCTTGCGAGCCTTTTCGGCGAAAACCATGTTGCCGTCCTTGCCGCAGAGACCGATCGCCCATTCGCCCTCGGCGTTGATCAGCGCGACGATCTCCTTGTTGATCGAACCGGCCAGCACCATTTCGACGATCTCGACCGTCTTCTGGTCGGTGACGCGCAGGCCGCCCTCGAACTTCGATTCGATGCCCATCTTGGCCAGCATGGCGCCGATCTGCGGGCCGCCGCCATGGACGACGATCGGGTTGACGCCGGACTGCTTGAGCAGCGCGATGTCGCGCGCGAAGGCCTTGCCGAGTTCGATATCGCCCATGGCATGGCCGCCATATTTCACCACGACCGTCTTGTGTTCGTAGCGCTGCATGTAGGGCAGCGCCCGCGACAACAGGGCTGCCTGCATTTCGGCGGTGGCGGTTATTTCCGTCATCGGTTTGGTTCCCGGCTTTTTATTTTAAGCACGTCGTTGTCTCAAAACCCCTGGACACTTTTGGGCGACATGCATCAGGTAAGGACGGCGGCGTCTTAGCGGGAATTGGCGCCGCCCGCAAATGGCTTTGCTGTCATATTCAAGCGCTTCACGACCTCGTCATCGTGTCGGCACCATCAGCGGCGCCCTGCGGTCCAGCCAACCCGAGATCTTCTCCATCTGCGCGGCGAGCGACAAAAGCGTCTCTTCGTCGCCCGGACGGCCGGCCGCCTGGACGCCGAGCGGCAGGCCGGCGTCAGTGACATGGACCGGCAGCGCGATCGACGGCTGGCCGCTGACATTCTGGATCGCCGGCCAATGGGTGAACCAGAGGCTCTTGTCCATCAATTGGCCGAAGAACGGCTTCAGCTTCAGCAAGGGTGTCAGGTGAAGCTTGTCGAGCAGGTTCTCGATGAGCTCGTCGGCGCCTTTGGGATCCATGGCGCCGCAGGCGAGCGGCGGGTGGGCAATGACCGGCATCAGCACGGCATCATACTGCGCGGTCTCCGAAATCAGCTGCCGCGAGGCGGCATGCAGCCGCTGCAGGTCGGCATAGGTCTCGCCGGCCGACACTATTTCGCCGAAGCGGGCGAGCACCCGCGTCGCCCGCTCGATGTCGCCGGTAACGGAACGGCCGACACGCAGCGCTTCGGCCCGCATCGTGCCGGCGACTGCGGAGGCAACCGTCCTGCAGAAATCGGCGAAGAACTCGCGGCCGATAAAGGGCAGGTCGATCTCCTTGACCGTGTGGCCGCCCTCGCGGGCAAGCGCCATCGCCGTGTCGAGCGCCTTGAGCGTCTCGTCCGAGATCGGCAGGCCAAGCGGGGATTTGCGGTACACGGCCAGGCTGAGCTTGCCGGGATCGCGCGCGGCAGCGGCCGCGAACGTGCCCTTCGGCGGCGGCGCGGCATAGGGCGACAGAGGATCGGACCCATGGGTGAGGTCGAGCAGCAGCGCGCAATCACGCACCGAACGG
The DNA here is from genome assembly GCF_003996995.1 of Mesorhizobium sp. M7A.T.Ca.US.000.02.2.1. Lineage (GTDB taxonomy): Bacteria > Pseudomonadota > Alphaproteobacteria > Rhizobiales > Rhizobiaceae > Mesorhizobium. The sequence continues at coordinate 3,410 of NZ_RZTT01000030.1, read as the reverse complement.
GTGAGCGCATGGTCGACGACCATGCCGTACCAGCTTTCGCTCACCAGCGGCGTCAGCGGGGTGCGGCCGCGCGACGTCTTCAGGCCGACAAGCCCGGTGCAGGCGGCAGGCACGCGGATCGAGCCGCCGCCATCGGAGGCATGTGCCACCGGCACGACGCCGGCTGCGACCAGTGCAGCCGAACCGCCCGAAGAGCCGCCGCTGGTGTGACCGGTGTTCCACGGATTGCGGGTGATGCCGAAGGCCCTGGATTCGGTCATCAATCGAAGCCCGTGCTCCGGCGATATCGAGGTGACGATCGGGATAAGCCCGGCAGCGAGATAGCGGTCGGTCAGCACCGAATTGACATCGGCCAGCCATGCCGGAATGCGGCTGCCGCCATGCGTCGGCACGCCCTTGATGGCGATGCCTAGATCCTTGATGGCGAAGGGAACACCGGCCAGCGGCAGCGAGGGGTCGACGGTCTTGGCGCGGGCCCGCGCGGCATCGTAGAGCGGCTCGGCCGTGGCATTGATGTCGGGACGGGTGGCCTCGGCGCGGGCGATCGCGGCGTCGGTCAGCTCGACGGCCGAAACCTCGCCCTTGCGGACCAGATCGGCGAGGCCCGCGGCATCTTCCTCCCAAAGGATCCGTTCGACCGACATGCGCGCTCCCCCATCACTGAGGGCAAGCTAGCCAGTGGCGATTCCATTGGCAATCGGTCGACGGACCCGGCTGGCGACACACAAAAGCTTAGGCGTGCACAAGGTTATTTCCGCCGTTGCAAATACATTGCAATCGCCTAACTTGCCGCAGATGACGCCGCAGAACATCACCAAGCTGATCGTCCGGACTTCGATGAAGGATCGGGCCGCGTTCGATCTGCTTTACCGGCAGACCAGCGCGAAACTTTTTGGCGTCTGTCTTCGTGTATTGAACGACCGGGGAGATGCGGAAGAAGCGCTACAGGAAGTCTTCGTCAAGATATGGACGAAGGCGGATCGTTTTGCCGTCTCCGATCTAAGCCCGATCTCCTGGCTGGTGGCAATTGCGCGTAATCATGCGATCGATCGCATACGAGCGCGGCGCAGGCCTGCCGCCGACCTCGATGCCGCGCTCGACGTGGCCGATCCGGCGCCGGGGCCTGAAGCGATGGCGGTGGCGGGCGACGAATCCGAACGTATCCACCATTGTCTCGATGAGTTGGAGAAGGACCGGGCAGCCGCCGTCCGGGGCGCCTATCTCAAGGGCGAGAGCTATGCCGAACTGGCGGAGCGCCATGGCGTGCCGCTGAACACGATGCGTACATGGCTGCGCCGCAGCCTGTTGAAACTCAGAGAATGTCTGGAAAGATGACGCTGGCAGAAGACACAGGACCGGAACGTGGAGGCGACGACCTGCTCGCCGCCGAATACGTTCTCGGCGTGCTCGATGCCGACGAACGCCAGATCGTCGCCCGCCGCATCGATGCGGATACGGTTTTTGCTCGTCTTGTCGAGGGCTGGGAGGTCAGTCTCTCGCCGCTGGCCGCCGCCTACCCGAAAATCGAGCCGCCGGTTTCGGTGAAGACCGCGGTCGACCGCCGGCTGTTCGCGAACGCTGCCGCCGTGACCACGCCCGCCGAATCGCGCGGCGGCCTGTGGTCCAGCCTGGCCTTCTGGCGCGGCCTTGCCGCGGCCGCGGTTGCGGCACTGGCGATTTACATCCTCGTGCCCACTCTCAACCCACCGGTCGAGCAGCCGCAAGCGCGCCTCGTCGCTTCGCTGGCCGCCGAAGGCAGCGACGTCAGATACCTCGCCGTCTATGATGCCGCGCATCACGAAGTCGGCCTGTCGCATGTCTCCGGTGAGCGTGCTTCCGGCAAGGACTTCGAGCTGTGGATGATCGAGGGCAAGAACCCGCCGGTCTCGATGGGCGTCATTCCGACCGGTGCTACGGCGCACATCGTCGTCTCGCCGGCGGCCCAGCAGAAGCTTGCCCAGGGCGCGGTGCTTGCAGTCAGCCTCGAGCCGTCAGGCGGTTCGCCGACCGGACAGCCGACCGGACCGGTGGTCGCCGCCGGCGACCTGAAGAGCATCTGACCGGCTCTTGGCGTCGCCAGACTCAAAATAGAGTACCTGAAGTGTATCTCCCACCTTCCACGCCCGTAGACAGCATGGTAGCCGGCAAGCGGTTGCGTGGCAAAATCTCTTCGGCATCCCGGGCAAAATAAAAAAATAGGAATATTTCTGAAACTCCCGCACTTCTGTTCCGTATCTCCTCGCGTCCCCAAAAATGGGAAGAGAACCCGAGGAGTTTGACATCATGCGTAGATACGCCACCCTTTTGCTCGCCGGTACGATCGCCGTTTCGGCCCTTGCCACCGCTGCCTATGCCGAAAACCCGATGGTTGGCGGCGCCGCGATGTATGCTAACAAAAACATCGTCGAGAACGCCGTGAACTCGAAGGACCACACCACGCTGGTCGCCGCCGTGAAGGCCGCCGGCCTTGTCGAAACGCTGCAGGGCGCCGGTCCGTTCACCGTGTTCGCTCCGACCAACGAAGCCTTCGCGGCTCTTCCGGCCGGGACGGTCGAGACGCTGCTCAAGCCTGAAAACAAGGACAAGCTCACCAAGATCCTGACCTGCCATGTCATCGGCGCCAAGGCGATGGGGGCGGATGTCGCCGCGATGGCCAAGGCTGACGGCGGCGCCCACAAGGTCAAGACGGTCGGCGGCTGCGAGCTGTCGCTCAAGGCCGACGGCGGCAAGGTCACCGTCACCGACGAGAACGGCAATGTCGCCAATGTGACGGTCGCCGATGTCGAACAGTCCAATGGCGTCATCCACGTCATCGACAAGGTTCTTTTGCCCAAGATGTAACAAGGGGATTGCTGCCGGCGAACTGGCAGCAAGGGCCCTCCGTCGATTGCACGATCCCGCTCCCGTGATCCGCAATTGACCCGCGCACTCCGCGCCGCCCATATTCGGATGTGGGAGGGCGCGGAGTGTTCGTTCGAGGGGGCTACCGTCACCGGCTTTTGATTTCCGCGCGGCGGTATAGTTTGGCAAAAGGACATCAGGAGGAACCGGTCATGAACCGTCGCGACTTTCTTTTGAGCGGTGCCGCCGCCATCGGCGTCGTCGGGGCCGCAGCAACGATGCTGCGCATGGGCGATCCGCAGGCAGCACAGGCCGCCGAAAAATTCGAAGTCACCAAGACCGACGCCGAGTGGAAAGCCATCCTGTCGCCGGCCGCCTTCGACGTGCTGCGCAAGGAAGGCACGGAGTATCCCGGCACCAGCCCGCTGCTCAACGAACACCGTAAGGGCATCTTCGCCTGTGCCGGCTGCGACCTGCCGGTCTATTCGTCGGAGACGAAATTCGATTCCGGCACCGGCTGGCCGAGCTTCTGGCAAGAGATCCCCAAGGCTATCGGCACGACCGTGGAC
>NZ_RZTT01000309.1 GCF_003996995.1 Mesorhizobium sp. M7A.T.Ca.US.000.02.2.1 | reverse complement strand
CCCTGGCCGAGGGACGCATCGCGACCGTCGAGCCTGGAGCTACCGCGCTAGCCGGCGACGAACGCCACGCGATCCTGTTGCCCGGCATGCCCAACCTTCACAGCCACGCCTTCCAGCGCGGCATGGCCGGCCTTGCCGAGCTTCGCGGCCCCTCCGCCGACAGTTTCTGGAGCTGGCGCGAGGTGATGTACCGCTTTGCCCTGTCGATGACGCCCGATCAGGTCGAGGCGGTTGCAGCACAACTCTATGTCGAGATGCTGGAGGCCGGGTTTTCCCGCGTCGGCGAGTTTCACTATCTGCATCACGACCGCGATGGAAAATCCTACGCCAATCTTGCCGAGATGGCCGAGCGCATCGCGGCGGCGGCCGGCGAAACAGGTATCGGCCTGACGCTTTTGCCGGTGTTTTATGCGCACTCGTCTTTCGGCGGCGCCGCGCCAAACCAAGGCCAGCGGCGATTCATCAACGATGTGAATCGGTTCTCGCGGCTTGTTGAGAAATGCCGCGAATTGGTTCGCGCGTTGAATCAGGCTGTCGTCGGCGTCGCTCCGCACAGTTTGCGTGCCGCGACGCCGCAGGAGCTAGCCGAAGTCGCCGCGCTGGCGCCGAAGGGGCCGATTCACATCCATATCGCCGAGCAAGTGAAAGAGGTCGAGGACTGTCTTGCCTGGTCCGGCGCGAGGCCCGTGGAGTTTTTGCTCGCCAATGCCAAGGTCGACAAGCGCTGGTGCCTGATCCACGCCACGCACATGACCGATGCGGAAACCGTTGCCATGGCCAGGAGCGGCGCCATCGCCGGTCTCTGCCCGATCACCGAAGCCAATCTCGGTGACGGCACTTTTGCCGCGCCGCTGTTCAGAGACCATGGCGGCCGCTTTGGCGTCGGCTCCGATTCCAACGTGCTGATCGGCCTGCCCGACGAATTGCGCCAACTCGAATATTCGCAGCGCCTCGCCCACCGCGCCCGCAATGTGCTGGCGGTCGCGGGCGGCTCGACCGGCCGGGCGCTGTTCGATGCCGCGCTGGACGGGGGCAGCGTCGCCCTTGGCGCCGGCATCTCGCAGATCGCCGCCGGCGCATCCGCCGATCTCGTCTCGCTCGATCCCAAAAATCCCTCGCTGGCCGGCAAGAGCGGCGACGCGATCCTGGACGCCTGGATCTTCGCCAATGGCGGCAAGGTCGACTGCGTCTGGGTGCATGGGTTCAAGCAGGTCAGCGGCGGCAGGCATGTGAAGCGAGAGGCTATCGCCGAGCGGTTTCGCAGCGTGATGACGGCGCTTTCGGCATGAGCATGGCCGGCACAGTGGTAGCGGACGGTGGCGGCTCGCTGCACCAGCGCATCCTGACCGACATCAGTGAGAAGATCACGTCCGGTGCCTGGGCGCCCGGCCATCGCATCCCGTTCGAGCACGAACTGAGCGTGCAATACAATTGCTCGCGCATGACGGTGAACAAGGCGCTGTCACAGCTTGCCAAGGCCGGGCTGATCGAACGTCGCCGCCGCTCAGGCAGCTTTGTGCGCCGGCCGCAGTCGCAAGCGGCGGTGCTGGAAATCCACGATATCCGCATCGAGGTCGAAGCGCTCGGCCTGCCTTACTGCTACGAGCGCGTCGCTCGGCACAAAAGGCGCAGCAGCGCCGAGGATCGCGCCCTGCTGGAATTGGGCTTGGCCGGACCGGTTCTGGCGCTGGAATGCGGGCATTTCGCCGGCGAGCGGCCGTTCGCGCATGAACAGCGGCTGATCAACCTCACCGCCGTACCCGAGGCAGCCGACGAGGAATTCGTGGCCATCGCACCAGGACCATGGCTGATCGGCCGCGTGCCGTGGAGCGAAGCCGAGCACCGGATTCGCGCTGTCGCCGCCGACAGACATATAGCGGCCGCACTCGACATCGAAGCCGGCGCGCCGTGCCTGGTGGTCGAGCGACGGACATGGAGCGCCGAACATCCGGTCACCCATGTGCGCTTTACCTACGCGGCCGAGAGCCACACGCTGGTGGCAAGGTTCAGGCCGTCGCAGGGGTAGCGCCGACGCTCCCTTCTCCCCTTGTGGGAGAAGGTGGATCGGCGCGACAGCGTCGAGACGGATGAGGGGTGTTCCAGCGGAGTGAGACGTTGGCGTTCCCTGGAACACCCCTCATCCGTCGCCTTCGGCGACACCTTCTCCCACAAGGGGAGAAGGGAAAGTCGACGCTTTAGATCGCGGCGGTAATAATAATCTCGACCAGATAGTCCGGGGTGGCGAGCTTTGCTTCGCCGGTGGCACGGGCTGGCGTGTTGCCCTGCGGCACCCACTTGTCCCATTCCGCGTTCATCTCGGCAAAGGTGCTCATGTCGGCCAGCCAGATGATCGCCTGCAGGATCTTGGTCTTGTCGGAGCCAGCCTTGGCCAGCAATTCGTCGACAGCCGCCAGAATGTCCCTGGTCTGCGAAGCGACGTTGCCGGTTGGCTGGCCGACCTGACCAGCCAGATAGACGGTATTGCCATGGATGACGATCTGGCTCATGCGCGGGCCGACATCGATGCGACGAATGCTCATTGGATGGTTCCTTCCTGTGACGGTTGCGCTTCTTTAGAGTCGCGGCCGGCTTGGGGCAAGGTCGCCAGGTCGAATCCCCTTGGGCCAACGGCATATGGCATGCACACACGGCAAGTTGACCCTGCGGCCGCAATTCCGCCGGATTGGCTTGTTGACTAATGTAATAACATCACATATCCAATCGGCCGCTGCCAGCAGCCGGATTTCGCCGCCTACGGATCGCAGAATGACAAATACCTGCCTGACATTCCGCGACCTGACGCTTGGCTACGGCAGCCATCCGGCGATCCATCATCTCGACGGCACCATCCGCAAGGGCTCGCTGACCGCTGTGGTCGGCGCCAACGGCTCCGGCAAATCGACGCTGATGAAAGGCATTGTCGGCGTCCTGAAGCCAATGGCCGGCGAGGTTATCCGCGCGCCCGGTGTACGTGCCGCCTATCTGCCGCAGCAATCGGAGCTCGACCGCTCTTTTCCAGCGCGCGTGGTCGATCTGGTTTCGCTCGGCCTGTGGCCACGACGCGGCCTGCTTGGCCGCTACACCAAGGAAGATCGCGATGACGTCAGCAAGGCGCTGATGGCGGTCGGCCTCGGCGGCTTTGAAAAGCGCCCGATCGACACGCTGTCAGGCGGCCAGTTGCAGCGCACGCTGTTTGCGCGCGTCCTGCTGCAGGACGCCGACCTCATCCTGCTCGACGAACCCTTCAACGCCGTCGACGCCAAGACGGTCGGCGACCTCATTGCCCTGATCAAGCACTGGCACGGCGAGGAACGCACCATCATGGTTGTCGTCCACGATCTGGACCTGGTGCGGCAGAATTTCCCCGAAACGCTGCTTCTCGCCCGCCAGCCGATCGCCTGGGGCGAAACCAGGGAAACGCTGAAACCTGACAACCTGTTGCGCGCCCGCCGCTTCCACGAAGCCTGGGAAGAAAATGCACCCTGGTGCGAGCCGGGCGAGGACGCTCATGGTGACGATCACCATGGCCACGATCACCATGACCATCGACACGGCGTCGGACCGAGGGCTGCCTGATGGACATGCTTTACGGTCTTGTCATCGCGCCCTTCGCCGATTTCGGCTTCATGCAGCGGGCTTTGATCGGTTCGCTGATGCTGTCGCTCGGCGCCTGCCCTATCGGCGTCTTCCTGATGCTGCGGCGCATGAGCCTGTCGGGCGACGCGATGGCGCATGCAATCCTGCCCGGCGCGGCCGCCGGCTTCCTGTTCTATGGGCTGGAGATCCTGCCGATGACCATCGGCGGCCTGATCGCCGGCGTCATCGTCGCGCTCGGCGCCGGCGCCGTCTCGCGCTTCACCATACAGCGCGAGGACGCCTCGATGGCGGCGTTCTATCTGATTTCGCTCGCCATCGGCGTGCTGATGGTGTCGATCCGCGGTTCCAGCGTCGATCTCATGCATGTGCTGTTCGGCACCGTGCTGGCGCTCAACGATGAGGCCCTGACGCTGATCGGCGGCATCGTCGCGGTGACGCTGGTCAGCCTCGCCATCTTCTGGCGGGCGCTGGTCGCCGAATGCCTCGACCCGCTGTTCCTGCGCTCGGTCAGCCGGCTCGGCAGTCCGGTGCATTTCATCTTCCTCGGCCTTGTCGTGCTCAACCTTGTCGGCGGCTTCCAGGCACTCGGCACGCTTCTGTCGGTTGGGCTGATGATGCTGCCGGCCGCAGCCGCCCGCTTCTGGACAGCTCGCGTCGAGCCGATGTGCGTGCTGGCGGTGCTGATCGGCTTCGCCTCCTGCGTCGCCGGGCTGCTTTTGTCCTATCACGCGTCGCTGCCATCCGGCCCGGCCATCATCCTTTCGGCCGGCGTCGTCTATTTCGCCTCGATCCTGTTTGGCACGCGCGGCATTCTGCGCGCGCGCATCATCCATCACCGTCACAGAACGGCCTGATCCCCGCCCCTAGAAGGAGACCCGTCTATGCTGAAATCGATCCATGCCGCCCTGGCGATGAGCGTTATAACATTAACCGCTTTTGGCACATCGTCGGCCTTGGCCGCACCGCTGAAAGTGGTCGCCAGCTTCACCGTCATTGCCGATTTCGCCAAAAATGTCGGCGGCGACCGCATCGACGTCACCACCATTGTCGGGCCGGATGGCGACGCCCATGTCTACGAGCCGAGCCCGGCCGATGCTGTGGCCATGGCCAAGGCCGACATCGTTCTGGTCAACGGCCTGCATTTCGAGGGTTTCCTGCAGCGGCTGGTCGATGCCAGCGCCACCAAGGCGTCGATCGTCACCTTGACCAAGGGCGTGAAGTCGATCGATTTCAAGCCAGAATTCGCCGACGCCGACGCGGCCGAAGGTGCCGGCACCGGCGGCGGCAAGACGGTCACCGATCCGCACGCCTTCCAGTCGATCGCCAATGCCAGGATCTACGTGAAGAACATCGCCGAGGCTTTCTGCGCGGCGGATGCGGAAGGCTGCGTCAGCTACCAGACCAATGCCGCCGCCTACACGAAGAAGCTCGACGCGGTCGAAGGTGAAGTGAAAGCGGCGATCGCCTCGATCCCAGAAGAAAAGCGCGTCGTCATCACCTCGCATGACGCCTTCGGCTATTTCGAGCACGCCTACGGCCTGACTTTCTTGGCACCGCAAGGCATCTCGACCGACTCCGAGCCATCCGCCGCCGACGTCGCCAAGCTGGTTACCCAGGTGAAGCAGGACAAGGCCGCGGCGATCTTCGTCGAGAACATCACCAACCCGCGCCTGATCGAGCAGATCGCCAGCGAGACCGGCATCAAGGTCGGCGGCACGCTCTATTCGGATGCGCTGTCGCAGCCCGACGGCCCGGCCGCGACCTATATCGACATGATGCACAACAACATCCGTCAGATCAAAGGCGCCATTCTCGGCAGCTGAGTATGGAGGATCGTCCAGCCGGGCCGCATCGGCCCGGTTGGATTTTCCGCCACGCAATGTCTATTTGGCAGAGAATTCCTTCGGTACGGATTGCCGCCCATGTCGGGGAGTGGCAAGACTGCCGCCTGACCAGTTTGCGAGGATGCTGCCATGGAATACCGCGAAATCAGCGAGGACTATTCGGTTTCGGGCCAGATCCAGCCTGAGGACGTCGCCGCCATCAAGGAAGCCGGCTTCAAGAGTGTCATCTGCAACCGGCCCGATGACGAACAGCCCGGCCAGCCTTCTGCCGACACCGTCAAGGCAGCGGTCGAAGCCGCAGGGCTCGCCTTCCGCTACATTCCGGTGATCAGCGGCCAGATCACCGCCGAGAATGTCGAGGATCAGGCCGAAGCGCTCAACGAACTCGACGGCCCGGTCTTCGCCTATTGCCGCTCCGGCGCCCGCTGCACCAATCTCTATGGGCTGATCCAACAGTCGAAGGGCTGAACGGCCAGGGCTTAAATCGGCAGTGCGCCGGTCTCCTTCAACGTCTCCAGCACGATCGCCGTCTTCACGTGCTGCACGGATTCGTGTGGCAGGAGCACGCCGTTGACGAATTCCGACAGCGACTTCAGGTCGGGCGTCACCACTTTCAAAATGTAATCCATCTCGCCGGTCAGCGCGTGCGCTTCCTGCACCTCAGGCAGCCGCGCCACCAGTTCGCCGAAGCGCCGCGCATTGTCGCGGTTGTGCGTGGCGAGCGTCACCGAAATGACGTTGACCAGGGAAAAACCGAGCTTGTCGCGGTCGAGAACGGCGCGATAGCCCTTGATAAAGCCGTCCTCCTCCAGCCGCTGGCGACGGCGCGAGCATTGCGACGCCGACAGGTTCACCCGCTCCGAAAGATCGTTGTTGGTCAGCCGCGCATCACCCTGCAACAGCGCCATTATCTTGCGGTCGAACTGATCAATGCGCGTCTCATCCATGGTTTTTCCTCACATCATGCACGCTTCACGCATGACATCATCATTTCAAGCGTTTGAATGCAAGCACCGTGCGCCTCCTCCGCGTTATGATCGTGTCAGGTGGCCTTTTCAGGCTAGGCCAGCTTTCGGAGGAATATCATGGGTCCCTTCCCGCACGACGCCCCGCCCGCTAGGATCAGCAAGGACAACCCGGCCGGCACCGATGGTTTCGAGTTTGTCGAATTCGCGCATGCGGAGCCGGAAAAACTGGCCGAGCTGTTCACCCGCATGGGCTATGCCGCGGTGGCCAGGCACCGCACGAAAGACATCACCATCTGGCGCCAGGGCGACATCAACTATGTCGTCAATGCCGAGCCCGGCTCGCATGCAATGAAATTCGTCGACAAGCACGGCCCCTGTGCTGCCTCTATGGCCTGGCGGGTGGTCGATGCCAAGTACGCTTTCGATCACGCGGTTGCCAAGGGCGCCACGCCTTACGAAGGCGCCGACAAGGCGCTCGACGTGCCGGCAATCGTCGGCATTGGCGGCTCGCTGCTCTATTTCATCGAGACCTATGGCAAGAAGGGTTCGGCCTATGATGCCGAGTTCGAGTGGCTGGGCGAGCGCGACCCGCGGCCGCAAGGCGTCGGCTTCTATTACCTCGATCACCTGACCCACAATGTCTATCGCGGCCAGATGGACAAGTGGTGGGATTTCTATCGCAATCTGTTCGGCTTCAAGCAGATCCATTTCTTCGACATCGACGGCAAGATCACCGGCCTGGTGAGCCGCGCCATCACCTCGCCCTGCGGCAAGATCCGCATTCCGCTCAACAAGTCCAAGGACGAGACCAGCCAGATCGCCGAATATCTGAAGAAATACAATGGCGAGGGCATCCAGCACATCGCTGTCGGCACCGACGAGATCTATGCCGCCACCGACAGGCTGGCCGAGAACGGGCTGAAATTCATGCCCGGTCCGCCGGAGACCTACTACGACATGT
>NZ_RZTT01000308.1 GCF_003996995.1 Mesorhizobium sp. M7A.T.Ca.US.000.02.2.1 | reverse complement strand
GCTGGGCGACGAGATCGGCGAGCAGCGCGCGCTGGTCGAGCCGATCGCCGATCTGCATCTGGAAGGTCATCGCCGTGTAGGTCTCGACCGAGCCGATACCATAGATGCAGGACACCGAGGCGACGATGATGACGTCGTCGCGCTCGAGCAGCGAACGCGTCGCCGAGTGGCGCATGCGGTCGATCTGCTCGTTGATCGAGGATTCCTTCTCGATGAAGGTATCGGTGCGCGGGACGTAGGCTTCCGGCTGGTAATAGTCGTAGTAGGAGACGAAATACTCGACGGCGTTTTCCGGGAAGAATTTCTTGAACTCGGAATAGAGCTGCGCCGCCAGCGTCTTGTTCGGCGCCAGGATCAAGGCAGGGCGCTGCGTCTCCTCGATCACCTTGGCCATGGTGAAGGTTTTTCCGGAGCCGGTGACGCCGAGCAGCACCTGGGTCCGGTCGTTGTTGTCGACGCCTTCGACCAGATCCTTGATCGCGGTTGGCTGATCGCCGGCCGGCTCGAAATCCGAAACCATCTTGATGGCAATGCCACCTTCGGATTTTTCCGGGCGGGCGGGGCGATGCGGCGTCCACAGCACACCGTCCTTGTGCAGCGGATTGCCGGATTCGATCAACGCCGAAAGGGCGGCTACCGTCGCGGTGACGCTGCCCGAAGCCATGGTCTCGGCGTCTTCCAGCGAAATGTCGAGACCCGCGACTGGGTTGAGGCCCGCTGCCGTGCGCTCCCTCGCCGTCGCCGCCCCACCCATCGAGGTGCCGCGCGAACTGCGTCCCGGCGAGCTTGAACGCTCGGGTATCTTCTTCAACGGCTTCGGCGACTTGCCGCCGTCGCCCTTGCCGGCAAGACGCCCTTCCTTTTCGGCCTCCTGCTCGATCTGCTCGGCCCAATCCGCGATCGAACCGGTCAGCGGCGTGCCAGAGAGCTCCGGCTGCGGCATCTCGGCGAAGCCGCCTCTGTGCAGCGGTTCCGAAGCGTCCAGGAAATCGGTCAGCGGGCTGCGCCGCTTCGGCGCGGCGCGGTCGTCATTCGCCGTCGGCGGCGTTTTCTGATCGGGAGATTTGGCCATGTCCCGAATATGGGATTTCCTGGCCAAAATGGAAAGAGCGCGGTGGGGAGAGGCGTGCCGGACAGCGCTGCTCCTGACAGCAGGCTGTCAGGAGCAGGCGGGAAGGTGCGCCCGCAAGCCTCTTGTCGCTACACGCCCCTGGCGGCTGATGCGACCTGCGTAGCCGACCCGTTCAGGCGCGGCACCACGACGAGGCGTTTGATTTTGCCCTTCTTGTAGGCAGCGAGGAAGCGCGCATAATCCTTGAAGGCGACGCAGCCGCTCGACTGGCCGTAGCGGCCCCGAAGCAGATACGTATGGGCCAGAAACCCGTCGCGATTGTATTTGTTGCGGCCATCGACCGGCGTCAGGCGCAAGGCCTCCACACCATGAAAGCGCGACTCGCGCAGCGACAGATTATAGGTGTTGGGCGGTGTCGGCCCGCGGTTCTTCTGGTTGGCATAGCGCGGCTGGTCCGTCATGGCGCCGATGCCAGAATGCGCCTCGAGCTTCGAGCCGTCAGGCATGTAGACGGTGCCGGCGCTGATATCGTAGACGGCGACGCCATTTCCGGCTCCGCTTCTGGATCCCGGCGAGTTGAACAGGTTCCTGAACGCCTTGCCAAGGCCGCCCGAAGGCGTGTCGGGCTTGGCATAGGCCAAAACGTCACCGCCGTCGGCCGGCCGGCCTTGCCGCGTCGGTTTTGCCGGCTGAGCCTGCTGGACCGTCTCGCGTGCCTGCTTCGGCTGCTGGACGGGCTTGGGCTGCTGAACAGATTTGGGCTGCTGGACGGACTTAGGCTCCTGCTGGACGATTTTGGGCTGCGGCGGGTCGAATTGCGGGCGGCGGGTCGGCAACGGCACGTCGTCGGTCAGCGCGTCCGGCAGCGAGGCGGCATCGCCGGGTTGATCCTGCTGGGTTTCGACGGGCGAAACCGCGGTATCGGCTGACGATTCCTCGATCGGCAGCGGTGAGGCAAACGCCTCGGCGTCGACCGGCAGCGACTGCACGAGGGCAAGGGCCAACTGCGAATTGTCAGGCGTATCGGATTGGGCAAAGCCCATCGGCGGCGGTGCGGTCTGCACGACCACCGAGCCGGTATCCAGCCGGGCGAAACGTTCGGCCGCCGGAACTGGCATGTTGTCGGACAGGCTGGCCGTGACCTGGACGGAGGGCACCAACGACGCCTCGGCAATTCGCGGTGCGACGGTGGAGATCACCGGGCGGGTGTTGGCACTGGGGACGGGCTTTCCGGCGTCGGCAAAGGCAGCGGCCAGCTTCATCGGCGAAAGCGACGCTTCCATGCGTTCAAAGCGCTCCTGCGCCTTCGACTTCACGGCGGCGGGCGTCGGCTTTGCCTGCGCCACAAGGCGTTCGGATTTTTCCGCCTGCGAGCTTACCCTGGCCAGCTTGAAACAGCTGGCGCCGCACTGCACCGAATGATCATGCAGGGCCTGAGTGCCGCCATTGGCATTGGCCAGCACGAAGGGGGCTTTCAAAAAGTGCTGTTTCAGCGGATCGGTAAGTGCGAGCGATCCCGGCATGGACAGCGTCTGGGGCAAGCCAACCGAAGTCGCCGACAGCGAGGCGCCGACGGAACTGAGGCCGGCCATGGTGCCGATCAGCCAAAGGCCGATGGCGGTGCTGGCGCAAGGCAGCGCGACCCAGCGGGCCACCCGGCCAGCGTTGAAGGAAGAGGAACGCGGAGCATCGACGAACTCGCCGCCCTCACGCTGTCCCCGGTTTTTTTTGTGTGTACTCAACAACGCCATGCAACCAATCTCGCTTCAACCGGTTTCCCCGTACGTGGCCTTGAGAGCCGCGACGACCATTCTGTGAGTGATCCCAGGTGGTCCCCGACGCGTTTGCCGCGTCTGTAGTTGGTTGCCGATTGCTTCAAAATATGGACAAAGTTGGTTAATCAATTCCTCTCAAAACCAACGACGAGATGTGGATTTGGGCCAAATTTGGCTTCGTCCACGGCCAGGAAAGTGGTGTTGTCGCCCTTCCGACCTGGTTTTGCTGCCTGTTTTTGGCGGCCGAGTCAAGCAAAACAGCCGCTGCTAATTTTTGCGAAGCGCCTTGGCGCGGCATCTGCAGTGAGGTGACTGCCAGCAGACATCGCCTGGGAAAGGCGATTGCTTCCAGTAAAAATGTTGCCGGTCTTGCCAAGATTTCCCCTGCGGAAGGGCCTGAAGCAGCCCGCCCTCAGTTGAACCAGAGCGCAAACGTCAAAAACCCGCCGCCGCCGAACTGGCGCTGGATCTGGTCGAAATCGTCGCTGGTCACGAGTTCGCCGCTTTCGAGGTAGGGCGCGATGGCCGGGCCGGTGATCGACAGCACCAGATCGAAGTTTTTTGGGTCATCGAAGAAGCGCTTCATGTTGATTCCTAGGCCTGTGCCGGCGGTGACGCGGAAATGCGGCAGCAGCTTGCGGCCTTCCAGGAGATCCTCGGCCATGGTCAGGGCGGCGAGCCAGGCCTGAACCTGCTCCTCGCCGACTTCGAGGCCGGTGAGCGGGTTCTCGCCCTTCTGCTGCGGGCCAGGCAGCCATTCGCGGTCATTGTCGGTCTCGGCGCGGATCGCCTTCCAGTCCTCGCGCGACAGCCGGATCATTTCCAGCAAATGGCGGCGCGCTGCTTGACGGCGCTCCGGCTCGATCACCGGCCAGTTGATGAGATGCACCATCGAGATGAAATCGGCGATGCGCCATTCCGAGGAGAAGATGCTCGAGCCCATGTCGCCGGCCGGCGGCACCAGAATATCCTGCAACGGCAGCTTGGCGCGCGGGAACAGCATGTGGAACGAGCCGTCGAAGGTGCTCCTGAAATCATGCGCAAGCCAGAAATCGGCCTGCGCCATCAGGAACTCGGCATAGCCCTGCAGCCAGTATCCGTCGGCGCGGTCGAAACGGAAGGTGAGCGTGGGAACGGCATCGTCCGATGTAATGCCGCCGCGTGACAACCCGGCAATGATCGCCGCCATGCTCTCGTCCGGCGCAATGGTGCCGTCCTCGTTGAGGTCGATGCCCGCACGGGTGAGATCGATCGCCATGCCGATATCGGCATCGGGCGGCACCGACGCAAACGTTGCCGCGGATTTCTCCAGCCGGTCGCGGAAGCCGACCAGAATGGCGCGGAACTGCTCGTAAGTCAGCGGCTCGGGATTGGGATTATCGGGCACCGGCAACCGCATCAGCGGCAGCATGAAGGATTGCGGGCTTTCGAAACCATGACGGTGCAGGCCGGTAGCCAGGATCTCCAGTGCGGTGAAGAACTCGCCCGCCCCGGCCGCATAGGCGGACGCCGGGTCTTTTGGCGCGGCGGTCTCCAGCATAGACAGGGCAGCGTCGCGCGCGGCCACGCTCTTCGCCTCGAACAGTCGGGTGGCCGCTTCGGGCATTGCCGCCGACGCGGAAGACAGCGGCAGGAGCAAAATGAAAGCGGATGTCAGCAGGCCTGCCAGTCGTGTCATCTTTATCCCCCCAATATTTGTCGCGCCGCGCAAATATACACCATTTGCAACGCTGCGCTTCAACCCGCCGCGAGGACGGTTTACACAGGGCAAACAATTGGGCATCGCGTGTCGAACTATCCGCTTTCCTACAAGCTGTCCTGGCTGCCGCGTTTCCTCAAGCCATCGCTGGCCGGCGACGCGCAAGACTTTGCGCCCATGGCGGAAACGCTGATCGATTCAGCGCCAAGGCAGACAATGCGGCTTGCCTTTGTCGGCGACATCTCGGCGGTGGCCAACCGCAGCGCGCCGGACTGCGATCCGGCGATCAAGGCGCTGCTCGGCGCGGCTGATCTGGTGATCGGCAATTGCGAAAGCCCTGTGGTGGACAGACCAAGCGCAGTACTGGGGACGAGGCTCGGTACACATCATGCGATGAGCGAGTTGTTTCTGGCCGAGGCGCTGGCGGCGGTTGGTATTGCGCGGGAGAGGCTCGTGCTGTCGCTGGCCAACAACCATGTGCTCGACCAGGGCGTCGCCGGTTTCGACGAGACAATCGCGGCGCTGCTGCGGCTCGGCATCCGCACGATCGGCCTGGCCGCCGACGGTCCGGTGGTGCCGGTCCAGGTTGGATCGCTTGATATCGGCTTCGCCGCATTCACGCTGTGGCGCAACGCCGATGAAAAACTGTTTGCCGGGCGGGTGTCGATGGACAGCGATCCGGCCGGCTGGCCGCGCGATGGCTTAGACCTTCTCTGCGCCGTGCCGCATTGGGACTGGGAGTTCCGACATTTTCCGCGCGACGGGACGCGAGCGCTGGCCAGGCGGCTGGCCGGGCAAGGCGTCGGACTGATCGCCGGCCATCACGCCCATGTCGTTCAACCGGTGGAAAAGATCGACGGGACGATCGTCGCCTATGGGCTCGGCGATTTCCTCGGTACCGCCTTTGCGCGCCAGCCATGGCCGGGCCGCATCGGGTCTATCCTCACTGTCGATGTCAGTGCCGATGCCGGTATGCGCGGGACGATCGCGTCTTACCGGCTGCATCCCTTCATGCGCCTGCGCGCCGGCGACCATGAGCGGTTGGTGTTGGTGAAGGCTTTGGAGGGCCGAGTGCGTGACAAGGTCGAGAGGCGACTGAAAGCGATCTTTCCTTAGTGCTGCAAGTGACGAGACGTTGCCTATGGGGTCCATGGCTGGCGCATGCATTTGTCTTTTGCTGCGCTGGTCGACCCCCACTCCGTCTCGGCTTCGCCGAGCCACCTCTCCCCCGATCGACGGGGTAGAGGAAAGGCGCCAAGCTTTTTGCCGTCAGCGCTCGTCCAGCAACGCTCCTTTCCTTTCCCTCCGGAGGGGGGGAAGGTGGCGCTGCGAAGCAGCGACGGATTGGGGGAACCACGTGGTAATCAGGCGTGGACATTTGTTGAAGAGGCACTGCAGTCGATACATCGAACAAAACCAGCTATCATGAACTTGTCGAGGCTTGCGGGGGTAGCGGTGGAAACAGCGGATTTCATGCCGAGCGAAACGGTCATCGCCGGCATCCGGAAAGACATCGAGGCCTATGAAGCGGCGAGGGCTTCGGCGGTCCGGCAGGTGCGCTGGCGGGTGCCGGTGTTCGTGGGGCTGGTGCTGGTGGCCGTGGTGCTGGTCGCGTGGCTGTTCAACAAGGTCGCCGACCCCAACGAGCAATGGGTCTCGACGCCACATGTATTTCTCTATGTGATCGGCTTCGCGGCTTCGATCCTGCTCTATTTCCAAGCCAGGAAACCGGCGATGCGGCTGCAGCAATCGTTCCGCGAGACGCTGCTGCCGATCATCTTCGGCTTCATCGCCGACATGCGCTACCAGCATGGCGTGACGCCGAATTCATTCGACCGGTTGCCGCGCACGGCGGTTGGTCCGTTCAACCGGCAGGCGTTCGACGACATCGTCGCGGGCCGCTACGCAGGGTTTCCGTTTGAACTCTACGAGGCGCATCTGCGGGAAGGGTCGGGCAAGGGCTCGTCGACCGCCTTCCAGGGCGTCATCGTCGCCTTCGAGACCATCGCGCCGTTCCCCGGCATATTGGTGGCGACGCGCCGGACCAATGCCGTCATCAGTTTCTTTCGCGGCATGTTCGCCAGCAAGCTGCAGGAGTTGTCCAGTGGCGACGTGGCGCTTGATGCCGCCTACGAGTTCCGCACCGACAATCTCGGAGCGGCACAGCCACTGGTGAGCGGTCGGCTGGCGCAGGCACTGAAATGGCTTGGCGAAACCTGGCCGGACGACCCAGCCCGCGTGGCGCTCAATGGCAGCGATGGGTTCCTGCTGCTGCCGCAGACGAAGAACTTCTTCGAACTGCCGGATATTTCGGTGCCGCTCGATTACAGCACGCATGTCGCGCCGATGATATCAGACATGGGCGCGATGCTGGCGACGGCGGCACTTGTGCGCAAGATCGGCGCGAAGGACGAGGCGGGCTGAGCCGTCAGCCGTCGAAGCCGTATTTGTCACGCCTATAGTCCGCCTCTGACCATGAAACAAAATTTGTGTCGATGGTCGGTGAGCAGGCTGTTTCGTGATGCTGCTCGAGGTTGATTGCAGCGGCCGCGTGGCGATCCAAAGCCGCCGTCACAATCGGCTAAGCGACTCTTTTCGCGGATAGAAGTGGGCATTGGAGGAGTCGAAGCGGTCTGAAATGATGTCGGCAACAAGCAATATGTCGGAATTAAGCCTATGATATTGTTTGCGAAAATTCACCCAACGTGATTTGCGGAGGGAGCGCTTTCCGTTCCAGTTTCAGGCCGTCCGGTGCTGTCGTTTCCCAAGGCGGCGGTCCGGAAAGTGAAACAGCACGGAGTGCTTACCATGAAGAAGACCCTCGCAACCACCGCCGCTCTGCTCGCCTT
>NZ_RZTT01000307.1 GCF_003996995.1 Mesorhizobium sp. M7A.T.Ca.US.000.02.2.1 | reverse complement strand
ATCGAAGATCGTGCATCGGCCGCTGCCCGTCGACGATCCCAGGCAGCGCAAGCCGGACATCTCTTTTGCCAAGGCCAATCTCGGCTGGGAGCCGAAAATCAGCTTGAGCCAGGGACTCGCGCGTACCGTCGAGTATTTTGACACCCTGCTCTACGGAAACCGCATTGCCAGAGGAGCTGCCGCCTCATGAGCCGGCCGGCAGTCCTGGTGACGGGTGGAGCCGGCTTCATCGGCAGCCACACCTGCAAGCAGTTGGCCTCCGCCGGCTACATCCCGGTGGTTTTCGACAATCTGAGCCGCGGCAACGAGAGGTCCGTCGCCTGGGGTCCGCTTGTCGTCGGCGATATCCGGGATCGGGATGCATTGAAGCGGGCGATGGAAACGCACCGGCCGACGGCTGTGATCCATTTTGCGGCGCTGGCCTATGTCGGAGAGTCCGTTCGCGAGCCGGCCGAATATTATTCAACCAATGTGACAGGCACCATCGCGGTGCTCGATGCCGCACGCGCTTGTTCGGTCGAAAACATCATCTTCTCCAGCAGCTGTGCGACGTACGGCGTGCCGGAAGCATTGCCCATTCGCGAGACCTCCTCGCAAAATCCGATCAGCCCTTACGGGCGCTCCAAGCTGATGGGCGAACAGATCATCGGCGACTATGCATCCGCGTATGGGATGAAATTTGCTATCCTGCGCTACTTCAACGCTTGTGGCGCCGATCCCGACGGCGAGCTTGGTGAGTGGCATTCGCCGGAAACCCACCTGGTTCCCAGAGTGCTCATGGCCGCATCGGGCATCATCGACGCGATCGAGGTTTTCGGCACCGACTACGACACGTCGGACGGCACCTGCGTAAGGGATTATATCCACGTCACCGATCTGGCCCGCGCCCACCTGAAAGCGCTCATGCATCTCGAGGGTGGCGGGCGAAGCCTGGCGGTCAATCTCGGCACCGGGCGGGGCGTCTCCATCAAGGAAATCGTCAAGGCGGTCGGCCGAATGACGTCAAGACCGGTCCCGGCAGTGTTCAGAAGCCGGCGCCCCGGAGATCCGGCGGAGCTTTACGCCGATCCGGGAAGCGCACGCGAACATCTTGGCTTTGTGCCGGAACTTTCAGACATCGATACGATTGTCAGGACAGCCGCTCCTTTTTTCGGACTGAAGACCAGGCCAATGAAACTGCCGCCAGCCAGGGCGGCAACGTCGGTCGCCGCTCGACGGGTCAGAGATAGCGGGGGCGACAGCTCGCGCGCTGGCCAAACCCGCTAGGGCTGCAGATATAAGGCGAGCCGCCCGAGAACGTGCCGCCATCGCCAGGATTGAACGAGATTTCCACCGGCGCCGGCGTGCTGGCTCTGACCCGTTGCGGTGGTGCAAAGGCGTAGGCACTTTCGGTTCCTATTGTGCTTGTCATCTGGATCGGAAGGTCGGCCCGGAGCGAGCGCACGAGAAATCCGGCCTGCACGGGCTGGACCGCGGGCTGGCTGCGGATGGCGTGGACCACAGGCTTGACGAGGACCGAATTGGTTTCGGTCGCATCCATACTCTGACAGCCTGCCGCCACAGAGATCATCGCCGCGGCCGCAACGATAGCCACGATATTTTTAATAGACACGATATTTTTGCTTGGGTTGACTGCACCCATCGCTGAACTGTTCATCATGTGTCCCTTGCTATCAAGTATAAGCCAAGGGCGCATCGCGACATACTATGCTTCGCCGCTCTCACGCCGCATGAGTGACCACTCGCACATCACACGTCAATATTAGACATCACTAATTATTAAATTTCATCAAAACCGTATGGTAGGGCCCATTGTCTCGTCGTTCTGTCAGATAAAGTTGAATGCCATCAACCAGCGATCGGCGCACCGACGGCTCCAGCCGAACTGCTTGGTATCCTACCATAAGCGATTCGCCAGATCCCTGACAGGTGCCTTGCAATTGCAGTCCGCTCTCGAAAGCGGGATTGAGTGATTTTGTTCAACTCGTCAGGATGGGTCGGCTGCGTACCTAATTTTTGGAATCGACCAGCTTGCGGGTCTCTTCGAACTGCGCGCCCTTCGGGTTGCCCACTTCGAATTTCCGGTATTCGTCGGAAGTATCCTCGGGAGATCGCTTGAAACTGTACCATTCCCCATCCGGATCCTCGCGTTTCTCGATGTTCCCGCCCTGAATCCGGTGGCTGTAGCAGGTGCGTTTTTGCTTGCCGGTGTAGCCCTTCGACCGCCAGGCGAGTTCCATGCACATCTTACCGTTGCTGGTGACCAGCCATCTGCCCGCCGCGAAAGATGCCATGTCCGGCCCGGACGTCCAGGCCTCGAGGCGTCGATTGCCCTGTGCGAAATAGGCTGCTCCGTTTTTCCACACCCATGTGCGATCGGCGTAAAGAAGCGACAGCTCGTAGGCAGTCGGAACGGTGGCGACAACCGCTTGCGCAGGTCCGCTGTCTTTGGCGGCAGCCGCATGCGCTGTTCCCGAAAGCGCCGTCTGGCCGCAGAGGGCCAGGAGAAACATAAGCTGCGTGCAACTTGCGAACCGACGGGGTCTGTGCTGCCGGCGGTCGACGCAAAGCGGCGGCAATCTGGTCAGAGCTGTCGGTACAATTGGCGTGCGCATGCCTGTTTGGCCCAAGGAAGCACTATCAGCGCTCTGACAGCCTAGGAAACTATTTAACAGTCGCGAGAACGGTGATGTCAACCTTCGCCAAGCGGATAAACAACAACTATTCGAAACACACGCAGCCGCAATCGTCAAAATTAAGAATTGCGTCGTATATTCCTCCACCTCCGACAATCGCGCTCAAAAGCAACATCCGCAGACGTCAGGGAGGACGCGGTTTCAAATGACGGACGACCCGGAGTTGAATCAGGCCGAAGGTCAGCAATACCTGCAGTCAAGCGACCGGGAGATGGCTGCTCGCAGCACCCTGAGCCCCAACATGGCGATATTGCTGGGCATCCTGTTCATTGCGGTCGTGTTCAGGTTCCACAACATCACCTTGCCACTCGTCGATGCCTTCAGTTGGCGCGAGGTAAGCACGGCAATGATGGCCGACAATTTCCAGCAGCGCAGCTGGAACATCTTCTTTCCGGAGGTCAGCTGGACCGGACCCGGGCCAAGTTATCAGGGCCGCGAGTTCCAGATCGTCAGCTATCTGACCGCCCTGCTCTATCAACTCTTCGGCTGGCACGACTGGTTCGGCCGCATGGTAGCGGCCTTCTTCGGTCTGGTGACGGTGTTTTCGCTGCACAGGCTAACGGCGCTATGCTGGGACGAGACCCACGCTCACGCCGCAGCACTTGCCTACGCGCTGATGCCGGCGGCGATCATGGTCGACAGCTCGTTTCTTCCCGATCCCGCGATGCTGGCCCTGGTGACGCTCGGCTTCTGGCTGTTCGCGAAATACTGGGCCGGCGGCAGCGGCTGGCTCCTGCCGCTTGCCACGGCGAGCTTCTCGCTCGGCGTGCTGGCAAAGCCGCCGGGCCTCGCCGCCGGCGCCGTCATCTTCTACCTCATGGTTTCCTGGGTTCTTGAGAAGAAGCGAAAGCAGGCGGCCAAGGCCTTCCTGTTGGGGCTTTTGAGCTTGGCCATCATCGGCGCCTATTTCAGCTGGGCCATTTATCTCGGCCGCAGCTATCCGCCGTTTCATGTCGCGGGCAGCGGCTATATCTGGGATTCCGGTTTCTGGACATTCTTCAGGAACAGCTTCTACTTCAAATCCGTATGGAACACCTCGGTCTGGTGGTTCTACGGCTATCCGTTCATGGCGCTGATCGCGATCGGCTTCTGGCTGCCGCCCAGACCCGTCGAAGACCCCAAGCAACGCACTCTTTCGGCCATCCCTTATGTTTGGCTGGCTGCCGCCATCATCATCTATCTGGCGGCAGCGCGCGAGATCACCAGCAATCCCTGGAACTACCACATCTTCCATGTGCCATTCGCGATGTTCTGCGGCCGGGGCGCGTTTCTCCTGGCAACGCTTGCATCGGGACCCGTTCTGTCCCCGGCGGTCGTGCTGCGCGCGATCTGCATCGCGGCCGTCACGCTGGTCTGGTCGACTTTTCCCCTTGTCAGGACAATGAAGACGCCGATCGCCATGAATGGCAAGCTGCTTGGCGACGAGCTGGCGCGGTTGGCGCAGCCGGGCGACCTCGTCGTCGCCATTGCGCCCGAGGTCGGCGATCCCGTCGCCGTCTACTACAGCAGAGCGCGTGGCTGGGTGTTCCCGCCTGGCGGCGGCGATGTCGAATGGTCGAAATTCGTAGCGGACGATGCCACCGCGATCGCGCAGCTCGAGGAGTTGCGCGCGCAAGGCGCGGACCTGTTCGGCACGGCCAAGAACGCCGCCGACAAGCAGGACCGGCTGTTCCTCGAGCATCATGACGGGGTCATCGACTATCTCGACAAGACCGCAACCAAGCTTGTGGATTCGGACGATTTGCTGGTCTATAGGATCAGCCGTCCATAGAACCGCGACAGTCTGGGGCTGTGGGCCTTGGACAGGATATGGTCCCGACGGTTCGGCGGCCGCGTTCTCCTACCGAAAGTCGGCAAGGCGGTGGGCCAGGCGAACCGATCCCGGATGGCGGTAGGGATACTCGGCACCACGCGGTGCTGCCATTTGAACTCGGCGGTGGAAACCGGCGGAGAATTGGTTGAAAAGAGCAATCTCAATAATCGTGACCCTGGCCCTACTAGCGTGGGTCGCCAGCGACTCGCGCTGGAAGATGGTGGGCGATGCTTTCGCGAGCATCACGCCCGGCGCTTTCGCGGCCGTGGCGCTTGCGTTGTTCGTCACCTACGTGCTGCGCGCGCTGCGCGTCTGCGACGAGTTCCGCGAGGAGGTGCATGGCCGTTTCGGCGCCTGCCTGCGCGTCATTCTGATCCACAATGCGATGATCAACGTCGTGCCCTTCCGCGGCGGCGAGACGGCATTTCCCCTGCTCCTGCGCCAGGTCTTCGGCATACCGATCATGCGTGCCAGCGCCTCGCTGCTGTGGTTCAGGCTGCAGGACGCCTTCGTCGTCGGCGTGCTGGCCCTGGCTGTGTGGCCGGGCCTGCACCCGGCGATAAGAATCGCGGGCGTGGCCGCGGTAATCGCTGCCGCCTGGTGTCTGCCGCGCTGGGCGCGTGCGCCGCATGACTGGGCAGGCCGCGGCAAGATCGTGGCGAAACTCGGCAGGCTGCGCGATGTCTTCACCGAGGCGACCGGCCGATCGCGTTATGGCTGGTGGTGGACGATCGCCAATTGGTCGCTGAAGCTCACTGTGCAGGGATGGTTGCTGGCAATGCTACTGGGGACATCCTTTTCGACCGCCTTTCCAGGCGTCGTCGGGGCCGAAGGCGCCGCCATACTACCGGTGCAAGGCGTCGCCGGCTTCGGCACCTACGAAGCGGGTGCAGCGGCGGCGCTGCTCACCTCCGGCGTTGCCATGAAGAGCGGCCTTCAGGCAGCGCTGGCATTGCATCTGTTCATCTTCTGCTCGGCAATCGCCACGGGTGCGATCGCCTGGCTGTTTCCCTCGAAATCGACACTGCCGGGGAACCCGGCCGTCGGCCCTGCAAGGAAGCCATCCCTATGAGCGTATTGCCCATCCCTGCTTCGGGACTGCCTGACGGCGCGGTGATGCCGGACCATACACTGTCCATCGTCGTGCCCATGTACAACGAGGCCGAGAACGTCGAACCGCTGCTGGTGCGGATTCACCAGGCGATGGAACGCTACGGCCAGCCGTGGGAGGTCGTGCTGGTCGATGACGGCAGCACAGACGCGACGGTGAGCGAGATCAGGCGCCTGGCGGCGCATTACGGCCCGCATGTGCATGCGGTCGAGCTGGTGCGCAACTACAAGCAAACCGCCGCGATGCAGGCCGGTATCGACGCAGCGCGCGGCGACGTCATCGCCACGATCGACGGCGACCTGCAAAATGATCCCTACGACATTCCGCGTATGGTCTACCGCCTGTTGAGCGAGGATCTCGACCTGGTGGTGGGCTGGCGCAAGGATCGCCAGGAAGGTTTTTTCATGCGCAGGCTGCCCTCGCGCATCGCCAACGCGCTGATCGCGCGCGTCACCGGGGTGCGCCTCAAGGACTATGGCTGCAGCCTCAAGGTCTATCGCGGCAACGTCATCCGCAGCGTCAAGCTCTATGGCGAGATGCACCGCTTCATCCCTGCATGGCTGGCCACGGTGACGACCCCCAGACGCATCGCGCAGGAAGTGGTGACGCATCACGCCCGCATCCATGGCCAATCCAAGTATGGCATTTCGCGCACCTTCAGGGTCGTGCTCGATCTGGTGTTCATGTACTTCTTCATGCGCTATCGCACACGGCCTGGGCACTTCTTCGGCGGCATCGGCATCGTGCTTGGCGCGCTGGGTTCGCTGATCCTTGCCTACCTGCTTTGCCTGAAGCTGCTTTTCGCCGAAGACATTGGAACGCGACCGATGCTGTTCACCGGCTTCTTCCTGCTCATCGCCGGGGTGCAGATGGTGACGTCGGGCGTGCTGGCTGAAATGCTGGCACGGGTCTATCACGAAGCGAATGGAGCATCGGCCTATGTCGCGCGGCCACAGCCGGCGCCCAGTGACAATGACGGCTGGCTCCGCCCGCGCCGGCCATCATGAGGTGATCGGGACGCCATCGAGGCTCTCCGTCCCCAGGGTTGACCGGGGCAGTGGCTTCATCGATAGCTTGCTGGGAGGGATTTTGGTTTCAGGCCGACGGCGGACTGGCAGGGTTCGTCAACACCAGGAATGGCGGCCTGAGGGCAAGAGGCAAAGCGCAACGTCTGCGCCAACCTCTCGCCCTCGACTCGCGCCCCCTGGCGAATACAAGAGCGGCGGATCCTTCATTCAAATCGCGCCGCCACTTTTAGGTCTGATGGTCTAGTAGCGCGAACGGCAGCTGGCGCGCTGGCCGAAACCGCTCGGGCCACAAATCCAAGGCGAACGACCCAGGAACGGGCCGCCATTGCCCAGACGGTAGGAGACCTTCACCGGCGCCGGTCTGCCGACCCGCTGCGGCCGCACGAAGGCCGCATAGGCCTCCTCCCTCGTACGCGTCACCATGGTCGTCTGCGTGAGCGGCTTGCGGTTGAACAGATGCAGCCGCTTCTTCTTGACGTCGTGCACCTTCTTGCCGAGCGTATGCACCACGGACTTTGTGCCGATCGAGCTGGTCTTGGTCGCGTCCTTGCTCTGGCAACCTGAGAGTATCGAGATCAATGCAACGGCGGCAAATGCACAAGCATATTTCGCGCCGATCCTTGCCCTTCTTTCCATAACTTTGTTCATCATTGTCCCCTAGCACGAATATAATTCGTTGCAGCACGGAGATCTATTTACTTTTTTGGCTTCCGCGCCACGCGAGCAGCCTATCGCCGCTCACATCATGGATTGTATATT
>NZ_RZTT01000306.1 GCF_003996995.1 Mesorhizobium sp. M7A.T.Ca.US.000.02.2.1 | reverse complement strand
CT
Source organism: Mesorhizobium sp. M7A.T.Ca.US.000.02.2.1 (assembly GCF_003996995.1). Classification (GTDB taxonomy): domain Bacteria; phylum Pseudomonadota; class Alphaproteobacteria; order Rhizobiales; family Rhizobiaceae; genus Mesorhizobium. The sequence goes on along the minus strand of NZ_RZTT01000306.1, from coordinate 7,412 downwards.
CCTCGACCAGCCTTTGCTCTAAGGTGGCTTCCATGGCTCTCGTCAGGATGTTGATTGACGCATTTGAGGCTCGCGCATTGCGGGTCGCGGTGACGCCGTCACCGCGTACGCTGCGCGCCGAGCTTTTGCGGCTGTGCGCCCGCATCGGCTATTCGCCACCTCTCTGCCTCTGAAGCATTCGCCCCCGGCTTGCCGGATAGAATCCAGAGGGAAGATCAGACATGACCTATCAGAATTATTCGCTGAAGCAGCTTCAGCAGATCGACGCCGCGCATCATCTGCATCCGTTCACCGACCATAAGGAAATGCGCGGGGCCGGGTCGCGCATCATCACCCATGCCAATGGCCCTTTCATCTACGATTCCGAGGGGGCTGAAATCCTCGATGGCATGGCCGGGCTGTGGTGCGTCAACATCGGCTATGGCCGTGACGAGCTGGCCGAGGCCGCCTATGCCCAGATGAAGGAACTGCCTTATTACAACTCCTTCTTCAAATGCTCGACGCCGACGCCGGTGCTGCTGTCCAAGAAGTTGGCGGAGATCGCGCCGAAGCACGTCAACCAGGTGTTCTATGGTTCGTCGGGCTCGGAGGCCAATGATACGGCACTGCGTCTCGTGCGCCACTATTGGGTGCTGGAAGGCCAGCCGGAGAAGAACCGCATCATCTCGCGCAAGATGGCCTATCACGGCTCGACCGTTGCCGGCACCTCGCTCGGCGGCATGGATGGTATGCACAAGCAGCTCAACGGTGCGGTGCCCAACATCGTCCATGTGATGATGCCCTACGCCTATGAATCGGCGCTGCCGGGAGAGAGCGACCATGATTTCGGCCTGCGCGCGGCCGGGGCTGTCGAGGAGGCGATCCTCGAAGCCGGCGCCGACAAGGTTGCCGCCTTTATCGGCGAGCCGGTCATGGGGGCCGGTGGCGTGAAGATACCGCCGGCGAGCTACTGGCCGGAAGTGCAGCGTATCTGCCGTAAATACGATGTCCTGTTGATGCTGGACGAGGTCATCACCGGTTATGGTCGCACCGGCGAGTGGTTCGCCGCCCAGACGCTCGGCATCGAGCCCGACACGATCACCACGGCCAAGGCGCTGACGTCGGGCTACCAGCCGCTGTCGGCATTGCTGGTCGGCGACCGCATCGCCTCGACGCTGGTCGAGAAGGGCGGCGAGTTCAATCACGGCTACACCTATTCCGGGCACCCGGTGGCCTGTGCCGTGGCGCTGAAGAATCTCGAGATCATCGAGCGGGAAGGGCTGGTCGACCGCGTCCGGAACGATACCGGTCCTTATTTCGCCAAGGCGTTGCAGGAGCGCATTGCCGGACATGATCTGGTCGGCGAGGTGCGTTCGATCGGCCTGATGGGCGCGATCGAGATCGTCAAGGACAAGGCGACCAAGGAGCGCTTCCTGCCGGCTGGAAGTGCGGCGGTAACCGTGCGCGATCATGCCATCGCGCACGGCATGATGCTGCGCGCTACCGGCGACACGATGATCCTGTCGCCGCCGTTGATCTGGACCCGTGATACGATCGATATGGCCTGCGATCGCATCTCGAAGGCGTTGGATCTGGCGCAAGCCGACCTGCGCAAGCGGTAGAATAGAACCCTCGACCGGGCGTTCTAGGAGCGCCCGGCCTCGAGAACATGCTGTGACTAGGAAACGCTTCTACCTCTAGAGCGTAAGGTGTGGGGCTGCGGCTGATTCGGCCGCGACAAGGGTTTTGTTTCCATGAGAAAGACCGGCAAGAGCCGACGGACGCAAGAAGCGGCCAGCATCGGCGGCGACCTGATGCTGGCGCCGCTGGTGGCGATGATGCGGCTGCCGTTGATGACCATGGATGGCGGGAGCAGTCAGCCATGGAGCACGGAGACCGCGCGTGCGGTAAACGAGAAGACCGCCGCTATGGCCGAAGGCGTGTTTGCGGCGCAAATGTCCTTCCTGCAATCGGCATCGCGGTTCTGGCCGGAAATCTTTTCGGGCCGCACGCCATCGCTGTTCAACGGGGTCGCGGCGGAGCGCTCGATCAGCGCCGCGCTGAAGCCGGCAAGCCGTGCCGTGAAAGCGAATTTTCGCCGGCTGTCCAACAAGACCTGACAGAAGTTGCAGAACTTTGATTTTGCGCATTGACGGGCGCATGCGCTAGAATCAGTCGATACGTCACCGATGGGGGACACGATGGCCGGACAACCGCTCAACCAGCCGGCTGAAATTCCAGCCGAACTCGACCGCTGGAACTGGGGCGCTTTCTTCCTCAACTGGATCTGGGGCATCGGCAACAGCACTTTCATCGCGTTGCTGGCGCTGATCCCTGTCGTCAACATCATCATGATCATCGTGCTGGGCGCGCGCGGCAGCCGCTGGGCCTGGCAGAACCGCGCCTGGCGTGACGCGGAACAGTTTCGCAAGACGCAGCGCAACTGGGCAATCGCCGGCCTTGCCGTCTGGGTTGTCGGGATTGGCGGCTGCGCGACGATGGTGGGCAGCATTCCCTACGTCCTGAAAGGCAGCGATGCCTACCACATGACGATGGACAGGCTTCGCGCCGACGACCGCGTCAAGGCGGCGTTGGGTGATGATTTGACCGACAGTTTCTGGGTCGGCGGCCATCTCAACGTCAATGCGAATGGGGCCGGCGACGCCCAGTTCGGCATTCCGTTCCACGGCGCCAAGGGCAAGGGCACGGCCTACTCGACCGCTGTCCGGACAGCCGGCACATGGAGCCTGCGCCTGCTGGTCGTCAGGGTCGAAGGAGCCGACGCGCCGATCGTGCTGATCAACGAAGATCATGTCCCGATCCCGAATGCTGCAATCGGAATATAGCGGGGCAAAACGCAAAAAAGCAGCCTAAACGCGGGCGCGAAGGCTGACAGTTCGGCCGGCTTTGTGGCCCAACAATCGGGTGACCACTGCTGCGTTCCAGACAAGGAAATATGCTGAAAAGCCGGATGCTGTCTGACAGTATGCGCATGCGTTCATGTGGACCGGTGGCAATTTCATACAAGGGCACGCGCATATGGTGAATTCCTTTCGTGCGGTCGTGGTTGGTGGCGGCTGTGTGGGTGCCGGCATTCTCTACGGCCTGGCAAAGCGCGGCTGGACCGATGTGGCATTGCTGGAGCGCACGCAGCTTACGGCCGGGTCGACATGGCATGCCGCGGGGCTCATCCCCTCTTACGCGCGCAGCCGCAATGTCGGCCGCATGATCGCCAGGTCGATCGAAATCTATGAGGGGCTGGAGGCGGAGACGGGCCAGAACGTCGGCTGGCACAAATGCGGCCAGCTGCGCATTGCCAACACGCGCGACAGGCTGGACGAGTACAGAAGCTACATGGACGTTGCCGAGGTCCAGGGTGTGCGGGCCCGGATCGTATCGCCCGCGGAAGCGCGAGAAATCTGGCCGCTGCTCGACAACAACAGCATGCTGGGTGCCCTTTATCATCCCGATGACGGCCACATCGCACCCGCCGATGTCACCCAGGCCATGGCCAAAGGTGCACGCGACCTCGGCGCGAAGATCCATCTCGATACCGAGGTTGTGGGCTTCGAACGCATGCCGAGCGGCGAGTGGAGGGTCAAGACCTCACGCGGCGAGATCGTCTGTGAACATGTCATCCTTGCAACAGGCAATTACGCCCGCCAGACCGGCGCCATGCTTGGCCTGGACATCCCCGCGATCCCGATCCTGCATCAGTACTGGATCACCGAGGCGGTCCCCGAAATTGTGGAACGCAAGCGGCTTGGTCTTCCGGAAATGCCGATCCTCAGGGACGAGGGTTACGAGGGCTATCTGCGCGAAGAAGGCGACGGGCTGATGTTCGGTCCCTACGAGCGCACCGAGCAGCTCAAGCTGTTCGCTGAAAACGGCGTCCCGGAATGGTTCGGCGCCGATCTGCTCGATGAGGATTTCGATGCCGTGTCCTGGAACTGGGAACGCGCGACCGAACTGGTCCCCGCGCTCGGACGCGCCGGCATCAAGCGGAATGTGCGAGGACCTTTCCAGATGACGGCCGATGAACTGCCGCTGATGGGGCAGGCGTGGGGCCTGGAGAATGTCTGGGTCGCCGAAGGGGTGCCGGGAGGCATCCTTTGGGGTGGTGCGATTGGCTATTACCTCTCCGAACGGATCGTGGAGGGTGGCAACAGCATCGACACGGCGGAGCTGGACCCCCGCAGGTTCGGCCGATATGCTAACAAGAACTGGACCCGGGCAAAGGTCCGGGAGGCCTGGGGCACCCACGCCGTACAGCACTATCCAGGCCAGGACATGCCGGCGGCGCGACCGCAGAAAACGGCCCCTTCCTATGACCGTCTAAGCCAGCTCGGCGCGGTGTGGGATGTGTTGAACGGCTGGGAGATGCCGAGCTGGTTTGCGCCTGCCGGTGTCGAAGCGCGCAATGTCTACAGCTGGCGCTGGACCCCCAAAGGGAACCACGTCGCCGCGGAGGTGCAGGCTGTCCGCCAGGCCGCTGGGCTGGTCGAGATGACTCCCATGACCAAGTTCGAGGTTAGCGGGCCGGGCGCCAAGGGCTGGCTCGACGGAATCCTGGCCAACAGGCTGCCTCGTCCCGGTCGCGTAGCTCTTGCCCATCACCTGACGCCGGCCGGCTGCGTGCAGGCCGAATATGTGGTGGCGCGGCTGCAGAGCGAGCTGTTCTATCTCATATCGACGCCGCGCGCCGAGCGCTGGAACCTTGACGATCTCAGCCGGCTGTTGCCGAAGGACGGCAGCGTGCATCTGCGCAACGTCACGGAGGATCGCGGCAGCTTCACGTTGGTTGGGCCGAAGGCGCGCGACATATTGCAGCCGCTGACGGAGATCGACCTCTCCAATGAAGCCTTTCCATGGTTCAGCGTGCAGTCCGGCACCGTCGGCATGGCCAGCGACGTACGGCTCCTGCGCGTCAACTATTCGGGCGAACTGGGATGGGAGCTCTATCATCCGCTCTGCTATCAGCGGCATTTGCTGGATGCGCTCCTGGCATCGGGAGAGGCACACGGGCTGAGGCTGGCCGGACTTCAAGCGCTGGAATCGCTTCGTCTCGATAAATCCTACCGCGCCATGTATCGCGACATGAACTCCGAATTGTCAGCCTGGGAAAGCGGCCTCGACCGATTCATCAGCCTCGACAAAGGGGACTTCATCGGCCGCGCGGCACTGGTCGCAAAACAGAAGCAGGTGACACGCCGGATCGCCACGCTGTCGATCGATACCGAAGGTGCGAGTGCGTTCGCCTTCGAGGGCGTCTACCGTGAAGGCGAGCTCGTCGGCCACATCACCTCGGCGGGCTACTCCTACACTTTCGGTCACGACATCGCACTTGCGCTGTTGCCCCTGGCACTTGTGTCGCCCGGCACCGAACTCGAGGTGTCCATCCTCGGCGAGCGCCGCGCGGCCAAGGTGATCGCCGACTCGCCCTATGATCCGGAAGGCGCCCGCGGGCGCATGTGAGGCATCCCGGAGTACAGTTTCCGGGTTTATCGATGTCTCAAAACGTGCTGCAGGGCAAAATGCAAAAACCGCGCTCCATCAGGAACGCGGCTTTGCCAGATACGCATGGCGCTTCGCTACGCAAACACTTTGCGAAACCTATGGCACTTGTCGAACTTACGGGCTCCGGTACGCGAGACCTGATCCGGAGCGCCGGGCGGATGAGATATGTCCGCCTCGCAGTCCGTTTTATAGGGACATCGTTACCGCGGAGTTATCGAGAGCTTAAGCAAATCTAAATTTGCACTTTTTCCACCCAAGGAAACCGGAAAAACCCGGCAAATCCGGGGGTTACGCTGGGTTACCCCTGAGAAAATTAATTATGCCGGAGAAATCGACCCCGCCATGTCCCTGGGCGTTGAATAAGGCATAGAGCTGGGCTGCTTCGGCACCAAGCGGCGTTACAGCACCCGCACCATACGCGGCTTCCTGGGACAATTTCAGGTCTTTCAGCATCAGTGCCGCTGCAAATCCTGGGTTGTAGTCCCTGTTTGCGGGCGAAGTCGGCACCGGCCCGGGCACCGGGCAGTAGGTGGTCAAGGACCAGCACTGGCCGGAGGAGGTCGAGGCGACGTCGAACAGCGCCTGGTGTGACAGGCCGAGCTTTTCCGCCAGCACGAAGGCTTCGGCGACACCGATCATCGAAATGCCGAGGATCATGTTGTTGCAGATCTTTGCCGCCTGGCCGGCGCCGTCGCCGCCGCAATGGACGATGCGACCGGCCATCGGCTTCAGGATCGGCTCGGCAGTTGCAAAGGCGTCATCGGAGCCTCCGGCCATGAAGGTCAGCGTGCCGGCCGCGGCACCGCCGGTGCCGCCCGAGACCGGTGCATCGATCGACGACAGCCCGTGCTTCCTGGCGACGGCATGGGCCTTGCGGGCTGACTCGACGTCGATGGTCGAGGAATCGATAAAGAGTGCGCCTTGCTTGGCCTTGAGCGCGATGTCTTCGTAGACGGAGAGCACATGCTTGCCGGCGGGAAGCATCGTAATCACCACATCGGCATCCTTCACCGCGGCAACGGCATTAGCCATCACTGTCACGCCATGCTCTCGGGCGACGGTGAGGTTTTCCGGCACAAGGTCGAAACCATTCACCGCATGCCCTGCCTTGACCAGGTTAGCGGCCATCGGATTACCCATGTTCCCTAGGCCGATGAAGGCAATGGTGGTCATCGATTTCTCCTGATTTGTTGCCGTCAGCGGCCAATTAATGCCCGCGCGATGATGACGCGCATGATCTCGTTGGTGCCTTCGAGGATCTGGTGCACCCGCAGGTCCCGCACCAGCTTCTCGATGCCGTAGTCGTGCAGGTAGCCATAGCCGCCGAGCAGCTGCAGTGCGTCGTTGGCGACATTGAAGCCGGTATCGGTGACGAAGCGCTTGGCCATCGCCGACCATTTGCCGGCGTCCGGCGCCTTGCGGTCGAGCTTCGCGGCGGCGGCATAGAGGAAAATACGCGCCGCCTGCAGTTCGGTCTCCATGTCGGCCAGCCTGAACTGCAGCGCCTGGAACTGGTTGATCTTCGAGCCGAAGGCCTTGCGCTCGGCGGTGTAGGAAAGCGCCTTGTCGAGCGCCGACTGCGCGCCGCCCAGCGAACAAGCGGCGATGTTCAGACGGCCGCCGTCGAGCCCGGCCATGGCGATGCCGAAACCCGCACCTTCGCCGGACAAACGGTTCTCCGCCGGCACCTTGCAATCCTCGAAGATGACCTGGCGGGTCGACTGCATATGCCAGCCCATCTTGTGCTCGTCGGCGCCGAAGGAGAGGCCTGGCGCATCTCTGGGCACGACGATGGTGGAAATGCCTTTCGGCCCTTCAGTGCCGGTGCGCACCATGACGGCGTAGACATCGCTGTCGCCGGCGCCCGAGATGAACTGCTTGGTGCCGTTGAGGACATAGTCGCCGCCGCTCTTCAC
>NZ_RZTT01000305.1 GCF_003996995.1 Mesorhizobium sp. M7A.T.Ca.US.000.02.2.1 | reverse complement strand
ATGTCGACCTGGCCCTCGGCGATGCCTTTCTTGGTCTCGGCCAGTTCCCTGGCGCCGACCAGCCGCGAGGCCTGGCCGACGCGGATCGGCAGGCCGGAAAACCGTTGCGAAAACGTCTTGAAATGTTGGCGCGACAACAATGTCGTCGGCACCACGACCGCCACCTGAAAGCCTTCCATCGCCGCGATGAAGGCAGCGCGCAGCGCCACTTCGGTCTTGCCGAAGCCGACATCGCCGCAGATCAGCCGGTCCATCGGCTTGCCGGCGGCCAGATCATCGCGCACCGAGTCGATTGCTGTCTGCTGGTCGTCGGTCTCTTCATAGGGGAAGCGGGCCGCGAACTCGCCATAGAGGCCTTCTGCCGGCACCAGTGGCGGTGCGGAGCGCATCTGCCGTTCGGCGGCGATGCGGATCAGCTGCCCGGCCATGTCGAGCAGGCGCTTCTTCAGTCGCGCCTTGCGCGACTGCCAAGCGCCGCCGCCAAGCTTGTCCAGCGTCGCCTCGGCTGTGTCAGAACCGTAGCGCGACAGAAGCTCGATGTTTTCCACCGGCAGGAACAGCCGGTCGTCACCGGCATAGTGGATTTCAAGGCAGTCATGCGGTGCGCCGACCGCTTCGATGGTGCGCAGGCCGATGAAACGGCCGATGCCATGATCGGCGTGGACGACAATGTCGCCGGCCGACAGCGCCGAGGCCTCGGCAATGAAATCCGAGGGACGCTTCTTGCGTTTCGAACGCCGGATCAGCCGGTCACCCAAAATGTCCTGTTCGGCGACGACGACCAGTTGTTCGGTTTCGAAGCCGGATTCGAGCGGCAGCACGGCCAGGGCCGCCTGACCCGGTTCGAGCTTTTCGGCTTCCGCCAGCGTCGCCACCTGCTTGAGGTTGCCGAGATGGTGTTCGGCAAGGATCTGGCCAAGCCGGTCGAGCGAGCCTTCGGTCCAGCCGGCGATGACGACGCGGCGGCGCGCCGCGCGCTCATCGGCGATGTGTTTGACGACGACATCGAACACGTTGGCGTTCGGATCGGCGCGCTCCTCGACGAAGCTGCGGCCGTGGCGTGAGCCGGCGTTATAGACCTTCTTGGCGCCAACGTCGGGCGCGTCGAATGGCGTGAAGTCGATCGCTTCACGCGGTCCGAGCGAAGCAATCAGGTTGTCCGGCGAGAGATAGAGCAGGTCCGGTGCGACCGGCTTGTAAGGCACGGCGTCCTTCAAGGCACCGTCCGCCTGCTTCCTGCGCGCCTCGTAATGGTCGAGGATCAGCGTGTGGCGCTCGGCCAGCGCCTCATGCGCCAGATGGTCGAAGATGACAGGCGTGTCAGGCAGATAATCGAACACTGTCTCCAGCCGCTCATAGAAAAACGGCAGCCAGTGTTCCATGCCGGCAAACCGCCTGCCTTCGCTGACTGCTGCATAGAGCCCGTCATCGCGCTGTGGAGCGCCAAAGGCTTCGATATAGGAGCGGCGGAAACGGCTGATGGTTTCGGGCGTCAGCGCCACTTCGCTCATCGCCTGCAGAGCCATCGACTTGCGCTGACCGGTGGTGCGCTGCGTGGCGGCGTCGAACACACGGATCGATTCCAGCGTATCGCCGAAGAAGTCGAGCCTGAGTGCTTCGGTCCAGCCGGGCGCGAACAGGTCGAGAATGCCGCCGCGCACCGCGAACTCGCCGATGCCACGCACGGTCGGCACGCGCTCAAAACCGGACGTTTCCAGCCGCGACACCAGTACGTTCATGTCGATCTGGTTGCCGGGCCTGGCGTGGAACGTCTGTGCCTCGACGAGATCCGCCGGCGGAATGCGCTGCAGCAGAGCATTGGCGGTGGTGAGGATGACGGCGCGGTGCGGCTTCTTCGCCAGCGCGATCATGGCGGTCAGCGCATCGAGGCGCTTGGCGGCAGCATCCGAACCGGGCGAGACGCGGTCGTAGGGCAGACAATCCCACGCCGGTAGTTGCAGCACCGGCAGGCCGGGGGCAGCGAAAGACAGCGCCTCAACGATCGCCGGCAGGCGCTGACCGTCGCGCGCGACGAACAGAACCGGCTTGTCGGGCGCGATCTCGAGTGCCGCCTGCACCAGCGCAAAGGCTTCATAGCCATCAGCGACGCCGTCGACGATGAACTGGCCGGCGCGGTCTTTCGGCAAACCGATGGTGGGAATGAGGCTCATGAAATCACGGTCTTGTTTTATCGCAATTCACTAGGGGAAGCGCTTTGCACTTTTCCTGGAATTGCTTGTGTTCAGAATGTCAGAGAATGGCGGAAAGCCAGGATCTTTTGCAGGACGGCACAATCGATATCGGCCGGCACCGGGCGTTCGCCGGTGACCATGGGCAGGAATTCGGTATCGGGAACGTCGAGGAGCCTCTCATATTGGTCGATTTCCTCGGCCGTCAAGGCGCCGATCTCAGCGTCGGCGAAAGTGCCGAGGATCAGGTCCATCTCGCGCATGCCGCGATGCCAGGAGCGAAACAGAAGCTTGCGGCGGCGGACGTCGAGCCCCTCGCTTGATCTCGTCGTTCCGGTCATCGTGCCGCATCCTTGCTTGCTGCGGCGCATATAGCGTGGATAGAAGGGGCTGTCAGCCTTGCGCTGCCGCCATCGCAACATAAGCTGACATCATGCGCCCGACCATCCTCGATCCCTTGTTTGTACCGATCACGTCGCTTGCAGGCGTCGGACCGAAAGTCGGCGCGCTGATCGAGAAGGTTGTCCCGGCCGATCTGGGTGACCGCCCCGCCCGCGCGGGCGACCTTCTGTTCGTGCTGCCGCACACCGTCATCGACCGCCGCAGCCGGCCGGGCATCGCAGGATCCGCGGAAGGCCAGATCGTGACGCTGGAGGTGCGCATCGACCGCCACCAGCCGCCGCCGCGCGGCAACAGGTCGGTGCCTTACCGCGTCTTCGCCCATGACGACACCGGCGAGATCGCGCTGACCTTCTTCCATGCTCACGCTTCCTATCTCGAAAAGGCGATGCCCGAGGGCGAGCATGTCGTGGTCTCGGGCCGCATGGAATGGTTCAATGGCCGCCCGAGCATGGTCCACCCCGACCATATTGCGCTGGCCAGCGAGGCGGAAAACCTGCCGCTGGTCGAACCGGTCTATCCCCTGACAGCCGGGCTCTCGGGCAAGGTGCTGCGCCGGGCGATCGGCCAGGCGCTGGCGCGTGTGCCTGAATTTCCCGAATGGCAGGACGGCGCCTTCATGCGCCGGCACACCTTTGCGGCCTTTGCCGATGCGCTCGCCCGCATCCACAATCCGGCCGACCCGATCGACGTCTCCATCGACGGCGCCGCCTGGCGGCGGCTCGCCTATGACGAGTTGCTGGCGGGCCAGGTCTCGCTGGCGCTGGTGCGGGCAAAAGTCCGCAGGCTGTCCGGGCGTCCCCTGGTCGGCGACGGCCGCATCGTCGAAAAACTGCGGACTGCACTGCCCTATTCGCTGACATCGAGCCAGGAGTTTGCGCTGGCCGAAATCAATGCCGACCTCGCTGATCCCGAGCGCATGCTGCGGCTTCTGCAGGGCGATGTCGGCTCCGGCAAGACGGTCGTCGCGCTGTTGGCCATGGCACGCGCCGTCGAGGCCGGCGGCCAAGCAGCTTTGATGGCACCGACCGAAATCCTGGCGCGCCAGCATCTGGCGACCATCACGCCGCTTGCCGCCAAGGTCGGGCTGCGCATTGCCATCCTCACCGGCCGCGAAAAGGGCCGCGAACGCGCGGATACGCTGGCCGGCCTGGCAAGCGGTGAGATCGACATCGTGGTCGGCACCCATGCGCTGTTCCAGGAGACGGTCATGTTCCACGACCTGGTCTTCGCCGTGATCGACGAGCAGCACCGTTTCGGCGTCCATCAGCGGCTTGCCATCACCGCCAAGGGCGACGCGCCGGACATGCTGGTGATGACGGCCACTCCCATCCCCCGCACGCTGGTGCTGACCGCTTTCGGCGACATGGACGTGTCGAAACTGACGGAAAAACCGGCCGGCCGCCAGCCGATCCGTACCGTTACACTGCCGCTCGAGCGGCTCGACGAACTGGTCGACCGCATGGTGGACGCCGTCGCCGGCGGCCAGAAGATCTACTGGATCTGTCCGCTGGTCGAGGAATCCGAAGAAATCAAGCTGATGTCGGCCGAGGACCGCTTCGCCTCGCTGAAACCATTGTTCGGCGACCGTATCGGGCTCGTTCACGGCCGCATGAAGGGTGCCGAGAAGGACGAGGCGATGCGTGCCTTCAAGCAGGGCGAGACACACATCCTGATCGCCACCACCGTCATCGAGGTCGGCGTCGACGTGCCGGACGCCACCGTCATGGTCATCGAGCACGCCGAGCGCTTTGGCCTGGCCCAGCTGCACCAACTGCGCGGCCGGGTCGGGCGTGGCGACAAGCCCTCCTCCTGCGTGCTGCTCTACAAGGACCCGCTCGGCGAGACCGCAAAACGCCGGCTGTCGGTAATGCGCGAGACCGAGGACGGGTTCCTGATCGCCGAGGAAGACCTGAAGCTGCGCGGCGAAGGCGAATTGCTGGGCACCCGCCAGTCCGGCACGCCGGGTTTCCAGGTGGCGCGCATCGAGGCGCATGCCGACCTTCTGGAGGCCGCCCGCGACGATGCCAGGCTGATCCTGTCGCGCGACCCGGAGCTGCAATCGCAGCGTGGCGAGGCGTTGCGCCTGCTGCTTTATTTGTTCGGTCGCGACGAGGCCGTGCGGCTCCTGCGCGCCGGCTGAGCCAGGGCGGCAACCGACGGGTTGGCGAGCATCCCTTCGATCGGCTCGCCATTCACGACAACCATTTGCTTGACCTCGGGCGCCACCAGCCCGGCCGACACAATCAGCTTGGCGCCGTCCTCGATCGTCATGTCGAGCAGCACGATGTCCGACTTCGGCACATACATCAGGAATCCGGTGGTCGGGTTTGGCGTGCACGGCATGAACACGGCAATCAGCGGATCGCCTTCCTGGTCGAGCTTCTGGTTGATCTCGGTTTCCTTCTCGCTGGCGACGAACACCAGCGACCACACACCCTTGCGCGGATATTCGACCAGTCCGACCTGGCGGAACATGTCGCCCTTGTTGGACAGCACGGTCTCGAAAATCTGTTTCAGCGAGCCATAGATGCCGCGCACCAACGGCATGCGGCCAAGCAGGCGCTCGCCGAAATTGACGATGGCGCGGCCGACGATGTTGGCCGTCAGAAAGCCGATCAGCGTGATCAGGATGAGCGCCACGATCAGCCCGAACCCCGGCACAGGAAACGACAAATAGGTGTCAGGGCTGTAGCGGGCCGGAATATAGGGTTTCACCCAGGAATCGACCCAACCGATGAATGACCAGGCGATGTAGGCGGTGATCGCCAGCGGCGCGCAGACGATGAAGCCCGTGAGGAAGTAGTTCCTCAGCCGGGTCACGCCGGAAGTCTTGGGAGCGTCGGACATGATTCACCGGAGGCGCGGGTTGCAGCGCAACATTAGTGAACCGGACGAAGCTTTGGAACTGCGAAGTTTTTAAAGAGCCGATTATGCCGCTACTTTCAACGAAACAATCCAAACGGAAGCAGCATACGTTCGCGATTAGCCGAAACATCCCTCCCCTTCGTCATCCACGGGCGGAGCAAGGAGCGAAGCGACGCGGCGCAGACCCGAGGATCCATTCCGTGACGTCGGCCGAAGAATGCAACCCCTCAAGATGGTCGGCGGATCGTTCGGTCGCTATACTTCGTTCATGACGGGCTATGTCTATTTAACTGCGAGCCGGAAACGCGGTACCATCTATATTGGCGTCACAAACGATCTCGGCCGCCGAATGCCCGAGCACAAGTCTGGTGAGGGTTCGCGCTTTACTGGGGCGGTATGGCGTAGAACGCTTGGTTTGGTACGAAGAGTATTTCGACATCCGCGATGCAATCAAGCGCGAGAAGTCGCTGAAACGTTGGCCGCGTCAATGGAAGATTGAATTGATCGAAAAGGCCAATCCGGAGTGGTTCGAGCTTTTCCGCGGGACTGGGTGGTAGCGCCAAGTTCTGCACTGCTTTGATCCGCCATACCGTCACGGAATGGATCCTCGGGTCTGCGCAGGAGCTTCGCTCCCGCTACGCCCGTGGATGACGAAAGGATGAGGCCTACTCCACCGTCACTGATTTCGCCAGATTGCGCGGCTGGTCGACGTCGGTGCCCATGAACACGGCGGTGAAATAGGCGAGCATCTGGATCGGCAGCGCGTAGATGATCGGCGAGATGATTTCCGGCACGTCCGGCAGCACGATCGTCTCCATCGTCTTGACGCTCGTCAGCGCCGCACCCTTGCTGTCGGTGATCAGGATGATCTTGCCGCCGCGCGCCGCCACTTCCTGCATGTTCGAAACGGTCTTTTCGAAAATGTGGTCGTGCGGCGCAATGACGATGACCGGCATGTTCTCATCGATCAGCGCGATCGGTCCATGCTTCAGCTCGCCGGCCGCATAGCCCTCGGCGTGGATATAGGAGATTTCCTTGAGTTTCAGCGCGCCTTCCATGGCCAGCGGAAAGTTGGTGTCGCGGCCGAGATAGAGCACGTCCTTGTAGCGTGAGAGTTCACGCGCGATCCGTTCGATCTGCTCTTCAAGCTTGAGCACCTGATTGGCATAGCGCGGCGCTTCCGAAAGCGCGCGCACCAGGGTCTTCTCTTGTTCTTTCGAGATTGTCCCGCGCGCCACGCCGGCCCGCACGGCAAGCGATGCCAGCACCGAAAGCTGGCAGGTGAACGCCTTGGTCGAGGCAACGCCGATCTCCGGCCCGGCGAGCGTCGGCAGCACGACATCGGATTCGCGCGCCATGGTCGATTCGCGCACATTGACGATCGCGCCGATCTTCATGCCGGCCTTGCGGCAATAACGCAGCGAGGCCAGCGTGTCGGCAGTCTCACCGGACTGCGAAATGAAGAACGCCGCGTCGTTCTTCGACAATGGCATTTCGCGGTAACGGAATTCGGAGGCGACATCGATGTCGACGGGCAGGCGCGCGTAGCGCTCGAACCAGTATTTGCCGATCAGGCCGGCAAGATAGGCGGTACCGCAGGCGGAAATCGCCAGCCGGTTGATCTCTGCGAAATTGAACGGCAGATCCAGCGGCTTGGAGACGCCGCCGACAAAATCGAGATAATTCGCCAAGGTATGCGAGATCACTTCGGGCTGCTCATGGATCTCCTTCTCCATGAAATGGCGCCGATTGCCCTTGTCGACCATGAAGCTGGTCGAAAGCGACTGCTGGCGCTTGCGGTCGACCTTTGTGCCGTCGATGTCGAAGATGGTGACGCCGTCGCGGCGCACCACCGCCCAGTCGCCATCTTCGAGATAGGTGATCGAATTGGTGAACGGTGCGAGCGCGATGGCGTCGGAGCCCAAGAACATCTCGCCATCGCCATGGCCGACAGCCAAAGGCGGACCGTTGCGC
>NZ_RZTT01000304.1 GCF_003996995.1 Mesorhizobium sp. M7A.T.Ca.US.000.02.2.1 | reverse complement strand
GCCAGGGCGGCTACGGTTTCCAGGTGTCGCTGACGCTGGCGCGGCTGGGTGCGGCGCTGCTGCGCGGCCAGCCGCTGCCGGACGATCTCACGGCACGCGGTATCATCTCCGCCGCGCTTGCGCCCGACCGTTTCATCACCCCGGCAGCGACGCCATGAACTTCACCGGCCTGCCCTTCCCTCAACCCGTAAAGTGTCATCAGGAGCGTTTGCGATGAAATCCGTTCTGCGCGCAGTCCTTACCTCGTCCTTGCTGGCCTCGTCCGTCCTTCTTGGCGGACAGGCCTACGCCAAAACCCTGGTCTATTGCTCGGAAGCCAATCCCGAAACCTTCAACCCGGCGATCGGCACGGCGGACTCCACCATGGATGCCGCCGCCAAGACGATCTTCAACCGGCTGGTCGAGTTCAAGCCTGGCACGACCGAGGTCGGGCCGGCGCTGGCCGAAAGCTGGGAGGTCTCAGCCGACGGCAAGATCTACACATTCCACCTACGCCACGGCGTGAAATTCCAGTCGAACGACCACTTTACACCGTCGCGCGAGTTCAATGCCGACGACGTGCTGTACACCTTCAACCGCCAGCGCGACGCCAGCAATCCCTACCACAAGCTCGGCGGCGGCGCTTACGAGTACTTCAACGCACTAGGCATGGGCACGCTGATCGACAAGATAGACAAGGTCGACGACCACACCGTGCGCTTCACGCTGACGGCTGCCAATGTTACCTTCCTGCCCGGCATCGCTCTCGACTATCTCTCTATCCTGTCCCTGGAGCAGACCGAAAAGATGGTCGCCGCCGGCACGCCGGAACTGATCGATAGCGAGCCCGTCGGCACCGGCCCGTTCGTGCTGCAGGCCTATGTGCCCGACAGCCAGATCCGCTACGCCGCCAACAAGGATTACTGGCGCGGCGCGCCGAAGATCGACACGCTGGTGTTCGCCGTCACGCCCGAACCGACCACGCGCGTCGAGCGTCTTAAGGCCAATGAGTGCCAGGTCGCCGCCCCGCCGCCGCCAAGCGCCGTCGCCGATTTGCGCACCGATCCCGACATCACCGTGCTCGACCTCAAGGGCCAGAACATCGGCATTCTCGGCTTCAATGTCGAACATCAGCCGCTCGGCGATGTGCGCGTGCGCATGGCGCTGGCCAAGGCCGTCGACCGCAAGGCGATCGTCGACGCCGTCTATGCCGGCGCCGGCACGGTCGCCGGCAGCGTCGTGCCGCCGGCGCAGATCGGCGCCGTCACCGATGCCGGCATCGACTATGACCCGGATGGCGCGAAGGCGCTGCTGAAGGAAGCCGGCCACGAGAGCGACCTGAAAATCAGCCTGTGGGCGATGCCGGTATCGCGGCCCTACAATCCCAATGCCAAGCGCATGGCCGAGATGATCCAGGCCGACTGGGCGAAAGTCGGCGTCAAGGCCGAGATCGTCAGCTTTGAATGGGGCGAATATCTTAAGCGCACCGCGGCGGGCGAACAGGACGCCTATCTGCTCGGCGGCAGCAGCGACAATGGCGACCCCGACAACATGCTGAGCTACCTGCTGTCCTGCGACGGCGTGAAGGGCGGCTCCAACCGCTCGCGCTGGTGCGATCCGGCCTTCGAGAAACTGCTGCAGGACGGCCGCGTCGCCGCCGATCCGAAACAGCGCGCCGACATCTACGCCAGGGCGCAAGCGATCCTGAAGGTCGAGGTGCCGGTGGCGCCGATCGCCCATTCGGTGGTGGCGATCCCGATCCGCAAGAGCGTGCTCAACTACGTGCTCGACCCCTTCGGCCGGCAGAACTTTGCCGCGGTCGATATGACGGAGTGAAGCTTGGCGACCCTGCCCTCGGGCTTGGCCCGAGGGCGCACCGACATGAATAAAACCAGTAATTTGGCGGCGAAAGCAGAATCCATGCGTGAAGACCTGAATGCCCTACTCAAGACCTATCTCACCGATGGGGCGGTGGGCGCCTCGCTCGCCTACTCGACAGGCGCCGCACCAACCGCCATCACCGTCGGCCTCGCCGACCGGGAGCATGGCGTTGCCGTCTCGCCCGACCGCCTGTTCAAGATCGGCAGTTGCACCAAGACCTTCGTCGCCGCCGCATTGGTCAAGCTCGCTCAGGACGGCAAGCTCGACCTAGGCGCGCCGATCGCCTCCTGGTTTCCCGACCTCCCAGGAGCAAAAGACATTTCGGTGCGCCAGCTGATCAACCACCGCAGCGGCCTGCCCGAGTTCGAATATTACATTCCGATGGATCCGAGCCGGCAATGGACGCCGCAACAGCTGGTCGACATAGCCTTCGTTTCCGACAAGCAGAAGGCGCCGGGCGGGCCCGCCGTCTACAACAACACCGGCTATGTTCTGGCCGGCATGGTGATCGAGGCTGTCTCCGGCCAGTCGCTGGGCGGTTATGTCAGAAGCGCGGTGCTGCACCCGCTCGGCCTGACAAACACCTGGTCGCCGGCCACCGAAGCCTTTCCGGAAAAGTCGATGGTGCGTGGTTACTACCACCGCCCCCCGCCGCCAGCGAATGCTCCCACCGACATCGCCTCGGGCGGCGAGATGTGGCGCATGGACGGCGTGCTGCCCTATTCCGACGACTTGCAGGATTCTTCCGATTCCTTCCCGTTCGGCGCTGCCTATGGCTGTGGCGACATGGTGTCGACGTCGTCCGACATGGTGGGTTTCATGCGCGGCCTGTTTTCCGGAAAGCTGCTGTCGCCACCGTTCTTCGCCGAGATGTTTGAGCACCGTGTGCCGGCAAGCTTTCCAGGCACTCGCATGCGCGAAACCGGTGCCGGCATGTTCCAGAGCATCTATGCCGACCGCGCCTTCTACGGCCACCAGGGCAGCATTCCCGGCTATGTCGCCGTGATGCTGCACGATCCGATCTCGGGGTTGACCATCGCCATGACCAGCAATGTCGGCTCCGGCAACCGGCTGTCCTTCCAGGCCAGTGGCCTCCATCCGGTGGTCGATAAGGCGATCAGGATAGCTCTTGGATGAAGGGTAGGGCCTATTCTGCGCCGCTACATTCGCCTCATGGCGCCAGAGCGCGAAGCGCGGCGTTGGCGGCGATGCTTTCATAGAAATCCTTCGGGCAATCGCTGGCGGCGAGCCGGTAAAGCCGCAAAGCTTCATCGTTATATGCATGGAGTTGGCTGAGTTCGGCAGTGTAGAAATTGGCCTCGCACACCTGTCCGGTTTTCGTAGCCGCGTCCGGATCATCGGCGGCGGCCAGCGTTTCGGCCGGCGTCTTCTCGCCGAGCAGCATGCGAACCACCGGCGCCGGCCACTTCGTCATGTCGAGCTTGCCGATTGCATCCTGCAAATGGCCCGCCGCTCCGTTGCGCCGCTCCACGATGTCCAGCCAAATCGCAAAATAGGCGTTGTCGGGCGCCAGCCCCGCCCCTTGCTCGAAATCCACCTGCGCCTTGGCAGGCGTGTCCGAATACAAATAGACGATGCCCCGACCCAGAAAGGCATAGGCATATTTCGGATCGATACTGGTCGCCTTGTCATAGTCAGCGATGGCGCGGGCATAGTCCCCCTTTGCCCACAATACCATGGCTCGGTTGCCGTAATCTTCGGACGCCGGGTCCAGATCGATGACGTGGTTATAGTCATCCAAGGCGCGGTCGTAATTGCCCTTCCTATGCCAAATCTCGCCTCGACCGATATAGAATTTGGCATCTTTGGGATCGAGGCCAATCGCCTTGTCGTAGTCGGCGATGGCGCGATCATCATTGCCCTTCCTATGCCAGGCCAGGCCGCGGTTGCCGTAAGCAGCGCTGTCTTTCGGACCGAGCGTAATTGCCTGGCTATAGTCCGCGATGGTTCGGTCGTAGTCGTGCTTTGCAAACCAGGCCCGGCCCCTGTTGTAGTAGGCAATGCCTAATTTCGGATCGAGAGTGATGGCCTGATCGTAATCGACGATGGCGCGGTCGTATTGGCCCTTATCCACCAAAATCACGCCTCGATTGACGTAAGCACGGAGATATTTCGGATCAACTTCTATTGCCTTGGTGTAGTCGGCCATCGCACGGTCCTGCTTGCCCTTTTGCGACCATAGCAGGCCTCGATTGTAGTAAGCGCCCGCGTACTTCGGATCGAGAGCCATGGCTTGGTCGTAGTCGGCCATGGCGCGGTCGTAATCGCCTTTGGTCGCCCAAATCAGACCTCGATTGGTGTAGGCATCTGCACTCGGATGGAGGCTGACCGCCTGGTCACTGTCGGCCATGGCATGGTCATAGTCGCCCTTGGCAATCCATGCCATCGCTCGATTGTAGTAAGCACTCGCAAACTTGGGGTCGAGGCCAATGGCCTGATCGAAATCGGCCATAGCGCGATCCAAGTCGCCCTTGGCCGCAAATGCGGCACCCCGGTTGTTGTAGGTTTCGACTCGTTTCGGGTCGAGATCGAGCGCCTTAGTGTAGTCGGCAAGAGCACGATCATTGTCGCCTTTTCTGAACCAGGCATAGCCTCGACCGTTGTAGGCGTCGGCGCGTTTTGGATCGATGCCGATCGCCTTCTCGAAATCGGCCATAGCCTGGTCGAAATCATCTTTGTGGATCTCGATCAGTCCCCCATTCAACTAGGCGTCGACCTGCGCGGGTTCGAGGCGGATTGCCTGATCGATATCGGCGATTGCGCGGCCATCGTCGCCCTTCATACTCCAGCCAGCGCCGCGCCTGAGGTAAGCGGTGCTGCGCTCATCAACGCGTCTGGCCGCGTCGTCGATGACGTATGTGCAGGCCTCCATTTGCCGAGCGCTACCGGCGACTTGGCCAACGCAGTCGGCAAAATTTACGTCAGCCGGGCCACATCCTGCCAGTGCCAGCAAGGCGGCAACGCAGGTCAGCTCTCGCCAGGAAAGCCAAAGCAGCTTCAGAACCGATCCGATCGACTCGCCCCCTATGTAAGGCAGTTGCGCAAAGTCTTGCTCAACGCGGTTCGACTGTAATCGATAAGATTTTTTGAGCAATCGCCAAAACGTCTACTTGAAAAGGCGCCCTCCAGCCTTCGTCCGTCCAGATCAGGCGCAAGAGGCGCAGCAGCGTTGCGCGCTCTTTCTTCGTCAGCCGATGCAGGAAGCGGTCCTCGTGTCGGCTAACCTGCTGCCGACACCCAGACATCGCCGCCCGGGCGGCCTGAGCAACGGCGAGCATCACGCGCGCCCGTCGCCGGCATGATCGAAGGAATTCCTGCTCACCGATGCGCTGCCGCGCACCGGTCGGCGGACAGGACTGAGGCGTCGATCAGACCGCAGGCGCACCGCGAAAAATCGTAACGGCCGCCGCGACGATTTCCGCATTGTCCTTGGCTGCCCTGCCACCGGCGAGCGTCTTGCCGTCTTCCAGACCGACCCGTGTCGACCAGCGCTGGCGATGCGCAAGCTTGACGAAGGGCCAGACAGTTGCATCGACGCCATGCAGCAGGATCGGCCGCCGTACCCCGGCGCGCTCGAGCACGGCGGCGATGCCATGCGCTTCGTCGAGTGCAGCGGACAGGTCCGGGATGTCGATCTCGATCAGAATGCGCAGCACCTGGTCGTGGCCGGGAAGCGCTACGAAGCGCTCGGCATCGGCGACGACGGCAAGCCCCGTCTCGATGCCGACACCGCGCTGGCGCAGCAGCTCCATCACGGCGGGCGCATCCGGTTCGGACAGGTTGACCGAAGCATAGTCGGGCAGGTCTCGCCAGCCGGCGATCGCCGTGCGAGTCCGCTCGACGTCGTTCTCGATCCAGGCGCCGGTCGACACGCCGACCAGTGTTCCCGGGCAGGTCCGGCGCACCGCCAGCACGGTGGCGTCGACGGCTGCCAGGCTTTCGCGCCCGTCAGTGCCGCGCGGATGGATGTGCAGTTCGGCCGCTCCAGCGGCGACGCAGGCTGCCGCATCGCTGGCCATTGCCTCGGCAGTCAGCGGCAGCTTCGGGTGGAAATCGCGCACGCGCGCGCCGTTGATGCAGGCCTGGACGATCATCGGTCTCACCTTGCGCAGGAAATTGACAGTCTAAACACGCGGCGGTGAAGCCGCCAATCTCCCCCGTGTGGGGGAGATCTTCAATCTCATCAAGCGTGCAGGCTGCGAAACAGATCGAAAATCTGATTGTTCAGGTCGGCAGGACAGCGCCCCCCTTTATCCTGCCGGACATCTCCCCCACGGGGGGAGATTGGCAGCATCAACGCCGCGCGCCTCCCCGCAACATTCGGCGGCATTTGAATAAAAGCCGCTTGTGGATATTTACCCGGCGTTCCCTCGTCTCCGGCAAGGTCTTCTAGGGCGGGATCATGGAGGGACCATTGACCAGCGATTTTTCAGCCGCCCGCATCCACCTCGAACGAGCCTATCATTATCTGCAAGGCAACGACGAGATGAGTCGCGCGGCCTGTGAAGCGCTCGATCTGTTGATCGAAGCGGTGACGGAAGCGCAGCACAGGCGACCCGAGGCTGGAGTGCTGGAGTTTCCGCAATCGACGGCGCGGCGAACCGGATAGAATGCGGCGAGTTTCAGGTCAGTTCGGCCTGGCCTGAAACTCGCCGCACCCGGATCACGATGCCTTGCGGGCCGTCGCTCCCTTGGTCGCACGCGCGACAATTCGTTCCAGCGGCTCTGGCCGGTGCAGCAAAAATCCCTGGCCGAAGGCGACGCCCATGTCGCTCAACATGGCCAGCGTGTCCTGCTGTTCGATCTTCTCGCCGACCACGTCACAGCCGAGGCTGCGGGCGATGCTGGTGATGGCCAGCACGATCTCGCGGTCGAAACGGCTTTGCGTGATGTGTTCGATGAAGGAACCGTCGATCTTGATCGTGTCGACGGGGAACCGCCGGAGATATTCGAACGAGCTCATACCGGCGCCGAAATCATCGAGGCTGACCCGGCAGCGCCGCTCGCGCGCCTTGCGCACAAACTGTTCGGCGGCGTCGAAATTGGTGACGGCGGCGGTTTCGGTGATCTCGAAGCCGATGCCCGAATGCGGCGCCCCGGTTTCTTCTATGACGTTGTCCACGAAGTCCCAAAGCTGCGGGTCGCTCAGCGTCTGCGCCGACAGATTGAAGCCAAGCGTCAACGCCCCCGAACGCAAGGCGGCACCATGCCGCGACAGCGCGGTGCGGATGATCCAGCGGTCGAGCCGCGACGCGATGCCGAACCGCTCGGCCACCGGAATGAACTCGCCGGGTGGCACCAGCCGGCCGTTGCGGGCGGCGAGCCTGGCCAACACTTCGACATGGCGGCTTTCCAGCCAGGGACGGCCCAGCCGATGGATTTCCTGGCCAAACAGCTTCAGCCTTCCGTCTTCCATGGCATCGACCGTATCGGCGACGACGCGCGCCGCGTTGAGGCCAACCGAACCCGATGCCGTATCGGTGGAGAAGACGGCAAATCGGTTCCGCCCGGCGGCCTTGGCCGCGTAGCAGGCGTCGTCGGCGCAGGCC